>NZ_ANAT01000023.1:0-92265 GCF_000411595.1 Paenibacillus lentimorbus NRRL B-30488 | reverse complement strand
CTTTTTTTGTTATTTCTCCATGCCGGAAGGGAGAAACTGTGAAGAATTCGGGAACAATTTCTCAATCACCCTAAAGTTCCATGCACTGCCACCGATATTAACCATAGAAAGCTAGTATAAAGGATTTGGTGAAAACTATGGATAAAACATCGATTATCGGTATCATCCTCGCCGTGATTGCTTTAAGCGTGGGCATGGTGCTGAAAGGGGTCAGCTTAAGCGCACTCGCTAACCCGGCAGCTATTCTGATTATTTTGTTCGGTACGATTTCTGCGGTGATCATCGCATTCCCCGGAAAAGAAATCAAAAAAGTGCCTGCCCTTTTTAAAGTGCTGTTTAAAGAAAACAAACAGCTGACAATTGCGCAATTAATTCCTATGTTCTCTCAATGGGCGCAAATCGCCAGACGTGAAGGTCTGCTCGCATTGGAAGCAAGCATTGAAGACGTGGATGACGCATTTTTGAAAAACGGCCTGAGCATGGCGGTTGACGGACAAAGCGCAGAATTTATCAGAGATATTATGACTGAGGAAGTTGAAGCGATGGAAGACAGACACCAGGCCGGCGCAGCCATCTTTACACAAGCCGGCACATATGCGCCGACACTCGGCGTTTTGGGTGCGGTCATCGGCCTTATCGCCGCTCTTTCCAACATGAACAATACCGAGGCGCTCGGACATGCCATCAGTGCGGCGTTTGTCGCCACCCTTCTCGGGATTTTCACAGGGTATGTACTTTGGCATCCCTTCGCCAACAAACTGAAACGCAAATCAAAGCAGGAAGTCAAACTGCGTGAAATCATGATCGAAGGCGTTCTGTCAGTGCTTGAAGGACAGGCCCCGAAAGTGATCGAACAAAAACTTCTCATGTATCTTCCTGCGAATGAACGCGCAAAAGTCGCTGAACAAGAAGGAGAGGCAAACAATGGCGAGAAAAAAGAAGAAGAAGCATGATGACGAGCATGTGGATGAGTCTTGGCTGATCCCGTACGCGGATTTGCTCACCCTTCTTTTGGCTCTGTTCATTGTATTGTTCGCCATGAGCTCGGTCGATGCGGCGAAATTCCAAATGCTGTCTAAATCATTTAACGCCGTGTTTACCGGAGGCACGGGTGTTCTTGAATATTCAAGCGTCACCCCTCCTGAAAACGAAAAAGACGGCATTGATCAGTTAAAAAAGACAAGGAAAAGATAAAGAACAGAAAAGAAAGAAAGAGAAGCAGCCGACCGCGAAGAACTTGAAGGCGTGCAAAAGCAAGTCAATCAATTTATAAAAACAAAAAGCTTGAAACTCAGCTGGAAACAAAG
Source organism: Paenibacillus lentimorbus NRRL B-30488 (assembly GCF_000411595.1). NCBI lineage: Bacteria > Bacillati > Bacillota > Bacilli > Caryophanales > Paenibacillaceae > Paenibacillus > Paenibacillus lentimorbus. The sequence goes on along the minus strand of NZ_ANAT01000023.1, from coordinate 90,958 downwards.
ATGACTAAAGAAGGGCTCTTAATTACCATTAAAGACAGTATCTTTTTTGATTCCGGACGGGCGGATATCCGTCAGGAAGATATTCCGCTTGCCAAGGAAATCTCGAATCTCCTTGTGCTGAATCCGCCGAGGAACATTATCATCAGCGGACATACGGACAATGTGCCGATTAAAAACTCACAATATCAATCTAACTGGCATTTAAGCGTCATGCGGGCCGTCAACTTCATGGCTATTCTCACGGAAAACCCGAAACTTGACGCAAAAGTATTCAGCGCCAAAGGTTTCGGAGAGTATAAACCGGCCGTGTCGAACAAAACCGCTGAAGGGCGCAGCAAAAACAGGCGCGTCGAGGTATTGATACAGCCTAGAAACGCCGCGACTGACCAAAATCAGTAATATAAAAAAGGAAGCCTTTCAAACGGCTTCCTTTTTTATTTCTGATGAAAATGTTTAGCGTTTAACCCCACTCTTTTCAGCATTTCCGTACACATTTCTATCTCTTCATCACTCAGCACACTGATCATTTCTTTAATTTCTTCAGCATGATCAGGGAAAATATCGTCCAAAAGACGGATTCCCTTTTCGGAAATTTGTGCGAAAGTCACTCTTCTGTCAGTCGGCGAGGCTTTTCTGATGAGAAGTTCTTTTTTCTCTAATTTGTCAACAACGTATGTAATACTTCCGCTCGCTAATAAAATTTTGTCGCCGATCTGCTGAAGCGGCTGGTTGCCTTTGTGGTACAGCAGCTCAAGCACCGCAAATTCCGTCGGGTTCAGACCGTGCTTATGAATATGTTTATTCATATGGTCGTTAATAGATCGGTACGCACGTGACAGTACAATAAATAATTTCAATGAGTTTTCTGTTTTATCCGTCATACATTCAATCATCCTTTTACAAAAGAAACCGTTACAGAGAAACATTAATAAACAAAATGAAAAATGTCAACAAAAATGTTTCCAAAATTTCTCTTCTTTTTGCCTGACCTTAATAAAATAATTTGTTTTCTATCATTTTGGTTATTTTTCTTATTAAAGAAGTATAAAAATGATATAATACCTCTATTCAAGTGTAATGTTGGAGCGATGCAGAGTGAATACATTTAAAGGTGCCCGGGGAAAGATCAAGCTTTATCTCATATTGGTGATCATCCCGGCACTTATTATCAGCTTTTTCATTTATGAAAAAGAAAAGCAGAAAATAGCCGATAAACACATACAGGAAGCCAGTATGATGCTCAACCTTCACCGCAATAAGCTCAATTATTTAATCGGTGAAACAAAAGCCCGGATGACAACACTTGCGATCGCTGTCGATAAGCCTGTCAATGAAGAAAAGATAAATGATATTCTCGATCAGGCTTTTGAGGATGAACCCAGATTCAGCGGACTGTATATGCTGAATTCCAAAGGTGATGTCATCGCAAGCACGACTGATCTGAAATCAAAGGTGAATTTGGCCGACAGACCGTATTTTACGAAGGCGAAAAAGACGAAAAAAACGGTTATCACAAATGACTACTCCAGCAGAATTACAGGCCAGCGCATCTTCACGATCTGCGTGCCGGTGTTAGACGCAAAACGGGAAGTCACGGATTATTTAGTAGCCGCCATTCAAGTCGATTATTTGAGAAATATGATCAATATGCTGAGCCCTGACGTTTATGTCAAGGCAACCAATCAGAATAAAGTGATATTTGCCAGCGGACGGGCTGATCAATCAGAAGGGGTTCAACCGGTCAGCGGCTATCTGGATGATATTAATTGGAATATCAATGTTTATCCGAAACCGGTTGAGCTGAACGAGCTGACCAAAAGCGTGCTGCTGCCGATGTCCAGTATTGCCGTGCTGCTGAATATTCTGTTCATCCTCGTTCAATATTATCTGCTTAAGCGCAAGACCCAGCTGGAGCGCGCTCAAAATGAAGCGCAGAAATTGGAGCTGATCGGAACGCTTGCCGCCAGCACCGCCCATGAAATCCGCAACCCGCTTACAGGGATCAGCGGCTTCATTCAGCTTTTGCAGAAAAATACAAATCGGAGGAAGATCAGCTGTATTTCTCAATTATTGAGCAGGAGATTAAACGGATCAATCAGATTGTCAGTGAGTTTTTAGTGCTCGGTAAACCTACTGCTGAACGGTTGGAAGTGAACTCGCTGCAGGATATTCTTGATGAAATTATGCCGATTATTTATTCTGAAGGGAATCTGTATAATGTGGAAGTGAATGTGGAGATTCTCGTCAATCGGCCGCTCAAGGTCAACTGTACGAAAGACCATATTAAACAGGTGATTTTAAATGTCGCAAAAAACGCACTGGAATCCATGCAGGAAGGCGGCCGGCTGTCCATCTATTTAGAAGCCCGCGACCATAAAGCAGTCATTAAGGTGGCCGACAACGGAATGGGCATTTCTGAAGATATGCTTGAACACATTTTTCTTCCGTTTGTCACGTCAAAGGAAAAAGGCACCGGCCTCGGCCTTGTCGTATGTAAACGAATCATGCTGATGTACGGCGGTTCGATTGACATTCAAAGCGAAGTCGATAAGGGGACAGAGGTCACCATTACCCTCCCTGCCGCTTCACGATGAAAAAAACACCCTGGATCGGGGTGTTTTTTATTTAAAGAAGAATATGTGTAAGAGGATATACCAGAGGAACGGCATCATAGCCGGCAGATAGTACGAGGCGCTTCGTGAGCCGTGCCAGCGGAAAAATCTGCTGACTGTACGCGGTCATCTTTCGGATGCGGCGCTTGATCAGGAAGCGCATTCAGTCTTCGTTATCTGTTTTATCATCAATCATTTGTTTGCTTCATATGCAGGCATGACGTCACCGCGGGAGAACAAGCCTATTTTCTTCACAAGGCCCTGTATTCCTTGGTGATGTGTGCGATCACGGTTTACCAGCTGCTGATACGCGTTCATCAGACAGTCCAGTTCCTGGCTGTGCCTGATCGTGTCATATCCTGTAAACCCTTGCCTGTTAGCCGCATCTATCATCATTTTTCTTTTTTATCAATAGATAGAAGCAATTTTTCTTGTTCAGAATAACTGCCCATTCACTTCACCCCTCACCGCTAAAAGAATAGGAAACAAGTTTGATTGGGTTATTGAGCATTATTACAGATTATACTTTATTTGTAAACATTTTTTACTAAATAACTTATTTTTTCATTTCATATTGGAATCTTTAGCATGAATACGAGAATAATACCCATTCAGGTAATGATATAAACAGAATGCGGCATATTCAAGATTTAAAAAACAGCCACAGCTGACTTTATATTACAATAAAAAACCTCTCATGCCGGCGGGGGCATGAGAGGTTCGGGCGTCTATCAGTTTTTGCACACTTTCATTTTCGTAAATCGGCACCCAGCCCTCTGTCGTCACGAAAATTCGGATTGCGACGACCCGGCGGTCTTCCTGAAGCGTAAAGTAGTGGCGGATGTTCTCCGGAACTGAAATCAAATCTCCCGGATTTAAACGGACGTCGAAAAATGTGCCGTCTTTGCCTTGAATGACGAAGATGCCGTGTCCGCTGACGATAAAGCGGACTTCATCATCCGTGTGGTGATGTTCTCTTTGGAAATTTTTTAATAATTCATCAAGATTCGGCGTGGTATCTGATAAAGAAATGACATCCTGAGACTGATATCCGCGCCGGGCTGAAATATCCTGAATCTCCTTGTCAAACACTGCGAGAATCCTTTCTTTTTCACCTTCTGTCAGATTGTATTTCTCCGAAAGCTCAGACGGAAGTTTTTCAATGTTCCACTGCTCATAGATCACCTCTTGTTCGTCTAAGAAGCGCGCTACTTCTTCCTGTTTTTCAATGAGCGTATTCTTTTCGTCATGAATTCTGATGGTCGCCATTTTCTATTCCTCCTTTTATTTTACTAGCTGCGGCCGAAGTGACAGAAGCTTGAGGTGGCAGCTGAATAAAAATTCATAGGCTTCCAGCACCCTTTTCGCTTCAAATGCGGTCCGCCCCCATGCCGTAATGCCGTGATTGCGGATTAACACCGCGCCTGAGCCGGCGTCCGCATGGTGCGCGAAGCTTTCGGCCAATGCCGGGATGTGCGCCGGGTTGTCAATGATCGGAACGGTCACGGACGCGTTTTCCTCCCATAATCCGAGCGCCTTAATCATCTCCTGCCCCTGAAAAGTGATTTGTTTTTCATCCCCGTAAAGCTCTGAGATGACATTATTATTAACGGTATGGACATGCAGACAGCAGCCTGCGTCTGTCTTTTGGTATAAGTAAGTATGGAGAAGCGTTTCCGCTGAAGGTTTTAAAGAATGGCCGGTCTCAGCGGGCTCCCCGTTCTCATCGATTAAGAGAAAATCTTCGTCTGTTTCTTTTCGTTTGTCTTTTCCGCTCGCCGTAACGAGGAAAGTCAGCGGCGCGTCGGATACTTTGATGGAAAGATTCCCGCTCGTTGCCGGGAACCAGTCTCTTTCGGCCAGCTCGCGCTTTACCTCGGCAAGTTCGCGCCAGCGTTCTTCTTTTGCAGCCATGCCTGCACCTCCCCGATGTTTTCAATGCCTGTTTTCACCTCATGAAAATCTTGAAAAGGCAGATGCCGGAGGCCGAGTTCTTTGCATTCAGTCAAAAGATAATCTCTCGCAAAACACATATCGGATAACTTTGCAGCCTCGACATCCGTGACCGAATCACCGATCATAATGAGAAATTTCTGCTGATCGGACAGCTTCCGGATGACTGACGGTTTGCAGCAACCGCATTGATTGGTGCAGCCTCCGTCACAGGCGTGCGGCCAGTCTATATGAATATATTCATTGTCAAAGGATGCATGATTGCAGAAAATCCGCTCCTTTTCTACGATCCCTTCCAAAAGCGGATGCACAAAAAAGTCCATTCCTCCGCTTACGATATAAAACGGGAGGCCGTTTGACCGGACAAACGAGACAAAATCCAAAAAGCCGTCCCGTATTTTCGCATCCTTCAGAATAAAGCCGGTCAGTTCTTCTTTTAAGCTGCTCGGCAGCAGTCCGAACATCCGGCCGACTCCTTCTTGGATTGATATGCTTTTAGACAGAACACCGTCTTTTAATTCAAGCCACTCAGGAGGCGCGAATTCTTTCATCATGCTGACAATGTTGTCGTTCATGGTGACCGTTCCGTCGAAATCACAAATAATCAGCGGTGTGCGGGTCATACGGCTTCCACCCTTCCCCATTTGTCTAATGCGAGCTGAAGATCTTTGCACGACGCGGCTTTTTCTTCAATCGGCTGCGCTTCAAGCACCGCATCAATGATGGCGCGGAACGCTTTTCCGCCGCCCTCGGCTCCTTTCGGATGGCCGTGAATGCCTCCGCCGGCATTGATGATGTGATCGATGCCGAAATCGCGCATCAATAAAGGCACCATACCGGGGTGAATGCCTGCTGACGGGACGGCAAACGACGGATGAAAGACATCGTCTTTTACACATTCATCATGGATTGCAAGCGCGGACTCCTTCGGAAGAGCAACGGATCCGTAAGGTGACGGAAATAAGCTGAAATCAGCGCCGCAATAGCGGTTCAGCTTGCCGAGCAAAAGCGCATGCGACAAGCCGTAAACGGGAGATGATGTGAACGCGCCGCTGACTGCCGGATGCGCCATGATCGGAAGCGGGATTTCCCTGTCTTCGGCAAGGCTCTGCATCACATCTAAACCGTAAGCGAACACATTCAATAAAAGCGCGTCCGCCCCGAGTTCTGCCGCGCGCCTCGCTTTATCCCGCAGTTCAGCGGTCCTTCCCGTAAGGTTTACGGCATACAGCGTTTTATGCCCCGTCTCCTCCCGGGTTTCCTTCAGAACTTGTTTTCCTTCGATAATGCGGGTTTCAAACGGAGCCAGTTCATTTTCAAAGAAAATTTCGTCATCTTTAATCAGATCCACGCCGCCGAGCGCCTGCTGTCTGAGCTGTTCTTTAATGTCGGCGAGATCCCGTCCGATCACGCCTTTAAATATGCTCATCAGAAGCGGTCTTTCAAATTCGCCCAGCAGTTTGCGGATGCCGTATATACCGAATTTCGGCCCGGGAAGGGAGCGTTTAAACCCTTCGGAAAATTCAAGATCAGTCAATTTTATTTTTCCGTCCAGTGACAGCTTTCCAAATACCGTCGTCAGGACGGCCGGAATATCTCTTGAAAAGTTCGCCTCGGGATAGGCGATAGTGATGACGGATTGTGTTTCGTTTTCTGAGGTTCCTTCTTTCTCCTCAACTTTTACGACCCGGCCTTTATGTTTTCTGAGCTGTTCCTGCTTCACCAGGGGCAGGTCAGTCCAGGAGCCTACCGTCAGTCCCGCCGCAATCTGTTCCGCCCGCTTTTCACTGTCCGTTGTGTCTGTCAGAAGATATGTTGCCAATACTTCGCTCATGCGTGAACGCCTCTCTTTCTTTCACAAAACATAAAAAAACCTCTTCCGTATGAGCAGAAAGAGGCTTCGTGTTATGTCCGAATCTTATCTCTCAGCTCCTGCTGCAAGAATTAGCACCGTGCTTTATCAGTCGGTTGCCGGGCTTCATCGGGCTCGTCCCTCTGCCTGCTCTTGATAAGAATAATGATTTTATAAATTATTTTGAATTATCGCATTGTTATCCTGATATGTCAATGCTTTTTCAGGTGAAAAGATTCAGTTTCCCGATCCGTTCCGCAGCTTCTTTAAGTCTTTCTTCACTTGTCAGAAGACCGACTCTTATATAGCCTTCCCCCCATTTTCCGAACCCGTTTCCGGCAGCGACGGCGACATCCGCTTTCTCGAGCAGCAGATCTGAAAACGACTGTGACGTATAACCGTCGGGCACAGGGAGCCATGCAAAAAAGGAGCCCGCCGGAGCCGTCACATCCCAGCCGATACCGCGGCAGGCTTCAATCCATGCATTGCGTCTCGATTCATATCTGTCATTTTGCGCTGCGACGCATGCCTGATCCGCTAAAAGAGCGGCTGCGGCCGCCTGCTGCGCCGCGGGAAACAGGCTGACAAACATATGATCCTGATAAAGATTGATCGCTTCGATAACAGAAGCGTTTCCGACGGCAAATCCGACCCGCCAGCCCGCCATATTATACGTTTTGGACAAGGTATAGATTTCGATTCCCGTCTCTTTTGCGCCTTCCGTCTGCAAAAAGCTCAGCGGTTTATGCCCGTCAAAACCGACGGCTCCGTACGCGAAATCATGAACGACACAAATGCCGTTTTGTTCCGCAAAACCGACTGTCTCCTCAAAAAACGCCTCTGTCGCTACAGCACCGGTCGGATTATTCGGATAATTGAGATACAGCAGCTTCGCCTCGCTCCGCACCTTTTCAGGAATTACGCTGTAATCAGGGAGAAACCCTCTTTCTTCCGTCAGCGGCATCATTTCCATTTTCGCATTCGCAAGGGCGACGCCCGACCAGTAATCAGGATATCCGGGATCAGGCACCAGAATGGTATCTCCCGGGTTTAAAAGACATTGCGGAAGCTCAACAAGTCCCGCCTTGCCTCCGAACAGCACGGCGACTTCCGTTTCCGGATCAAGCGTGACCCCGTACTCCCTTTCATAAAATGCAGCGGCTGCTTTTTTGAAGCTGTAAGCGCCCCGGAATGATGAGTATTTATGATTTTCCGGCCTTTCGACGGCGCGCTTCATTTCTTCAACGATATGCTGAGGCGTCGGCTGATCAGGGTTTCCCTGCCCTAAATTGATGACGTCTCTGCCTTCTTTCAGCTTTTGATTCACTTTTTGCACCAATGATGCGAAAAATTGTTCCGGCAGCTGTTTGAGTACATCTGAGATTTCAAAGTTCATATTTTTCACCTTCTAAAAATGTCTTGAAATGATAGTCCATCATCATATATGGTTAAATAAAAAAGTAAAGAGAAACTTGAGGTGTTAAAAAATGAAATGGACCGTTTCCTGTTTGCAATTTGATATTTCATACGGAAATCCTTCAGAAAATTTTAAAAAAGCAGAATCTTTGATTGAGCAAGAAAGCCGCCATGCGGATGTAATCGTGCTTCCTGAGTTGTGGACGACCGGCTATGATCTCACACGGCTAGACCAGCTGGCGGATGAAAACGGCAAAGTTTCGGAACAGTGGCTTAAAGAAACGGCAAAAACATACAACGTACACCTCGTTGCCGGATCTTTTGCGGTCAAAGAAGGCGAAAATGTCTATAACACCATGTACATCGCCGATAACAGCGGACAGATCGTGAAGCGGTATCAAAAAGCCCATCTGTTTCAGCTGATGGATGAACACCTTTACTTGTCAGCAGGAAACAGCGACGGTTCCTTTGAGCTTGACGGTGTCAAGTGCGCCGGGCTGATCTGCTATGATATCCGTTTCCCCGAATGGATCAGAAAGCATACGTCCCAGGGCGCGAATGTCCTGTTTATCTCTGCGGAATGGCCTCTGCCCCGCCTTGATCATTGGCGAAGCCTGCTTATCGCCAGAGCAATTGAAAACCAATGTTTTGTCGCAGCCTCTAACTGCACGGGGTCCAATCCCGATAATGAATTTGCCGGCCACAGCCTGATTATTGACCCGTGGGGCCGGATTTTAGCCGAAGGAGACCGGACGGAAGGCGCAGTCCGGACGGAAATTGATGTGTCAGAAAGCGCGGCCGTCCGCGGAACCATTCCGGTTTTCCAAGACTTGCGGCGTGATTTATATTAATTTTCAAAAAAACGTTGACAAGAATATCCGGCACCTGCTAATATTTTCATCAACTGATTAATCCGAATTGTGATACAAATCAATATATTTTCTCTTATCGAGAGTTGGGCGAGGGAATTGGCCTTTTGACCCCAACAGCAACCGACCGTAATTCCATTGTGAAATGGGGCGCGTACATTTTGCGCCGAGACGATTGTCTCATAAGGCACGGTGCTAATTCCATCAGATGTTATCTGAGAGATAAGAGGCGGACTGCACTGTTTCAGCCTCCTTCTCTTTCAGAGAAGGAGGCTTTTTTTTCGGGCGTATTCTCCGTCACGATCTCTTACTACCACTACATAATTGGAGGGTAAATCCATGTCAGCAACTAAAACAAGTCTTTATGAACAATTAACAGAAAGCTCCGCCGCCGCGTTAGCCGTCAAGCTCGGCTTATTCCAAAGCAAAAGCACTCTGACATGCCGTGAAATCGGCGACGGCAATTTAAATTACGTCTTTCATGTTTACGATAAAGAAAACCAAAAAGGACTGATTATCAAACAGGCGATTCCTTACGCGAAAGTCGTCGGTGAAAGCTGGCCGCTTACAATTGATCGGGCGAGAATCGAAAGCAGCGCCCTCATCCGCCAGGGCGAACACGTGCCGCACCTCGTTCCGGCCGTTTACTATTCCGATACTGAAATGGCCGTCACGGTAATGGAAGACCTCTCACATTTGCAGATTTCAAGAAAAGGGCTGCTGGAAGGGCAGCATTATCCGAACTTATCGGTTCATATCGGTGAATTTTTAGGGAAAACGCTTTTTTACTCATCCGATTATGCGCTCGATGCGAAAGTAAAGCAGCAGCTCGCAAAGCAGTTTACAAATCCTGAGCTTTGCAATATTACAGAAAGGCTTGTGTTTACAGAACCGTTTCTCGACCATGAGACAAACGATTTTGAAGAGGAGCTGCGCCCATACGCAGAAAAAGTTTGGAACAATTCCCGGCTGAAAGAAGGCGCTGACGAATTGAAAGCCATCTTTCTGAATTCCGCGGAAACATTGGTTCACGGCGATCTGCACACGGGAAGCATCTTCGCCGATGAACATGAAACAAAGGTGATTGATCCCGAGTTTGCTTTCTTCGGACCGATCGGGTTTGACATCGGCCAATTTATCGCCAATCTGCTGTTAAACGCCCTCAGCCGCGACGGTGACGACAGACAGCCGTTATATGACCATACTGCCGCCGTATGGGATACATTTGTGAAAACATTCAGTGAAGCATGGGAGAAAGACTGCCTGCCTTCCCGCAGACACCTGCTGGAAGACACACTGAAAAACGCGTTTGAAGAAGCGGTCGGTTTTGCGGGATGCGAATTGATCCGGCGCACGATCGGACTCGCCCATGTGGCTGACTTAGATGAAATCACTCCGTTTGACAAACGAATCGAACGGAAGAAGCTGGCGCTTGACATCGGCGCCTATTATATCGAAAACAGAAAAGAACTGAAGCATATCACCGAGGTTCTGGACCAATTTAAGCTCCGTGTAAAGGAATGATGCAGCATGACCAATGAATTTGCCATCCCCCGTTCTGTGGAATGGAAAGAAACCTACATCCGCATTTTAAATCAGCAAAAGCTTCCCGACGTCACTGAATATGTGGAACTTGAAACAAAGGAAGATGTATTCGACGCGATTGTCACGCTGAAAGTAAGGGGCGCCCCGGCCATCGGTATAACTGCGGCGTTCGGACTCGCGCTCTCCGCCAAGTCATTTGAAGCCCGCGACCTTTCAGATTTCCGACGTCAGTTCGCGGATGTCAAAGCGTATTTAAACAGTTCGAGGCCCACTGCCGTCAACCTCGCGTGGGCGCTTGACAGACTGACGGATTCCATCAGGGATGCAATCTCAATCAATGAAGCGAAGACAACGCTCGTTCATGAAGCCATTCAAATTCAGATTGAGGATGAAGAAACTTGCCGAATGATCGGCCAAAATGCGCTGCACCTTTTTAAAAAAGGCGACCAGATCATGACCATCTGCAATGCGGGCTCGATTGCTACAAGCCGGTACGGTACGGCGCTTGCTCCCTTTTACTTAGCGAAACAAAAAGACCTCGGCCTTCATATCTACGCATGTGAAACAAGACCCGTTCTCCAAGGATCACGGCTGACGGCGTGGGAGCTGATGCAGGGCGGAATTGATGTCACACTCATTACGGACAGCATGGCCGCCCATACAATGAAGGAAAAACATATTTCAGCAGTCATTGTCGGCGCTGACAGAATTGCTAAAAACGGAGATACGGCCAACAAAATCGGAACGTACGGCCTCGCTATTTTGGCAAACGCCTTTCAGATTCCGTTTTTTGTGGCCGCACCGCTTTCGACCTTTGACTTGCAGATTGAAAACGGCGATCAGATTCCGATTGAAGAAAGAGATCCGGATGAAGTCAGACAGATCTCAGGCATACGCACCGCTCCCGAAGATGTGCCGGTCTTCAATCCGGCCTTTGACATCACACCGGGCAGCCTGATTTCAGGCATTATCACCGAGAAAGGAATTGTGACCGGTTCTTACACGGAAGAAATTGAACAATTATTCGCTGACTGCCAGCTGAGCTGAAAAACCGCTGATGATGTTGCCTCAGGCAATGTCAGCGGTTTTTTTGTCTGCACAATGTAATCACTTCATCTTTTTGGGCGGCTGTAATGAGATGCATTTTAAAAAACAGCTCTGCATAACCGGCTATCTTTTGCGGACGGCTCATTTTCATCAGGCTTCGTCCTCCTTTTTCACCAGACCAACTTTTTTCACTTAATAAAATGATATGTCGGACGCGAAAAAACGGAACGTGCCATATGTTTTATTTTTCTTTATAGGATATTTGTTCGATGTTCAGCAGCACCGCTTTTACATCCGTCTTCGTGCCCGCGTATCCCGTTAAGGCGCTGTTTTTGCCGATTACCCGATGGCACGGGACAAAAATCGGCAGCCGGTTTCGTTTATTGGCTTGTCCGATGGCGCGCACCGCTTTCGGTTTTCCGATCGCTTCAGCCATATCGGCGTAGCTTCGGGATTCCCCGTAAGGAATCATCGTCAGCGCGTTCCACACCCTTTCCTGAAAGGGTGTGCCTTTTTGTCTCAAAGGCAGAGAGAATTGCTTTCTTTCTCCTGAAAAATATGATGCCAGCTGCTGTTTCGCCTCCGACAGCAAAGCGGTTTCGCACAGCTTTACGCCGGGCGCGTCTTTTTGCCATTCCTCAAAATCTTCCCCGGTGAGAAACAGGCCGGTAATAAAGCTCTCTTCCTCTGTTACGATGACGGTTCCAACGGCGCTTTTACACTTGTAAAACAGATCATTCCCCGCTCCTTCTTTCTTCCGTATTCTGCCGGATCGGAAGTGTCAAATGAAAAACCGTGCCCTTCCCTTCTTCACTTTCCACATGAATGCGTCCCTGATGCTCTTCGATGATTTTATAGCTGACCATGAGACCGAGGCCCGTTCCCCTGTCTTTTGTCGTGTAAAATGGCTCGCCCAGACGTTTTAATTTGTCTTCGGAAATACCTGTTCCTTCATCTTGAAAAGAAATCAAAATGTGGTCTTGATCAGAAGGCTGGATGGTCACATAGATATTGCCGCCGCCCGGCATGACTTCAATGGCGTTTTTTAAAATATTGATAAACACCTGTTTTAATTGATTCGGTTCACAGTAAATCGGCGGGATGTTTCCGGTCAGGTTCAGATGAATCTGCACATTGACAAGATTGGCCTGGGCATTCAAAAGATCAGCCGTGTCTTTCATAATCTGCGTCACATCTTTTTCTTCATATAATATCGCCTGAGGTTTCGCTAAAATTAAAAATTCAGTGATGATAGACTCGATGCGTTTTAATTCTGAGGTAATGACGTTAAAGTACAGAGAATATTCGCCTTCAATGCTTCCTTGAAGAAGCTGAATGAACCCTTTCAGCGCCGTCATCGGGTTTCTGATTTCGTGGGCGATGCCCGCCGCCAGCTCCCCTACAACATGAAGAGTGTCGGATTTCCGCAGCCTCTCTTCAAGCTCTTTGGCCTCTGTGACATCTTTAAAGATGGCCAGATTCATATTTTGAATGATATTTCTTTTGAAGGAGAATTCCAGTTTGCGGCTGTCACTGCTGCTTAACAGGAAGGGGATTTCATTATCCATTCCTTCTAAATCAATCTTTCTGGCGGGAACACCCGCGTTTTCAATATCAAATAAAGAAAGAATATCCGGAACGGTGTACGCTCTCAGCTCCTCATCCGGCATGCCGAGTATACGGCTTGCGAGAGGATTCGCGTCAATAATGCGGAATTGGTTGTCAAATAAGACCTTGCCGTCCATTGAGCCGTTGAATACTTTTCTGAATTTCAGCTCGCTTTCCCGCAATTCTTTTTCCATCCGCTTACGATCGCTGACATTTCTTAAAATGGTTAAATGCTGACCTTCAAGTATGGTTCGTTTTGATGTGAACTCAAGCTCTTTGTATTGGCCGTTTGCCATCTGAAACAGCATTTCTTCACGGATTTCCCCGTATTTTTCATATTTCTTCTTAATCTGCTTGTATTTTTTCTGCGGATCAACGATAAACGTACATAAATTCGTCTCCACCAGCTTATCCATCGGCAGTTCGAAAATGCGGCACGCCGATTCGTTTGCTTTGGCAATCTTTCCGTCATCAGACCAAATGACAATCGCGTCCATGGCGTTTTCAAAAATTTCGCGGAATCGCTCTTCGCTTTTAAAGAGTTTCAATTCCATCAACCGTTTCTCTGTTATGTCTCTCATAATGGACATGTAGAACCCGCTGATTAAGTTGGACGTAATCGTAAATTCAAACAGCTTCTCTTCGCCGGACCGAAGCTTGACGGGCAGTTCTCCTTTGGCGTTTCCTTTTCTGCGGAGGGTTTCCCAGATTTCTTTCAGATGCTTTTTGTTTTCTCCGTCGGTAAAATGGCGGAGCGACAGATGGGACAATTCATTCTGGCCGATCTCAAAGCTTTTGCAAAAAGAGAGGTTCGCATCAATAAACCCGCCGTCCTTATCAAACAGCACGATGCCGTCGACAGCCCTGTCAAACAAATCTTTAAACAGCTGCTCGTTCATGGAGAATTCGCGCTCTAATATTTTTTTAGAGGAGATGTCCCTCATCACCACAAAAAATAATCCTCCCCAATTCCGTCTCTGGCGAGGAATTCAATGTATTTCGTCGCGCCGCTGTCAAGCTTAATCGGCACCTCTTTCCACAGATGGCCTTTTTTAAAAACCTTTTCACGGCCTTATTCAGTTCTTCCTGAGGCACGGAATATAAAAAGTCCAGGACGGAGCGGTTAATAAGGCTCTCTGCCTCAATCTGCATCATCCGGGCCGCAGCCTCGTTCGCCTGGACGATTTTCATTTCCTTACGGCATATAAAAATGGCATCAAGCGTGTTATTCATAATCACATGATACCGGTTCAATTCACTCTTCAGGCGGTCATTTTCCTCTTTCATCCGCTTCAGCTGCTCTTTCAGCGACTCGTTTGTTTGCAAATCCAGAGTTTCAGCCATTCAGTACACTCCTTCTTCAAAAACCTATCCCTCAATATTTCTACAAAATACCTCATCTTCCTTCATTCGCCCTATACATTTCAGAAAATTTCAATGATATGACAAGTTAAAGTCTTTTTCTACGATCCTTACCTCCCCGTTACATCATCCTAACAATCCCTTTTGTCCTCCTTCAATTTTTGTTTTTATTTTAAAATGAACACCAACAGGAAATAATCATGCAGTGGATGATTTTTGAAGAGAAGGTGATGCTATGACAAAATCGCGAGACAGTTACTTTGACAACGCCAAGTTTATCTTGATTTTTCTGGTGGTGTTCGGCCATATCCTCCGGTCATTTATTAACGGAAATGAGTTTATGCTCCATCTCTACAAATTCATTTATACTTTTCATATGCCGGCCTTTATCCTGGTTTCCGGCTATTTCGCAAAAAACTTTAAGCGGAAAGGTTATGTGAAGAAGCTGGCTGTGAAGCTGATTATTCCGTACCTGATTTTTCAGGGCATTTACTCGGTTTTTTACTACTTGATTCAGGATGAAAGCATGACAAGCGTCAATCCGATTGATCCGCAATGGTCTCTCTGGTTTTTAGTCAGCTTATTCTTTTGGAATCTGCTGCTTTATCCCTTTACGAAGCTGCCGAAAATGTGGGCGCTGGGTGTGAGCTGCGGGCTTGCCGTCATGATTGGGTATCTTGATTTTATCAGCAGCACGCTGAGTCTTTCACGGACGTTTGTCTTTCTTCCGATGTTCCTCGTCGGGTTTTATTTGAAAAAACAGCACTTTGATTTACTGCGGGCTAAAAGGGGCAGGCAGATTGCCGCGGGCGTACTGGGGATTGTTTTCCTCTTATGCTGGTGCATTGATTTTGATTACTCGTGGCTGTTCGGATCGGAGCCTTATTCTACATTCGGCACAGTGTCGCTGTTGAGCGGTCTGTCACGGATCGGCTGGTATGTTTTGGCCTTTGCCGCCACTTTCAGCTTTTTGGCGCTCGTTCCGCAAAAGCGTTATTTCTTTACGAAATGGGGTACGAGAACGTTTTACGTGTATCTGCTGCATGGATTCATTATAAAAACGCTGCGGCAGATCGGGCTTGAAGATCACTTGTCTGATTATCAGAATTTAGTCATACTCTTAATGTTAACGGCCGCCCTTACGTCCATTCTCTCCAGCAATGCGGTGAAAACGGCCGCACAGCCATTTATTGAGCTGCGGATAACAGGCTTGCTTCAAGCGGTGAAAGGAACAAGAAACGGTGCTTATTCGAAATAATGCAAAATACCTCTTAAGCGTTGCCGCCTAAGAGGTATTTTTATTTTTTGCCGTCTTCTTTTTTCTTCGGCTTCGTCTGTTCAAGCGTTTCAATCCATTTTCCGGCGTTATAATCACCGAGCTCGCTTGAAAACTCTTCTTCAAGCAATTTAGGATCCATCGGCTTTTTATGGTTTTGCATGTCTTTGCTGTGGCGGTTTTTTTCGTCATATTACTCGCCTCCTTGTTTGCCGTGTTTTGATTTGCGGTTTGCGCCTCTCAGTCCGGGATCACCGTCGTATTGTGTTTTGTATGCATCTTTGTCCATGCTCTCAGTCGGTGTGTTGTTGTTGGTCAAAGCTTCATTCTTTGCTGCTTTGCGTTTCATTTGATTTCCTCCTTCTGTCAGCAAATCTGTTTTGAATTCATTAAGCATTTTTTTAAGTCGCGCACTGTCACGTTTTTGGCCTCATCAATGAGTTCATAGCCGATCTGTCCGTTCGGCTCAAGCAGCACATATTTAAAATCTTGAATGTCTCCGAGGCCTTCCTGCCTGATCCTCATTGACAGCTGGTCTTCGGTAAAACGCATTTTTTTAAGTTTTCCGGGATGATTTTTCCGTTTCTGACAACGGCGACGGTTTTTCCTGAAAATAAAAACTCAAAAAAGCTTGATTTGATTTCTAAATATTCCATCAGGATTAACACCACAATAAAAATCGCCGCCGCGAAAATGGTTTCCCATAAATTATGTTATAAACGGCTGAATAATAATCGAGCCGATCGAAATCATGATGACTGTTTGGGTCACCGACAGCTGGCTGATTGATTTCCGTCCGGCAATCCGCAATAAAAAGGTACCGACCGCTATCATAACTACCGACTTCCAAAATACGGCAAACAATGACGTCACCTCTTTACAAGTAGAATCTCCAAAGAAACTGTTTCCACACATCCATTTTACGGCAATAAAAAAACACCGCTTTCTGAAAAGCGGTGTCAGCCGATAATCATTCTTTCCTTCGGATAATGATAATTTGCTTCGATTTCTTTTCGGCCGATCAAATAAAGGAACGTCAAAATGCCGATCCGGCCGATAAACATCACAATCATGATCACACATTTTCCGATGTCGCTTAAATGCGGAGTAATCCCGAGCGACAGGCCGGTCGTTCCGAAAGCGGAACACACTTCAAAAAGCAGTCCGAGCAGCGTCTGGTTTGTCTCCGTCACGGCCAGAATCAGCGTCGACCCGAACACGAGCAGAATCGCCATCATCGTAACGACCAGCGACTTCATGACATCAGCCTGATGAAGCTCGCGTTTAAAGACCTTGACCGCTTTATTCCCTCTGGCAAAATGAAACAGAGCAAGAAGGTTAAGCGCAAACGTCGTCGTACGGATTCCGCCGCCGACCGAGCTCGGTGATGCGCCGATAAACATGAGGGCACAGATGAAAAATAATGTCGGCGCCGACAGCTGGCTGATATCAATTGTCGCAAGCCCGCCGCTTCGCGTAGCGGTTGATTGAAAGAGACATAAAAATAAAACATCATGCCAGCTTTTCCCCTTCATAACATGGCTTGCTTCAAGCGCGTAAATGCCCACGGCTCCGAACAAAACGAGCATTCCGAACGTAACGGTCGTAATTTTCGTAAACAGCGTGAATGAGTATCTGCGCTGTTTTGAAAACAAAAAGTCTTTTACTTCTACGAGCACCGGAAAACCGATCGCACCGAAAATAATCAGAAGCATCGTAATAAACTGCACGAAATAGTCATGTCTGAACGGGACGAGTGAATTTCCCGTAATATCAAAACCGCCGTTTGTCGTGGCGCTGACGCTCGCAAAGAATCCGTGCAAGTACGCCTGTTCAAACGAATCATAGTACGTTAAAAATATGTTCCTAAGATGATGCCGCCTAAAAACTCGATTAATAAAATCAAAACAGCACTTGTTTCATCAGGTTGACGATACCGGAAAACTGCGATTGATTCTGATCCACCATAATGAGCTTCCGTTCCCGCAGACCGATCCGTTTGCCCATAATGAGCCAGACGAATGTTCCGAGCGTCATAATGCCGATTCCGCCGAATTGAAGCACGAAAGCCAAAATGATAATCCCGGCCGTGCTGAATGTATCAGCCGTGTTGACGACCGTTAAACCGGTGACACTGACTGAGCTGACAGCCGTAAACAGCGCGTCTATAAACGACCAGCTGGCCCCTTGTTTGTGGGCGGCCGGCAGACTTAGCAAAATAAATGCCACCGTCACAGCAAGAAAATAATATAATGCAATCAGCTGTGCAGGCGACAAGATCTGTATGAATTTCTTCAGTTTTAATTTCATAAGATAGTTCCTTCTGCCTCTCAAATGTAGTACGTAATTATTCTAATGATATTGGGAGAATTTTTAAAGGTCTTTTTAGAAAGATTTTTCATTACCTTATGTAATTTGCCGATCTTTAAACAAAAAACCTCTGAAACGATTGTCAGAGGTTTTGTTTATTATTTTGCTTCCAGCCTGCGGATGCGCTCATCAAGATCAGGGTGTGTGGAGAACAGTGACGAATGCTTTTTGCCGTTAATTTTTAACGTCTGCACCGCCGTCTGGTCTTCTTCATTCACATGTCCTGTATAAGACTTCAGCGTACGCAGAGCGTGAATCATTTTATCCTTGCCGGCAAGGTCTGCACCGCCGCGGTCAGCGTGAAACTCTCTGTGCCGCGAGTAGGCAAAGACGACAAGACTGCCGAGAATGGAAAAGATAATCTGAAATACGATCATCGCGATAAAATGCACGACCGGTGCGAGGTCTTCTTTGACAAAGCGGCTTGCAACCCATGCCGCGATTCGGGAAAGGAATACGACGAACGTATTGACGATTCCCTGCAGCAGCGTCATCGTGACCATATCACCGTTTGTGATGTGTGCGACTTCATGGGCAAGAACCCCTTCCACCGCAGCATCATCCATCTGCTGCAATAAACCTGAAGAAACCGCGACAAGCGAACGGCGCTTAGAAGGTCCGGTCGCAAAAGCATTGACTTCCGGGGAATGATAAATGCCGACTTCAGGCATTTTCGTCATCCCTGCGGCACGGGACAATCTGTGCACACGGTCAACCAATTGCTGTTCTTCATAGCTGAGTGACTGTTTCTTCGGATTTAACACCCGGACGCCCATCATCGTTTTGGCCATCCATCTGGACATTCCGAGAGAAATAAAAGAACCGACAAAACCGACGACAAGACTGAACACGAGCAATGCCATCAGATCAATGCGGCCATTTTGTATATACGAGCCGACACCGGTAACGCTTGTAATAATCGTAAGCACAATTCCGATTGTCGTAATGACCAAAAGGTTCGTTAAAATAAACAGAAATATTCTTTTCGCCATAATTACCTCCGTCTTTTTTAAGATCAAAAGAACTTATTTAATTAAATTATAAATGATCTGTTTGAAAATGCAACAATTTCGACGTATGATGTTAATGTAATTCTCAGTGATATTAGAAAGTGAACACGTAATCAATCAGAGGTGAACCATGAACACGTTTAAACTGACCAGAACTGATATGGTCCGGCTTCTTTACGCGTTAAAAGGCCAAGGAGACGCAACTCCTCTCCAAATCTTATTGCAATCAGCGGATATGACATTGGATGAAGCGGAAAGCCGTCTGCATATCCCTGAATTTCTGACGAGATTCGAACGAAAAAAAGAGAAAAAGGAATACGGGCTTTCAACTAACGAGATTGTCGAGCTGGGAAATCTGTGCGAGCTGACGTCTTTAAAATCAACCGCCGTCCAAAACTGGGTGAAGCGCGATATTAAAGATTTAATCGGCCACCCCTTACTCGGCAAAAAATATACAATTGAACAAGCTGTCATCCTTCTCATTGTACGTGATTTAAAATCAATTTATGACTTCGAACATATACGCGGCATATTAAAAATCGCTTTTAACACGATCACAGACAGATCAGACGACGTCATCAGCCCGATCAGCTACTATGAAAGCTGCGCCCAAGTGATTGATTATCTTCATCATAAGGCAAACCCGCCGATGAAGGAAACGAGCCTGCAGGAGCTCGTTGAAGAGCAGACGGACAAGCTCAAAGGCTGCTTTAAAGAACTCGGAAGCCGACAATGGAACGATATCAGATCCATCATCGCGGTCACGGTGCTCTCCGTTTTGACTTTCCATATTCAAGCCTCAGCCTACAAAATGACCAGCCATTTATTATAATTCATAACGCTTCTTCGCCCCGGTGTCTGCGCCGGGGTTTTTTTGCTGTACAACAATTGCCAGCATAATCAATACCGTTCCGTTTGAAACTAAAATGCGTAAACACATCTTGCCAGAGAAAAGGAGATGAAAAAGATGGCGAGCAGAAATAAACTCTTAGTTCCAGGGGCTGAGCAGGCACTTGACCAATTTAAATACGAAGTGGCTCAAGAATTCGGCGTGAACCTTAGCTCTGATACAGCAGCACGCGCAAACGGCTCTGTAGGCGGGGAAATGACAAAACGTCTTGTACAGCAGGCTCAATCACAATTAAACGGGAAAAATCAATAATGCAGCTTATTCGCCGGGACTTCTCGGCGAATTTTGATATTTATCGGCATTCTCCTTTCCGTGCCGATAGCCGTTCGGATTCCTGCGGTCTGATGAATCTTCATGATGCCGATAGGAGTCCCAATGTTCATTGCGATCATGATTCCGCTGATTCCAGTAATGATTGTAATACTTTTGCTTAGGCTCTTTGTCATTTCCGTTTTCCTGAGGATTTTGTGTTGGGGGCTGCTCTGTTTCCCCATCTTGTTCCTTCTGTGTGTTTTCTTCTGATCCGGAAGCTGCATTTTTGTCGGTTTGCTGACTGCCGTCCTGACTGTCCGGCTTCGCTTCTTCCGTGCCGGGCGCTGTTTCATTGTTTTCCGGCTTCTCTGCTGCCTTTTCTTCATCAGGAGCTGTCTTTTCATCAGCCGCCGGCTTTTCTGTGTCCGGCTGCTTGCTTTGATCAGCGTCTGTTTCGGTATCTTTTTGATCTGTTTCATTGCTGTCGGTTTGCTTTTCAGACTGTTTTTCTTCTGTTTTCTTTTCGTTTCTTCTTATGTAGCTGCCTGTTGACATCCCTTCCTGTTTTGCTTTTTCTCTTGTTTCCATATCAGATTCAAGCGATTGTACCTGGTAGGTGCCCTTATATTTTTCAGTCATGTCAGCCAGCTGTTTTTAACGCCTTTTTTATATGTATTGTCATCTGTATTTTCATAAACCGTGGAAATTAAAATCTCTTTTGATTCCTTTACATATCCATGCTTGCTGCAATCGGTAATAATATTACTGATGACTTCCTTAAAATCGCTGCTTTTCCAATCTCCGATGTCACTGATGACCTGTTTGGCGTCATGGTTCAGCGGTGTCAGTTCAATGACTTCATATTTGCTGTTTAAAGCCATTTCAATGCTGGGATTAATGTCAAGCGTCATATACGCGTAAGCTTTGTTATCAGAAAAAACCGGGAGCAAAATTAAAATAAACAAAATAATAGCAGTCATCGTAAACACTCCCAATTTAAAAGGGCGCAGTTTCAGAAAATCAAAAAAGCTGGCCCTTCTTCCCATACGCGTTTCGCCTTCGAACGTAATTTCCTCTCCGATTTCACAAGTGCGGTGATCATTTTTTGTTTTTAAAAATTGTCCGTCAGGGGTTAGCAACGTGACGAATTTTTTATTTTTCTCTACTATGATCCCTCTTCTCATGAGTGCAACACCCCTTTAAGATAATCTTTTAAATAAATATAATCACCTGTAATAATAATACTCATGGCGATGATATATTTTCGGTTCCGTTCGATCGTTTTTCTGCTGACCGAGACAAGCTGCTCCAGCTGTTTGACAGGAAGCTGTTTTTTCTGGTGCAAAATGGACGCCAGCTCTTCATTTTCAACAAGCGTGTAGGCTACCTTAATCGCATTCTGCCTCGCATCTGTATGCTTCGGCGATTGTTCCAGCAGCTCTTTAAAAGACAGGCCGTATTCTTTCAGCTGCTTCTGAAAAAAAGAATTTCTTCCCGGCGCTGTTCCTGCTCTATCTGTTTGCGGTATTCATCAATGGAAAGCTCCGCTTCGATAAGGCTCTGCGAAGATTCCTGGTCGTCGCCTTCCTGCACATCCATATTGATATGCTGAGCGGTTCTTGCTTCTTTTCTGATATAGTCTATCACTTTTCTTTTTATAATCAGCTCTGCAAATGCAAGCAGCGAATTACCTTTTTCAGCCGAATACTTTTCAATGGCTTCGTTAAACGCGATCAGCCCGATGCTGAATTCGTCGTCTTTTTCATCTATATATCGTTTACAAACGGATGAAACCGTCTTCGCGATAAAAGGCTTATATTGCTGTATTAAATCGTTCTGCAGATCTTTGTCGCCTTTTTGTATTTTTTCAACAGATGTTTCAAGCGGTTGCTTCTTTTTTCCCAATTTAAACAAAAGGCTAAGCACTGGTTTCACCTCAGTTCCTCCCTATAACTACTCATAATCATAGCTAATTTAGTAGGGATTCGCAAAGGAAGAAAAAGAGAAATCGATTTCATTTGTCTCAATTATGACAAGCCAATAAGACGTACTATACATGATTTCGTGCCCCCATGCAGAATTAAGGGGGTTTTCTCTGTGTTTTTTGTAACAATGCTGTTATAAAATTGTTATCATATGTCTTAAATGTAAGCGTTTCAAACAAAAAAGGGAACCTGCTTTTTAAAAAGCCAGACTCCCTTTTTGATCATTTTACGCGTGTTCTCTTTTTTCCGATGCCGCGCCGGACTCTGTTTGTTTTGCTCCTGACATAAACCATCCGCAAACCGCAATGGCAGCCAGAACCGCCCAGAAAATGATTTTCCAGGCCGCCGAATGGATGACATCTGCCGGAATTATACCGAGTTCCTCATGGGCCAACGTATAAAGAGCGAGCTTCACGCCTACCCATCCGACAATCACAAATGCCGCCGTTTCAAGGCCCGGCCTGGTTTTCAGTAAGGATACGAACATTGATGCCGCAAAACGCATAATGATTAAACCGATTACGCCGCCGGCTAAAATAACGAGAAACTGACCGCCGTCCAAACCGCCGATGGCAGGAAGCCGTGTTCCCGGAAGCGTTACGGCAAGTGCGACCGCCGCTAAAATGGAGTCAACGGCAAAAGCGATGTCCGCGAGCTCCACTTTCAAGACAGTCTGCCAAAACCCGCTTTCTTTCTGCTTTTTCTGACCGGCGTTATCTTTAAATACATACCGCTTCAGCAAATGGCTGACCGCAATGTAAAACAGATATAAAGCGCCGACGGCCTGGACCTGCCAAACATTCACCAGAAAAGAAATGGCGAACAGCGATCCGAAACGCAAAATAAATGCGCCCGCCAATCCGTAAAATAAAGCCTTCTTCCTTTGTTTTTCTGGAAGATGCTTCACCATCACAGCCATCACCAGCGCGTTATCCGCCGCCAAAATCCCTTCCAGCCCGATTAAAACGAGAAGAACCCATCCATACTCCAATAATAATGCAAAGTCCAATCCATTCCCTCCGTTTCTTTTTTCTATCATCCGAGCTTATACCGGCGGTTTTTTTACGCAAAAAAGACCTTTGCCGATATAAGGCAAAGGTCTTGCTAGACATGAATGATTGGCATGCCAACAAAGCCGATGGATATGATCCATGAATTGACGACTTTGTTTCCGGAATATCCGGACGCTACTCCCCTTTGGGATTTCAAGAAATATTTGTTTATACGCTCATGATAAAGCCTGTTTCATCATTTGTCAACGCTTAACTTTTTTAACAAATTGAGAAATTTTTTCTGTTTTGATCCGCTGTTTTCTTCTCTTCCATAACATCCAAAGAACGAGAAGCAACACAATGAATATACCTAGCGGCAGCATATATTGATCGAGAATGGAACCGACGCTTTTCCAATTTTCCCCGAGTTTCATTCCGAGGTATACGTAAGCAAATGTAATCGGCAGCATCGCTGTATATGTATAGAGAGAGAACACCCAGATATTCATCTTTGCAATGCCGCACGGCAAAGAAATCAGCGTCCTGACCCCCGGTATAAAACGGCCGATGAACGCTACCAAACCTCCGTGTTTCTGAAAGAAATCATCTGATTTCTCCAGGGATTCGGGTTTTATCCATATATACTTTCCATATTTCAGCAAAAACGGCCGACCGCCCAGCCTGCCGATCCCATATAAGACAAGCGGACCTGAAACACCGCCGAGTGAACCGGCAAACACGGCTCCGGCAAGCGTCATATCCCCTTTTGAGACCCAATAGCCCGCAAGCGGAAGAACAATTTCCGCCGGGATGAATTCTATACTGAGCGCCAAAAAAATTCCGGCGTAAGATAAGCTTTTAAACGCTTCAATTATTGATATGATGAAATCTTCGATGATCTATCACTCCCGGCTTACGTCTATATTCTTAAACTTAAGAATGATTTTAACACAAAACCTTGAGGCTGAAATATCTTTTAGACATGCCCGTTATAAATCGGTATAGCAGGAGGGAATGACATGCGCAATACAACGTCCCGCCTGTCTCCTGATTGCTCGTCTGGCGGCGGTTATATCACTTAAGATCTCCGGAAAAGTTACCCTTCGCGGTAAGCGGCGGCTGACCGGGATTCAGTTCATATGGGCAGTGTGTTTTGCCGGGATCTTTGCCATCGCCGAATCTGTTTTTATGGGAGCGGGAAATTCTCTCAGTCACTACATGGAAATGCGTGGGCATTTCCCGGGGAATGATTCTGTATAGTCTTTTTGATCAACCATTGATGATTTTCGGGGACTTCAGCGCTTTAAAGAACTTACCGATTCACATGCGATTTCCTTTTCAGCCGGCCATTACCGCATGAGGAAGTGGAACAGCCGCTCCATGAAGCGCCGCATCACCCATAAGTTGCTACACATGGAACGGACCCGTTTATCCACAATAAAGACAAAAAGGAGTTTTTATTCATGCACACGATGTGGAAGGGTTCGATCAGTTTCGGCCTCGTCAATATCCCGGTCAAGCTCTTTGCGGCCACTGAAGATAAAGATATAAAATTCCGCAGTCTTCATAAAGAAGACCATGCGCCGATTAAATACGAAAAAATCTGCACCGGATGTGAAAAGAGTCTGGAGCCTGATGAAATCGTGAAAGGCTATGAGTATGTAAAAGGGAAATACGTCATTATGACAGACGAAGACTTGAAAGACGTAAAACAGGAACATGAAGAAAAAGCGGTTGAGATTGTTGACTTTGTCCAGCTGCAGGAAATCGATCCGATTTATTTTAACCGGTCATATTATGTCGGGCCGGGAGATAACGGCACAAAAGCCTATACACTTCTGCGGGAAGCGCTGAGGACGACGGGTAAAATCGGGATTGCCTCCATTACGATCCGCTCTAAACAGCAGCTTGCGATTCTTCGCGTGTATGACAACTGCATCGTGATGGAATCGATTCATTATCCGGATGAAGTCAGAAATGCCGGACATGTGCCGGGCGTTCCTGAGCAGACAGCCGTTAATGAAAAAGAGCTGCAGACGGCGATTACGTTAATTAATGAGCTGACAACCGAGTTTGACCCAGAACAATATGAAGACACATACCGGAAAGCCCTTCTCGCCAAAATTAACGATAAGCTCGAACATGAAGAAGCGGGCGTGACACCTGCTCCTGCCGGCCCGCGCGAAGATGTCATTGATCTTGTCAGCGCGCTTCAGGCAAGCATTGACCGGACGAAGCGGCCGAATCGCGAACAAGCTGCACCGGCACGGACAAAAGACACAGCGTCAGCAGGCGGCGGAGGCAAAAAGCAGAAGACGACCAGACAAAAAGCCGGAACGTCTTAATCATGGTGCTGACGATGCAGCCGATTTTGACCTCTGTACCGCCTGAAGGCAGCGAGTGGCGCTATGAGGTAAAGTATGACGGATTCCGCTGTCTTCTCCGCATAGACGAAAGCGGTGTTACATTAACCAGCAGAAACGGACAGACGCTGACGAATCAATTTCCGGAAATCACGGCTTTTGCGGCCCGGTGTTTTCAGCACATGAAAGACAGGTTCCCCATTACGCTTGACGGAGAGCTTGTCTATTTAATCAATCCGTACAGAGCGGACTTTGAGCATCTTCAAATCCGCGGACGTTTAAAACGGACGGAAGCAATTGAAAGCACCGCTGATAGACGGCCGTGCCGCTTTCTGGCATTTGATCTCCTCGTTCTGGAAGGCGCCGGCACCGTCTCATTACCGTATGTGAAACGGAAGCGCGCCCTTTCCAAGCTGCTTAAAGAAGCAAATCTTCCCGCCTGCCCTCATCACTTAGCGGAAGAAGCGATTCAATACATTCCGGAGCACACTGACTTTGATGCGCTTTGGGACAAGGTCGTCCGCCATGACGGAGAAGGTATCGTAGCCAAAAGGGCTTCCAGCGGCTGGTCGGAAAATAAACGGTCTCCCGACTGGCAGAAGTATAAACATATGAAAACGGCTCACGTGCTATTAACCGGATTCAATCCGAAGAACGGGTATGTGACGGCCTCTGTTTTAAAAGGCGGCACCGTCGTCCCGATCGCTTCCGTTTCCCACGGAATGCAGGCGGAAGAAAAAAACGCCGTCAGAACCATTATGGAGACCTACGGAAAAAACAAAAAAGCGGCGAGTATACACTTGAGCCTTCTATCTGCATGACCGTGCAGTATTTAACCATAATGCAGGACACGCTGCGTGAAGTATCTTTTGTTTCTTTTCAGTTTGAAATGGATTGGAAGGAATGCACGTATCAGCAGCTTATCCTCCGCTCTAAAACGCTGCCGCCGAAGCTGCAGTTCACAAGCCTGGATAAGATCGTTTTTAAAAAACGTGAAAAAACGAAAGCAGATTTCCTTAGTTATATGGTGAAAATGAGCGATTTTCTTATGCCCTTTCTTAAAGATCGGGCCGTCACGGTGATCCGTTATCCGCACGGCGCGCCTGGCGAATCTTTTTTTCAAAAAAACAAACCGGACTACACGCCGGACTTTGTCTCAAGCGTGTTTGACGGGAGCCACGAGCACATCGTATGCAGCAGCATACCGTCACTTCTATGGCTGGCTAATCAGCTGGCGCTTGAATTTCACGTTCCGTTTCAGAAAGTGCATTCTGAAAGGCCCGCAGAAATCGTCATTGATCTTGATCCTCCGTCAAGGAATGATTTTCCTATGGCAGTGGAGGCTGCGCATGTGCTGAAACAGCTGTTTGACTCATTCAGCATGACGTCATTCCCGAAGCTCTCCGGAAATAAAGGCATTCAGCTCTACATCCCGCTTTCACCGGAAGCATTCACCTATGAAGAAACCCGTGCGTTCACAATGCTCATCGCCGATTATTGCGTCAGGACGCGCCCGGATCTTTTTACGACAGAGCGGTTTATCAAAAACCGAAACGGCAGGCTCTACCTAGATTATTTGCAGCATGCCGAAGGGAAAACCATTATCGCCCCCTATTCGACCCGGGGCAACGAATTGGGAACGGTTGCGGCTCCCCTTTATTGGAGCGAAGTCAACTCCTCTTTAACACCTGATGATTATACGATCGATACAGTAGTGAACCGCGTCAGGACAGAGGGAGATCCGTTTTATGATTTTTACCGGAATCCGCAGGACGGCCCGCTTTCAATCGTGCTTGAGCAAATCAAGAGAAAGAGCTGACGCTTTTTGTCAGCTCTTTTCAGTCTGATACGTGCACATCAATTTTTCTTTGGAAATAAATAAATAGCAGGAGTAAGGAATGTTTTTGAGGGTGAGCTGTTTTGCAGTAAAGTATAAAATGGGAATATGGGCCGCTTTCTTAAACAGCCTGTAGCAGCCGCTGGACGGTTTTATCACATCAAAACCGAGTCTCGCCGCTCCTTTATGAAGCATTGTAATGCCGACGACTCCCTTAATCTCGTCTTTCCGTTTATGCTGGTTAATATAATCCGCTAAATGAGGCATGGATTGATATACCTTCTGATATAGCATAATCCCCCTTCTGACCGCGCTTTCAATAGGCTGCAGCTCTTTCAGGAGTTTGACATTATGAAGATGAATCTTAACTAACACGTTCGTTTTTTTTAATTCTGGTTCCGTCGCTCAGGATGACTTCTTTTCCTTTATATCTAGTCAAACGGACGCGGAATACATTCGATTGCCGTTTATCAATCAGCGTCAGCCGGGTAAAGAAGAAATAAAGCGGATCAAGTAAGTACCATATAGACAGCAGACAGCTTCTCACATGTTCACCTTCTTTATATTCAAAGCACCCTCATATTTTGGCATGGGGCATGTCACATTATGATTGGTAAATAATGATGCCGCCCTGTATCAGCTTATGCAAAAACGGCGTCAGGCTCTACTGTCCGGAACATAAAAAAACACTCTTCGTGAAGAAGAGTGTCTGTATCCGCTTTCTTTTAACGGAAAAGCAAATGCTGGCTGTGAATTCCCGCTTTTTTCAGTAAGGCTATCAGCTGTTCCTGTTCCTCAGGCATAAGTCCCGAAAACGCTCTCGCAATTCTCAATGAATGAATCGGATAAATTTTATCCAAGTACTCGTTTCCTTTATCAGTTAAATGGGCGTAAACAGACCGTTTGTCCTTCGGGTCTTGTTCTCTGACCAAAAACCCGTTTCTTTCAAGCTTGTCGATGACATAAGTGACATTCCCGCTGACAAGCAAAAGACGCGACCCGATTTGCTGAAGCTTTTGCGGTCCTCTCGTATAGAGCAGCTCCAAAACGGCAAATTCAGTCGGATTAAAACCGTGTTCTTTACTGTCGCGGATACTGTGTTCAGACACACTCTTGAAAGCCCTTGCAAAAACTTTGTACAAATTCATCGAACGCATCACTTCTTCTTCGTTAAATGATAATCTCATCATATCTACCCCGTATTTAAGATTTTTATAAAAAAATAATGTAAACCCTTACAATTCATAAGAGTCGTTCTTTGTTTTATATTCTATTCGTGCCGTTTTTCAGAATTCCTTCTTTTTTATATAAAAAAATACCCTTATACATCATTTAATTTGTATAAGGGTTCCGTTCTTTATAGGGAATGTTCCGAAAAAAATACGCGTATTCCTTTCTCAGCTCCGTAATTGTCATGGAATTGAGTATTTCTTTCGTATAGACTCCGATCTGCAGAAGCTTTTTGGAATAATGGTTTCTCTCTTTATCCAATGCATTTTTGAAGCAAACGACTCATGACGGCCTCCTTTGTTTTCCGTTATTCTATGATCAGAATAACGCTTTTATATCAAAGACGTATAAAGCCATTGTAAAACTTCTGTAGATTATGATGTTTTTCGGTAAAGACCGTTCTGGACGGCTCTGAGCAGCGGAAAAGCATGTTCCCCGGCAAGCTGCATGAACGCCTCCAGCATTTCATCGCGTTTCATATCTAATTCAATGATTTCTTTTGCCAGCGAAACCGCTTTTTCTTTCTCCATTCCTATCCTTCCTCCTCATTGTGTCTGTATAATAAGCATAAAACGGGGCACAGGACCATGCATTAACCTTGTCAATTTTTCTGCCGCTTTTTTTCTAAAATTTTCTATTCCGCGTCAGAAAACCTGACAAGCGTCAGGTTTTTTCTCTTTTTTTCTTATATAATATGAGTAAAAGACATCCAGGGGTGGAAAAATGACGACAGACGAACAATCTTACAAAGATAAAAAAGTAATCTCGATCGGCATTGTAAGCGAATTAACCGGATTGTCAGTCAGACAGATCAGATACTATGAAGAACGGAAATTAATCTACCCGCAGCGATCATCACGGGGAACGAGAAAGTATTCCTTCGCGGACGTTGAGCGGCTGATGGATATTGCCAACAAGCGGGAAGACGGCGTGCAGACGGCTGAGATTTTAAAAGACATGCGAAAAAAGAACAGGCTCTCAAAAACGACCCGCAGCTCCGCAAAAAAATGCTGGAAGGACAGCTTAATGCTCATTTTAAGTATAAAAACCGCTGATCAAAAAAGTCCGCCTCCTGTGAGACGGACTTTTTTTATAAAGCATGAAGAAATGCAGTTGCAATGCCGAAATAAATTAATAAGGACAAAATATCGTTCAGCGTCGTAATCAGCGGGCCTGACGCAATCGCCGGGTCAATGTTCAGTTTATGAAGAATAATAGGGACGATCGTTCCGGCCATCGTACCGATAATCAACGTTGCAAGCAGCGATGAACCGACGACAAAACCGAGCGTTAAGTCTTTCTGCCAGACGGTTGCGACAATCGTTATCGCGATCGCACAGACGATGCCGATGTAGATACCGGTTCTTAATTCACGGAAAATCAGTTTAAAAATGGTTTTTTATTCATTTCTTCTTTAGCCAGTCCTCTGATGACGACGGCGAGTGACTGTGTGCCTGTATTACCCGTCGTTCCCGCGATCATCGGCATGAAAAACGCGAGGGCGACTACTTTTTGCAATGTATCTTCAAAATAATTCAGAATGCTTCCGGAAATCAATCCGATAAACAAAAGCAGAATGAGCCACGGCAAACGTCGGTACGCCGCCACGTATGCTTTCGTATCAAATGTAATCGCCTTACCGGAGGCTGCGAACTTTTCGTAATCTTCATCGGCTTCTTTAATCACGACGTCAATAATATCATCGACAGTGACAATACCGACAAGCACATTATTTTCTTCCACGATGGGAATGGCTAAAAAGTCATACCGCTGGATCAGCCGGGCGACTTCTTCCTGGTCTTGGAGCACCCCGGCCGAGATGACACGCGTAAACATGAGATCCTGCACTTTATCGTCAGGCTCGCCGAGAATTAAATCTCTGTAAGAGAGCACTCCGACAAGCTGCTTGCTGTCATTAATCACGTACAAGTAGTTAATTGATTCTGCGATTTCCGCAAAGCTTTTCAGCTTCACGACCGCATCTTTTACTGTATAATGCTGCGGAATCCAGACGAAGCGGTTCGTCATCATCCGGCCCGCCGATTCTTGCGGATAGTTCATCAAAAGCTGTACGGCCTTTGATTCCTCAGCCTCCATACTGGATAAAAGCTGTTCTTTCAGTTCTTCATCCATCTCTTCCAGCAATGCGGCGAGATCGTCGTTATCCATTTTATTCATTGCGAGAGTGGCTTTCGTTTTACCGACTTTATGCAAAACGGCAAGCTGAAATTCCCGCTCCAGCTCTCCGATCATGTCGGTGATGTCATCAACCGTCATATATGACAGATAGCGGGCCCGGTGCTTTTCCGGCATTTCTTTAAATAAAAATGCCATGTCATAGGGCTGAAGCTCATCTATCATGTTTCGGAATTCTTTTATCTTTCCGTCCCGCAATAAAATGATAATGCGTAATATGAGTTCGTCATAGGTCATGTTTTGGACCATCGGGACTCGTACCTCCTTTACGGAGACGCGCCGTCCGTCAAGGGAAGTGCGGCGGTTTGTCTCCTCATCATGTCGTCACTGGTTATCTGGCTGTATATGGGTACTTCTTCTGACATACTCGAATGGGGAGAATCCATACTCCGCACCTCCTTATCATGCTCAGTCGTGTACGTTTTGAGGCATAAAAAAACCTTCCGATATGAAGGCGAAAACAAGCACGGCAAATAAACGTGCGGGGCCTCCAATCGTAGAGCTTTAGCACTGTATGGCATAGGACAGCCATCCAGCTGCGTTAAGAATCACCTTATGTCGATGATTCCTGTTGACCCATTGGCGTCTTTGGACATTTTTGGGCAGCAGCGTATCTCCATACAGGAGCCTCACCTAACGAAGTTCTTATTTGAATTGACACACTGAGATTACAGAAAAAAAGGAATGTGTCAACCTTAAATTTGTGATTTCAGCACATGCCTATAAAATAAACGGAATAAAGGCATAAAACCCTTATTCCGGCAAATCGCTTTCATCCTCTTCTGAAAGGAAATGATAGGATTCATGCAGCATGAGCGCGTATTCCCCTTCTTTCGTCGGGTGCGGTACATACTCAGCCTCGTTGATATACTGCTCTTCCCTTTTCTTCATATGACAGACCTCCTTTTCAATTTTAGATTGTCCAAAAGAAGCTCCGTTATCATAGGAAAGAAAAATCACTTGCGGGGCGGGACATGCAGCTATATTTTTCGGATCGTGAAAAAGTTCCTAAGCAGCCACGGGCCCGGTTTGAAACCGAGCGTTAATTGCCACGCGCCGATCGCCTGCAGTCCGAACTCCCGAACGAGAACCATTTTTTCACTCATGCTCCGTACATCCTCAAACCACACTTCATGCGTTCTTCCATTTTCATCAGTATACCGGAAGTAAGGGGAACGCTCCTGCTGGGAATAACGGATCATTGATTGATGCTTCATCGCCGTTTCCATGGCGCGCTGATTGGAGATGGCGGATCCGATCGTTCCCGGTCGGTACGGAATCACCCAATCATACCCGTACAGCGGAACACCGAGAATCACTTTTCTTCTCGGCACCCTGCTGATGGCAAAATTGATCGTTTGCCTGACCTCTGTTAAAGGCGCCACGGGTCCCGGCTCACTGCCGGCGTGGTGCCAGTCGTACGCCATAATGAACATATAATCGACGACGGCTCCGATTCCGCCGTAATCATATCCCCTCAGCCACGGCACTGCATCACTTGTTTTCGCCGGAACCGATATCGTTAACGCGAGCTGATGCTCTGAAAGCCGGGTTTTTAACTGCCGGAGAAATCCTGTGAAGAGATCCCTGTCAGCTTCTCTGACCCGTTCAAAATCGATATTTACACCGCCGTATCCCTTTCTTACGGTTAAGGAGACGATATTGTTGACGAGATTCGTTCTTGCCGCCGGATTTTGCAGCACTTGATGGGCTAATTCCGGACTGAATCCCCCTTCTGTCAGATTCGTAATGACGGCAAGCGGGCGCACTCTGTTCTGCCATGTGGTTTCTATTGCGGTTCTGTCGTTTAAATCGTTCATGATATCTCCGTTCGGGCCGAAATGATATTCAAACAAAGAAATCGCCGATGAATAGGGTGCAAAATCATTAATGAGCTCTCTATCCGCTTCAGGCGTCCGAATGACATAAAATTGCAGGGTTCCCGCAAGATAGTTAGAGATATCAGGGATCTTCACTTTCATACCCGTCCGCAGCCGGTTCGGCGGAATATCCGGGTTTGCCTGCATCAGCTGCATCTGCGGCACATAAGCCTTACCTGCGATAACGGCATACGTATCATTCGGCTGAACCGTATATTCATTAAGGGGGATTAAAAGCGCCTGCCCCGGCACGATATTCGTTTCCTCAAGCCCGTTGACGCTTCTGATGCTGTCAACAGGATATCCGTACTTTCTGCTGATGGAAAATAACGAGTCGCCAGACTGCACTGTATGAACAAACATAGATGTCCTCCGTTTCCTTTTGATCAAAAGGGCTCTTCTTATCTTTATGAATGACTCTCCGGTCCGATTCCAAACTCTGTTCGGAGAAAGGCTGTTTACAAATCAGACATGATCAACTATGATGATGTCATCATAAAAAACTGTATAGGAAACGCACTAGGGGTGCTGTTATCGGCTGAGATAAAACATGCGGCAGGCGTGTTTTGATCCCTTATAACCCGATCTGGATAATACCAGCGTGGGGAAGTGCAGATTGACCGGAGCGCAGGGTTTTTCCCCATGCGTTTTCGTTCTGCTGCTGCATATTCCCTCGGATATGCAGTTTTTTATTTTTCATTAAAAAACGGGGGAGGACACCGCAATATGAAACTTACGATCAATCGTCTTTCGTAAAATCAACTCTTTCATACAAACAACTATCCGATAAGAAAGCAGGAGATCACAATGAAAAATTGGAAAATGAGAGAAATTGTCGTCATGTCCGTCATCAGTGTTGTATTTGCTGTCATTTATTTAGTATCAACTCATGCAAGCAATATAGCGGCAGGATTTTTCGGCCGGATGAGTTATGAACCGATTTACGGTATCTGGTTTATCGTCTCGGTGATTGCCGCGTACATTATTCAAAAACCGGGAGCGGCTCTCGTTTCTGAAATCATCGCCGCGTTTGTGGAGTGCTTACTCGGAAATCCGTCAGGACCGATGGTGATTCTGATCGGGATCGCACAGGGAATCGGTGCGGAAGCGGTCTTTTTAGCGACACGCTGGCGGGTGTATACCCTGCCCGTGCTTCTTTTAGCCGGTATGGGGTCTTCTGTGACAAGCTTCATTTATGACTTGTTCGTTTCCGGATACTCTGTTTTGAATCCGGGTTTATTAGCCGTCATGCTTCTCATCCGTCTGGTCTCAGGTGCGCTTCTTGCCGGCCTTCTCGGCAAAGCAATCAGTGATGCGCTGGCTTACACAGGAGTGCTGAACGGCATGGCGCTCGGAAAACAATTCAAGAAGAAAAAGAAACAGGTGAACCAAGATGCAGGCATCTGAACCCCTTCTATCGGCCAGCTGTCTTACCTTTTCTTATGATCAGGATGAAAAGCCGATTTTTCAAAACGTGTCCTTTCAGCTCCGCAAAGGAGAGCGGGCTTTATTGCTCGGGCCGAGCGGATGCGGCAAAAGCTCGCTCGCTCTCTGTTTAAACGGTCTGTACCCGGAAGCATGCGATGGGGTTCAATCGGGAACCGTTTCTTTATACGGAACACCTCTTTCACATCTGACAGAACCCGCCGCCAGATCCATCGGCGTCGTGTTTCAAGATCCGGACCAGCAGTTTTGCATGCTGACGGTTGAAGATGAAATCGCCTTCGGTCTGGAAAATTTGCAATATACAAAAGAAGATATGGACGCGATTATCGATGACGTTTTAGAAAAATTAGAGATCACTCATCTGAAAACGCGAACGATCGCTTCTCTGTCAGGCGGTTCAAAACAAAAAGTGGCGCTTGCCTGTATCATTGCGATGGAACCGAAACTCATTATTTTGGACGAACCGACGGCACAGCTTGATCCATATTCCGCATGTGAATTAGTGCGGCTGATCAAAGATCTTCAAGCAAAAAAAGGCTTCGGCCTTCTCGTTATCGAACATCAGCTTGATCACTGGGCGCCGTGGATGGAAAGGACAATTGTGCTTGACGAAACGGGTCAGAAGGTGATGGACGGAGAGACGGATGTTATCTTTGAAACAAAGATTGAAGAGCTGGTGCAGCTCGGCATTCCGATTCCGCGTGTGATCTCATTGCAGGAGCACGTCAGCATTCCTTTTACCTTGCGTAAAGAAAATCTGTTTCACGAACCTGTACCATCTCTGCCCGAACCCAGGCCCGTTGCGCTTTCGGCTGAAGACGCGCTGAGCGTTCACGGGCTGTCATTCTCAAGAGGAGCAGACGTCATTTTTCAGGATGTGAGCTTTTCCGTAAAAAAGGTTCAATCACCGCGATTGCCGGCCCTAACGGAACTGGAAAATCCACGCTCCTTTCTGCCGCGGCCAAGCTCATCCGTCCGCTGGGCGGAGACATCAAAATAGACGGCAGACCGATTGATTCCTATTCTGAAAAAGAGCTGCGGCGGCAGATGGGATATGTTTTCCAAAATCCTGAACACCAGTTTGTCACAGATTCCGTCATTCAAGAGCTGATGTTCGGTTTTGAAAGCAACAGAGCCGCAAAGGAGAAAGCTCTTCAGCTGTTAACCCGATTCGGCCTGAGACGCCATGCCTCACAGCATCCGTTTTCTTTAAGCCAAGGACAAAAACGCCGGCTCAGCGTCGCGACGATGCTTATGCACAATGTGAACGTTTTGATGCTTGATGAACCGACTTTCGGACAGGATGCCAAAACGGCGCGGGAGTGTATGCAAATGCTCCGTGAGATTCAAAAGGAAGGAACGGCTGTTTTGATGGTGACACACGATATGGAACTCGTCTCGGATTATGCCGACACGATCCTTGTGCTCTGCGGCACGAAACTGGTATTCCGGGGAACTCCCGACGCTTTGTTTTCTGATAACACCGGGATCGCCGAGCAGGCGCATTTGGCTTTGCCGCTGCGGTATGAATGGATGAAACACGACAGGAGGCGGAGAAATGAACTTGCGGCTGGAGGCTGTTAACCCGTCAATAAAGGCGGCGGCTGTATTGTTATGCGTCATTATGCTGTCGTTTATTTATAATCCGTACACCCCTGCTTTGTTTTATATCATCATAGCGGGAGGCGTCCTCTCGGCGGGGCGTGTGCCGCTGAAAAAATGGCTGCTGTTCACGATTCCGTTTGTCATTCTGGCCTTCGGTTCTTTATGGACAGCCGCCGTATTCGGAAACGTCCCGACAACCGGAAGCAATCTGCTGTTTAAGCTCGGGCCGATTGCCGTCAACAGTGATAATGCGGCGCTCGGGATTTCTATCGCGTTTCGTATTTTATGTTTTTCTGCTTTGTCGATGATGTTTCTTTTTACAACCGATCCGATTCTGTTCATGCTCAGTCTGATTCAGCAGTGTAAGCTGCCGCCCAAGCTTGCATACGGCGTTATCGCGGGATTCCGGTTTCTCCCTCTTCTGAAAGATGAAATCCTGATCATCCGGCAGGCGCACAGAATCAGGGGTGCGGCGTCTGATTCCGGGCTGAAAGGAAAGCTCTCCGCCTTCAGGCGCTTCACCATTCCGCTATTGGCAGGCGCAATCAGAAAGGCGGAACGCACGGCGATCGCGATGGAATCTAAAGGCTTTACGGGGAGCCGAAACCGCACGTTTTACAGAACTGTTACTGTGCGCCGCGCCGACTGGTGCTTTTTCCTGCTCGTGCTTCTGTTATTCGGGGCAAGCTGGCTCATTTCATTGTTGTTTATATAAAAACAGGCCGCCGGAGTGATTCGGCAGCCTGTTTTGTTATGTATGTTATTGATGATAATTGAGAGCCTGAGCGAGATTGGACTTAACCGTAATATCTGAGAAATTAATGCCGAGCTGTACGGCGGTTTGAGCGATTTCCGGCCTGATTCCGGATAAAGTGGACGTGACGCCGATCAATTTCAGCGCCTCAATTAATTTAAAAATCTGATGCGCCACCATCGTATCGACAACCACTACACCCGACAGGTCAATTAACAGATGTTCAATCAGCCGTTTTGCACATGTGCTCAGCGTATTTTCAAGAATGAATTTGGCGCGCTCCGTGTCAATATCGCCGACAAGCGGCAGCAGCGCCGTCCGTTTGCTCAGCGTGATAACCGGCGAGCTCAACTCCAAAATCATTTCTCTTTGCGCATTCAGCTGCATTTTTGAGTTATGCTCAGCATGATCGACAAACGTGTAAATCGTAAAATCAAATACTTGCGTAATTAAATTCTCCCATTTCTTCCTTTCTCCCTGAGCAAACGAAGATTCATGTTTATCGGCAAACGCATCATAATAACTGATGTATAGTCTCCGATTTCTCATGAATTCACGGACCACATACTGGATGGGAGTATCCAGATGCTTCTGGTCTTTCGCAAGCTCAATCACCCACCGCTCGAACTCTTCTAAAAATTCTTTTTCCGGCATGATATACATTTTATTAATATGCCGGTAAAATTCTTTATCCTGCTCCGTCAGTTCTTCTGTGATGACGGGATTTGTCAAAGAATAAATCGAATTTGGATCCGAATCTTCCATCGTTTCGATCCACTCTTTCGCAATTTGATCCACTTGTTCTGAAAAATAGCTGTATAATGCTTCACTTATCTTCATATCTCTTCTCCTTTCCCATTTCCAATTATAGCGTCAGCGGGTCATGAATGAAAATGAAAGCTGTTAAACTATCCATTTATTTGAAATTTTTTAGTACGATAGATTACGCCTTTTTTATGAAAATGCTTCAAATGACTCTTTCCGGCCGGCATGCTCTGCCATAAAATAGTAGCAACACCCTTGTATCCACTCGCAAGCATAAAAAAGGAGGGCTTTTTTATGAATGGTGAAATGCATTTGATTCCTTATGTCACGGATGAACAGATCATGGATGTGAACGAGCTTCCTGAGGGGATTAAAGTGATTAAGGCGCCAGAGTTGTGGGCAAAAGGGTTTAAAGGCAAGGATATTAAAATCGCGGTGCTTGACACAGGCTGCGACATCAATCATCCTGATTTGAAAGACCGGATTGTCGGCGGGAAAAACTTCACCGATGATGACGGAGGCAAAGAAGACGTGATTTCCGATTACAACGGACACGGGACACACGTTTCCGGAACAATTGCCGCCAATGATTCAAACGGCGGAATTTCGGGTGTCGCGCCGGAAGCAAGCCTTTTAATCGTTAAAGTTCTCGGCGGTCAAAACGGCAGCGGCAAATACGAATGGATCATTAACGGCATCAACTACGCCGTTGAACAAAAGGCGGACATTATTTCCATGTCACTCGGCGGGCCGAACGATGTGCCTGAATTGAAAGAAGCCGTCACAAATGCGGTAAACAGCGGTGTTCTGGTCGTTTGCGCGGCAGGAAACGAAGGCGACGGAGACGAGCGTACAGAGGAACTGTCGTATCCGGCCGCTTACAACGAAGTGATCGCAGTCGGATCAGTCTCAATCGCCCGTAAATCGTCTGAATTTTCAAACGCTAATAAAGAGATTGACCTGGTGGCTCCGGGAGAAAATATTCTCTCCACCCTTCCCAACCATAAATACGGGAAGCTGACGGGCACTTCAATGGCCGCCCCGCATGTGAGCGGTGCGCTTGCCTTAATAAAAGGGCTTGAACAGGACGCGTTTCAGCGGACGCTTTCTGAGGCTGAAGTCTACGCCCAGCTCGTGCGGCGGACCCTTCCTTTGGACATCGCCAAAACATTGGCCGGGAACGGATTTCTGTATTTAGACGCGCCTGATGTGCTGATGGAAAGAGCCGAACAGGCGCAGCTGCTGTCTTTCTGATATTTTTCTCGTATAATGATTGATCAGTTTGTCACATCACCAATTTTTAAATTGTGAGATTTTCTATTGACAGTGATCTGAATAAGCTGATAAGATAACCAACAAATGATGTAACTTTTCAAAAAAATTGAAATACTTTCTCTTATCGAGAGTTGGGCGAGGGATTGGCCTTTTGACCCCAACAGCAACCGACCGTAATTCCATTGTGAAATGGGGCGCGTGATTTTTGCGCCGAGACAATTGTCTCATAAGGCACGGTGCTAATTCCATCAGACGTGATCTGAGAGATAAGAGAGGCTTGCATTTTGAAGTTAAAGCCTCTTTCTCTCATGAGAAAGAGGCTTTTTTGTTACATCTCACTTAAAGGAGGAGACTTAATGACAACAATCAAAACTTCGAACCTCGGTTTTCCGAGAATCGGCTTGAACAGAGAATGGAAAAAAGCACTTGAGGCTTATTGGAAAGGAAACACTGATAAAGAAACGTTTCTTAAAGAGCTTGACGGCTTATTCTTATCAGCTGTCAAAACCCAGCTTGACCAACATATCGATATCGTGCCGGTCTCTGATTTCACTCATTATGACCATGTGCTTGATACCGCCGTCAGCTTTAACTGGATTCCGGAGAGATTCCGCAGCATCACGGATCCCGTTGATACATATTTCGCGATTGCCCGCGGTGTAAAAGACGCCGTTTCCAGTGAAATGACGAAATGGTTCAATACCAACTACCATTACATCGTTCCTGAATATGACGAAAGCATTGAATTCCGTCTGACGAGAAATAAACAGCTTGATGACTACCGCCGGATCAAAGAAGAATTCGGAGCGGAAACGAAACCTGTCATCGTCGGTCCGTATACATTCGTCACGCTTGCGAAAGGATACGAAGAATCAGAAGCGAAAGCGATTCAAAAACGCCTTGTTCCTCTTTATGTGCAGCTTCTGAAAGAACTTGAAGCAGAAGGCGTCAAATGGGTTCAGATTGATGAGCCGGCCCTTGTGACAGCTTCTTCTGAAGACGTCCGCGCCGCCAAAGACCTCTATGAAGCGATCACAAAAGAGCTTTCAGGACTGAATGTCCTCCTGCAGACATACTTCGATTCGGTTGATGCATATGAAGAACTCGTTTCTTATCCTGTACAGGGAATCGGACTTGATTTCGTGCATGATAAAGGCAGAAACCTTGAGCAATTGAAAAAGCACGGCTTCCCGAAAGATAAAGTGCTGGCAGCCGGTGTGGTCGACGGCCGGAACATTTGGAAAATCGATGTTGAAGAACGCCTTGATGCAGCTTTGGATATCCTCAGCCACGCTGATGTTGAGGAGTTATGGATTCAGCCTTCAAGCAGCCTTCTGCACGTGCCGGTGGCGAAACACCCTGACGAGCATCTTGAAAAGGATTTGCTGAACGGCCTGTCATACGCTAAAGAAAAACTGGCGGAACTCGGTGTCTTAAAAGAAGGGCTTCTGTCCGGCAAAGCGGCCGTCAGTGAGCAGATCGAAGAATCAAAAGCGGCACTTAAGGCTTTAAAAGCATTCGCAACAGGAGCGAACTCAGCTCAAAAAGAAGAGCTGAATCAGCTGACGGAAAAAGACTTCTCCCGTCCGGCAAGCTTTGAAGAACGATTGGCGCTGCAGAATGAATCACTCGGTCTTCCTCTTCTGCCGACGACGACAATCGGAAGCTTCCCTCAATCTGCCGAGGTGCGGAGCGCACGGCAAAAATGGCGGAAAAAAGATTGGACGGATGAACAGTACCAAGCCTTTATTAATGCGGAAACGAAGCGCTGGGTTGACATTCAGGAAGAAATCGGCTTAGACGTGCTCGTTCACGGAGAATTTGAGCGGACGGATATGGTCGAATACTTCGGTGAAAAACTGGCCGGGTTCGCCTTTACGAAATATGCATGGGTGCAGTCTTACGGTTCACGCTGCGTACGTCCGCCTGTCATTTTCGGAGATGTCGAATTTATCGAACCGATGACGGTAAAAGATACGGTCTACGCCCAATCGCTGACGGAAAAACACATGAAAGGCATGCTGACGGGACCTGTCACCATCTTAAACTGGTCATTCCCGCGTGTGGATATTTCAAGAAAAGAAATCGCCTTCCAGATCGGGCTTGCCCTCAGAAAAGAAGTAAAAGCGCTTGAAGATGCCGGTATTCAGATTATCCAAGTGGATGAACCCGCTCTCCGCGAAGGACTGCCGTTAAAAACGCAGGATTGGGATGAATATTTAACTTGGGCCGCAGAAGCATTCCGGTTAACGACATCTTCTGTGCAAAATGAGACGCAGATTCATACGCATATGTGTTACAGCAACTTTGAAGATATCGTAGATACGATCAATGATCTTGACGCGGATGTCATTACAATCGAACACAGCAGAAGCCACGGAGGATTTTTAGAGTACCTGAAAGAACATCCTTACGTGAAAGGCCTCGGACTCGGTGTATACGACATTCACAGCCCGCGTGTGCCGGCAACTGAAGAAATCTATCAAATTATTGATGACGCGCTTGAAGTGTGTCCGACTGACCGCTTCTGGGTAAACCCGGACTGCGGACTGAAAACAAGACAGCAGGAAGAAACCGTTGCGGCATTAAAAATATGGTCGACGCCGCGAAACAGGCACGAAAAAACAAGCTCAGCTTGTATAATGAAAACAGCCATCCGTAATTTGCGGATGGCTGTTTTTCTGGGCGTGCTACTTATTCTGCAGCGCTTCTGCAAGTTCATACAATGAATCATACTGCTTCATTTGATAGCCCCGCCCTTCTTTTTGCAAATACCCTTTTTGGCAGAATTGCGTCAGCACATGCAAGAGATGACGGTAAGATACACCCAAATAATCACAGACCGTTACGTGCTTCTCTTTATAAACCCCTTTATAAGCGGTCTGCAAAATAAAATCAGCAAGCCGGTTTTCAAGCGGGAACGCCAGACTTTGTGAATATTTCGAAGCCATAAGCGTTGCCTTAGCACTTAAAAACTTAGCCAGCTCACGCAGGAATTTCGCATCCTGCAGCAATTGCGCGCGGCAGCGGTAAATAGGCAGAGCAAAACAAACAGTCTTCGCTGAGGCTTGAATTCCTTTTGTGTAATACCCTTCATGTAATAGTTCCATCTCTCCGATGTAATCATTTTTGTTGATAAAATTAATTAAAGAGACTTTCCCGTTTTGGTGGGTTACATATATTTTCGCTTTTCCTTCAATCATGTAAAACAGGAAGTCAGGTCTCCTGCCCTCTTGAATAATCCATTCGTCCCGCTCATATTCGCGCACTTCCATAAACTCTTCAGCGGGGAAAGAGAATAAATGCGCGATTGAGTGTTTTTCTAACTGATGCCGCTTTTTCTCGCCTTTATAAATTTCCATCGTCCACCCCAAAAATATGAGATATCTCATATTGTCTTTATGTCCTTACATGATAACATGCCAATTAAAGGAGGAACGGGAATGAAAGCATATCGCTGGATGAGTCTGCATTTTTTTAGTTTTTTATGACATGGGGTGTTTTTCTGCCCTATTGGACGGGATGGATGGTGCATATAAAAGGGGTTTCCGTATCCGAAGCCAGTTTCATTATGAGTCTGGGCCTGGCGGCAAGAGGGATTTCCACATTATTTTTCTTCCCTTATTTATCAGGAAAATTCAGCAGCAAAGCCTTATTAAACGGCGCCAGAATCGGGACGCTTCTCGCACTTTTATGTTATATTCCCGCTGATTCTTTTCAAAGCCTGCTTCTTGTCACATTAGTGCTGCATGTGTTTTACCCGGCTTTAATGCCTGCTTTAGACAGCGCTTGCGGCGTCCTTGTACAGCATAACGAATTAAAGGCTTATGGGACTAGCCGACAGTG
Organism: Paenibacillus lentimorbus NRRL B-30488; assembly: GCF_000411595.1. Taxonomy (NCBI): domain Bacteria; kingdom Bacillati; phylum Bacillota; class Bacilli; order Caryophanales; family Paenibacillaceae; genus Paenibacillus; species Paenibacillus lentimorbus. The sequence goes on along the minus strand of NZ_ANAT01000023.1, from coordinate 48,702 downwards.
GGGGTCTGCGGGTTTTGTTTCAGCCGGCGTCATCCTGTCCGTCTTTACAGGTATATTCGGAGATCAAGCGATTTTATGGGCACTGCTATTGGGCGCCCTGATATTCGCATGCCTCAGCTTTATGCATGCGCCAGCTGTTCTTTCAAAACGGCCGGAAACAGACCGCGCAAGAAAAGAGGGTATGTTTGCCTTATTCCGCATCAAATATTTCGGTCTGGTGCTCGCAATCGTTATCTTACTGCAGGCGGCACATGCATCTTACTACAATTACGGTTATCTCTTTTTGCAGGAAATCGATGCGCCCGCATATGCCATCGGAATCATCATCAACATCGCCGTTATCGCGGAGATTATCTTCTTTGCAATCGCTGACCGATACTTTCATCAATTTACGGCAGGCTCTTTGCTCGCCCTGGCGGCGCTTGGTGCTACCGTACGCTGGATACTCGTATTTGCCTTTCCGCATGTCATCATTTTCTGTATTGCGCAGACGCTGCATGCCTGTTCATTCGCGATGGGACACTATGCATTTATGAAATACTTAATTAAAAATATTTCACCCGCGCAAATCCCGAAAGCCCAAGGCATATATTCAGCGCTTGCTCTCAGCTGGAGCACTGCGGTATTTACTATTTTCGGAGGTTTTTTATATGAAATTGAACCCCGGTATGCCTTTATCGGAATGATTGTTTGTACGATACCATCCATGCTTCTCGCCCTTTTATACAGAAAACTTGAAATGAAAAAGAGCGTTTTTGCAGGAAACGCACAAGATATATAGCCATCGCTTTATAGACGATCACATGTCCCGCTGTCATTTTGACCGATTTGCGAATGCTGTGCGATGTATTTTCTCTATATTTAAAGTATTTCCTTCATATATGATGAAAGTAATGAAGGGAATTCGTTCAGAAACTTGGACAGAATCAGTGAATATAATGATACAGTACTGCTTACGCTCATTTGGGGGAACTTTGTTCGTAATAAAATGATTTTCAGCCAACTCATAAGGAGGGACATTGTGTCACAGCCTAATTTGCCCAATATCACCCCTGTCGTTACACTTTCCAGAGACGATACCATTAACCTTCTTCTTTCGTCAATTGCTATGGAAGAGCTGGGAATGGCACATATTCTGAATGCGGAAGGGGAAAAAATCCAATACGCGCTCGGGACGATTCCCGGATTAACAGGACCCCCGTCAAGTCTTGCGGATATTCTTAATCTGAATGAGAGCGTCCGGGATACGCTTGACAGCTTAATGAAACAGGAGCTTCTTCTCGGTTCAAAATGGGACAGTATCTCAAATATCCCTACACTGGCGGGGCCGACGGGAGCAATCGGCACGGCCGGAGCGACGGGGCCAACCGGACCGATCGGGCCGATGGGGGTCACCGGTGCGGGTCTTCAAGGGATTGTTGCTTTTAATCCGCTGACCGCCCCTACTTACACGACCGGACAGGTTGTCTTGTATAACGGCAGCTCTTACGTCGCAAACGTAAACAGCCCGTCGGGAACCCCTGAAACCTCAGCTGACTATACACTTTTAGCTGCGGCGGGAAGCACCGGCGCTACTGGCTCCACAGGACCTACCGGAGTTACCGGGGTTACTGGCGGTACTGGATCAACTGGAATTACTGGCGTTACAGGACCGACCGGTGTTACCGGGGCTACCGGCATTACAGGGCCTCCGGGAAGCACCGGAACAAGTCTGACAGCCACTTCCGGCTATGCGAGCAATACGGGCGGCGGTGTTGTCGCAGTTATTAACGGCGGCACGGCCATTTCCTTACCGAATGAACAAAACCTCTCAGCGGATATTACCGCTAATGCCGCAAATACTGTATTCACCGTTGCTCCGGCAGGACGGTACTATATTTCCTACCATATTAATTTAACGGCCGGCCTGCTAGTAAGTTCGCGCATCTTAATCAACGGCACTCCGGCTGCAAGTTCGATTATTGCCCCGGTCGCGTCTTTGGCAAACTTCAATAACTCCTTTATTGTGACTTTGACAGCAGGCAGCACCATTCAGCTCCAGCTGTTCGGATTATTGGGTGCGGCCACATTGCTTGGAGGAAGTGCCGGCGCAGCTTTAAACATTATTCGATTATCTTAATGGAACATGCAAAAAAAGGATCAGGCGTTTGTCCGCTGATCCTTTTTTAATTGAGACAGAAGTTCTTGCGCGGGTTTAAATTGCGGATTGAATTTCACGGATTTTTTGGCGTAAGCGATGGCCGTCATATCATGGTTTAATGCAGCATGGCATTTCGCCATATAATAAAAAGCTCTGAAATCGGCGGCACCTTTTAAAATGAAGTGATCAGCGTTTTCTCCTTCAACCTGCGTTCCGGCTTCAAATGCTTTGATTGCCGCTCTGTACTTTTCCAAATGATATAATACAAGGCCTTTATAATAATGAAGATTGCTGTAATCAGGATAAAGCTTGAGCACTTTTTCAATCCCTTGTTCGGCTTCTTCATATCGCTTGAGCTCAAGCAATATTGTATATTTTAGAAAATACAGAAGAGACGGAGGCATTCGTTTCTCACTTAAAAATTGAAATATTGAGCCGTTGACAAGATGTAATGCTTTTTCATAGTCTTTTATTCTGTAACATTCACTTGCCAAATGATAGACTAGCCACGGATCAGGATTTTCCTCTGAAAGTTCTTCATTTAATATGCTGATATTCCGTTTATGTTTTTGCTTGATTTTTTCTTCCTGCTCCAAGTAGCCGTAGTGATGAATCACACATGGGAGCGTGAAAAAAGCATTGTTTTCTTCCTCATTGGGAGCCGAGATATTCTCGTGAATTCTGCCTTGATACAGAAGGCCTTTATGATTGCGGAACAGCCTCGGCTGCATGCTTTCAAACGCTTCGTTTTCATCGAGCTGCTTCCCCGTATAATTGATGATTTTCAAAAGGCCCCGGCTCGGTAATCCGTCATGAAGCAGCGAAGTTAAAAAACGGCCTGTCTCCTGATCGAGCTCTTCATCCGCGTCAAGCACTAAAATCCAATCCCCTTCGGCATGCTGCAGGGCGTAATTTCTGGCCTTTGCGAAATCATTCTCCCATTCGAAATCAAACACTCTTGCCTGAAAGCTTTTGCATATATCTTTTGTATTATCTTGTGATCCGGTGTCTGCGATGACGATCTCATCAGCGATGTCTTGTACACTTGATAAACAACGGGAGATGTATCTCTCCTCGTTTTTCACAATCATGCAAAGAGTCAGCTTACATTCAGCATTTCCGCTCATTTTCTCACCTTTCCCGATTTTGGAGTTGTTGATTGAACCAAGGCCGTTCAGGAGTGCCGTTCATCGTTATGATGACAGGCCGCACCCATCTGACGGCAGGTTCGGCAGTTGATTCTGCATCCCATTCCTGAAGCTGCCTGACAGCCCGCTTCGTAATGGGATGCGCCCGGAATTCGCACGGGCTTTCACAAATGAATTTTTTCGTTCGTTCCGTCACTGTCTTCATTTCATGAAAGTGCCGCTCATACATCTGCTTCTGCTCTTCTTCCAAGCTGATCATTAAAAACAGCCGGCCGCCTGTTTCCATCTGCCAGCGGCACAATGCGGAGAACAGCCTGATTTCTTCTTTGTAATTTGAACCCCTTCTTTTATCCACGGTCACAGATAATATATTTAACAGCGCCATCGTGAGACAATGCAAGGCTTCAAAAGATGTCTGTTTCGCTTTTGAGATGCTTGGATACGGCATATGCTTCACCCGTCTCTTTTTTTATGAACGCTCCCCGCCTTTTTTCTTCCAATCGCATTCCTCACAATCCCCGCACTCACAGCAGCCAATGCGGCCGTAAAACAGGTCGTCACACGGATCTTCCGGATCACTGGGATCTTCCGGATTCCACGGGTCATCAGGATCACTCGGATTACTTGGGTCATCCGGATTCCACGGGTCATCAGGATCACCCGGATCACCCGGATCACTCGGATTACTTGGATCGTCCGGGTCTATACAGGCTTCAGCATCCTGTAAGTAGATAATGTCTTCAAGCTTCGTCTGCAAAAGGAGTTGTGATTTCATGACGGTGCGCAGGAGCCGTTCAGTGCTTCTATTGATTGATGATAATTCCCCTAAGGAGGGATCGCCGGAAGCGCTGAGAAACATTTGAATCCTTTCCGCTTCCGCCTGCAGAATATGGGATAGTCCGATTTCTTCCATAGCCACGGATGAAAGAAGGAGGTTCAGGGTCTCACATCTGGAGAGTGTAATGTCGGGGGTGATGTTCGGTATGTTTGGAAGAGACATCGATTTCTCCCTCTTTTCTCTTGGTGTCATTATGCAAAAGTGCTATATCGTATTCTTATTCCGGGAGGGAAGAGATCATTACTGATGTTTTCGTTAATAAAATATCCCGGATATGAAATCCGGGATATTCGTTCGTTTCTTTATTTCAATTCAAGTTTGACGTCTACATTTCCTCTTGTTGCTTTTGAATACGGACAGAACTCGTGAGCGGCGTGCACTAGCTTCTCCGCCGTTTCTTTATCAAGATCTTTTGTATCAATGACGAGCGTTACACCGATTTTGTAACCTCCGTCACTCTCATCTTTTAAAAGGCTGACCTGTCCTTCAATTTCAGAGGTCATGTCGATTTTTTGTTTTTGGGCGGCGAGCTCAAGCGCTCCCCCGAAGCAGGCGGCATATCCTGCCGCAAAGAGCTGTTCAGGGTTTGTGCCGGTTTCTCCGTCTTTTTTTGCATTCGGCATGATGATGTCAAAATCCAGCACCCCGTCTTCGGATTTAATATGTCCTGCTCGTCCGCCGACTGCGGTCGCTTTTGAAGTAAATAATGCCATTATTATCAGCCTCCTCATTGTACTTACTGTATATATTGCCCCTGCTCATATTTTTAAACATGATTGCAATAGGAAATGGGCCGTTTTTCGGCTACAATAGGGGTAACGTTAACAAAAAAGAGTTGGTGAAAGAAGTAATGGCAGAAAAAGATTTTGAACATATGAAACTGGAGAATCAGCTTTGTTTTTTGCTGTACGCAAGCTCAAGGGAAATGACGAAACGGTACAAACCGCTGCTTGATAAGCTCAACGCAACTTATCCCCAGTATTTGGCGCTGCTTTTATTATGGGAGCACGAAGAACTGAATGTGAAACGGATGGGTGAGCTTTTGCACCTGGATTCCGGAACGCTGACACCGATGCTGAAACGGATGGAGCAGCACGGAATCATCATGAGAAAGCGGTCGGCTGAAGACGAGCGATCCGTGACGATCAGGCTCACAGATGAAGGACGGGCCTTGCAGAATACAGCGGCGGATATCCCCATTGCCATGCTGGAACAGACGGGACTGTCAAAAGAGGAATTAAAGCAGGTAAAACAGTCGCTTTATGAGGTTTTGAAAACGCTGCACGGCAAAAAATAAGGATGCCCCGAATGGGCATCCTTATTTTTATTCTGCTGCCAGAAGCTTCACTTCAATATTTCCCGCCGTCGCTTTTGAATACGGGCAGACACCGTGCGCTTTTTGGATAAGGGCTTCAAGCTCCTGTTTCTCAATGCCGGATGCTTTGACCTCAAGCGTAACACCGAGTTTATATCCTTGGTCGCTTTCATCTTTCAGCAGACTGACATGCGCAGTGACCTCTGTTTCAATACTCAGACGCTCTTTTCTTGCTACGAGTTGAAGAGCGCTGTCAAAGCAGGCTGAATATCCTGCGGCAAACAGCTGTTCAGGGTTTGTGGCTTGTTCGAGCTTTTTTGCTCTTGGCGTTCCCGGCATGGCAACATCAAGATTCAGCGCCCCGTCAGAAGACGTGACTTTCCCTTCACGTCCGCCGTCGGCTGATACGGTTGCAGTAAATAATGGTTTTGTCATGTAAATTCACCTCTGTTATATTGTGCACAATTTAATTTTACGAAATATAATGGAAACCGTCAATCTTTCCGCATAAAAAAAGCTTACCCTTTTTGAAGGATAAGCTTAAAAGATTATACCCGGATTTGTCCGTTTCCTTTGATGATGATTTTTGTAGATGTTAACGCCGGAAGTCCCATCGGCCCTCTCGCGTGAAGCTTTTGCGTGCTGATGCCGATCTCGGCTCCGTATCCGAATTCAAAACCGTCCGTAAACCGGGTTGAAGCATTATGATACACGGCGGCGGCGTCGACGGCGGTCTGGAAGTAAGCCGCATGCTCGGCGTTCTCCGTCAGAATGGCTTCTGAATGGTTTGTGCCGTACTGCTGAATGTGGCGGACCGCCTCCTGTACGTCCTGCACCGTTTTCACACTGAGAATCGGCGCCAGGTACTCCGCTCCCCAATCGGCTTCTTCTGCTTGTTTCGCTTGAGGCTCCAGCCCGCAAATCACCTGATCTCCTCGGAGCTCCACCCCTTTTTCTGTCAGCTGATTCAGCAGCTTTCGCCCGTGTTCTTCGGCCCATTTTTCATGAATCAAAAGAGATTCAATCGCATTGCAGACCGAAGGACGCTGTGTTTTGGCGTTGATGACGACCTCGCTTGCCATAAGGGGGTCTGCTGACTCATCTATGTACACGTGGCAATTGCCCGCTCCGGTTTCTAAAACGGGTACGGTTGATTCCCTGACCACAAGATCAATTAAATTTTTACCGCCGCGCGGGATCAATACATCCAGCCCGTCATTTAATGTAAAGAGCTGTTTGGCGGTTTCTTTGCTTGTATCTTCTATGAGCTGAACGGCATCAATCGGAAGCTTTGACAGCCCAAGTGCGCGCTTCATCACACTGACAAGCGCTATGTTGCTGTGGATGGCGGAAGAACTTCCTCTGAGCACAACCGCGTTTCCGGTTTTCAGGCAGAGTGTGGCCGCGTCTACGGTAACGTTCGGTCTGGCTTCATAGATCATGCCTACTACTCCGAGAGGCACGCGGATTTTTCCAATGAATAATCCATTCTCTTTTTGAATGGTCTCCAATGATTCACCGACGGGATCTTCAAGACCGATTAACAGTTCCACAGCGTCCGCGATATCGAGCAGACGTTTTTCATCAAGCGTCAGCCTGTCAATAATGTCAGCTGTCAATCCTCTTTTCTGTCCTGCTTCAATATCTTTCTGATTCTCTGTTAAAATAAGCCGGCGTTCATTTCTGAGTCCGTCTGCAATACATTGGAGCGCTTCATTTTTTTCAGCCGTCGTTTTCATGACCATTTCGGCAGCCGCTTCTTTTGCCAAAGCCGCTTTTTGCAATACTTCACTCATTTGTGTTCCCCCTCGTCAAATAAATTCACCCAATCATCTCTGTGAATCACTTCCACCTGCTTCGTTCCTGAAAGCTGGTCGCTCCGCTTCCCTTTGGCTTCTAAAATTTCATCGGAAGAGTACTGCGTCTGCCCTTTGCCGATAATGCCGCCGGGCCCTCTGACTTCCACTACGGCTCCTTTCGGAAAACTGCCGCAGACATCGGCGACGCCGGCCGGGAGCAGACTTGACCCGTTATGGATCATCGCCTGCTCCGCTCCCCCATCAATGATAATTTCCCCTGATATCGGAGAATGAAACATGATCCATTGCCGTGTATTATTCACTGAGGACAGGTCTTTATCGCCGATATAAGTGCCGTCGCCTTTTCCGTCTAAAATCACCATCAGTTTTTCACGTCCGGAGCCGGTTCCGATAAACACCTTCACCCCGAGCGACAATGCGGTCTGGGCGGCGAGAAGTTTTGACTTCATGCCTCCGGTGCCGACCTTTGAGCCTGCTGACCCGGCATATCCGAGCAATTCAGGTGTGATGTCATTCAGATAGTCAAACCGCTTTGCGTCCGGGTTTTCATTCGGATTGGCATCGTACAGCCCGTTAATGTCGGTGAGAATCATTAATTGGTCTGCATGAATCAAACCGCTTACAAGCGCCGACAGCATGTCGTTATCACCGAACGTCAGCTCTTCGACTGATGTGGAATCATTCTCATTAATAATCGGCACGACGCCGCGCTCCAACAGTTCCATTACGGTGGCATAGGCATTTCTGTACCGCTCTCTTTTTGAGAAATCATTTCTTGTTAATAAAATTTGTGCCGGCGTCAGACCGTATCCTTTTAAATGGTCCATATATTGCTGCATTAAAAGCGTCTGGCCGACTGCGGCAGCTGCCTGCTTTCCTTTTATCGTAACGGGTCGCGACGGATAGCCGAGAGCGGAAAAACCCGCTGCCACCGCGCCTGAGGTAATGAGGATCACTTCATGCCCGTTTTCTTTTAATAAAGAAATGGCTTCCGTATGTTCCTTGATTTTTGCTTCATCAATACTTCCGTTACTGTTGGTGAGCGAGCTGCTCCCGATTTTCACAACAATTCTTTGTTTTTTCATCGTTTCTCCTCCGTGGCAATCAATCCAAACCGGCTCTCGTCAATAAAAAAAGCCCATTCCGTCCTGAAAAATAAGGACGAAATGGGCTTTCCGTGGTACCACCTTGTTTGAACGCGTTTTTCACGCGTCCCGCTTTCCTGTAACGCCAGGTATCGCGCCTGAGTTTTCCCCTCAGGACTCCAAGGCAGGTTCGGCAGGTTTCATGCGGCAAAATGTTTCAGCGGGCCATTTTGCTCTCTGTCACAGAAAGTTCTGCGTACTGATCCTCTTCAACGCTCAATGATTTTTTTATATTATGCAAAGAAAACAGGTTCTTGTCAAGACATTTTCATCCATAAAAAACAGCCCGCCTCCCCGGCGGACCGTCATTAATTAAATACGATCGTTTTGTTTCCGTGAACGATGACGCGGTCTTCCAGATGCCATTTTACGGCTCTTGCCAACACGCTCCGCTCAATCGTTCTGCCGATATTCTTCAGATCCTCTGCGTGATCTCTGTGATCGACGCGTTCAATATCCTGTTCAATAATCGGCCCTTCGTCAAGATCGTCCGTCACATAGTGAGAGGTCGCGCCGATTAATTTCACTCCGCGCTCATAAGCCCGTTTATACGGATTAGCGCCGATAAAGGCCGGCAGGAATGAATGGTGGATGTTAATAATCCGATTCGGATGGGCAGATACAAAATCAGACGTCAAAATCTGCATGTAGCGGGCCAGAACGATCACATCAATCTTATACCGCTCCAGCAGCTCAAGCTGGCGCCGCTCCACTTCGGCGCGGATGTCTTTGTTAGCTTTCATGTAATGGAACGGAATATTCAGCGGCTCGACCACTTCTTTCGCCTCTTCATGGTTGCTGATGACGACCGCAATTTCGGCCATCATATTGCCGCTTTGCCATTCCCAAATGAGTTCATGAAGGCAGTGCAGCTCTTTGGATACAAAGATCGCCACTCGCTTCAGCTCACTTGCCAGAGAGAGGCTCCATGTCATGCCGAATGTCTGGGCGATTGAGGCGAACGCCTGCTTTAAATCCTCTTTTTTCTCACGAATGCCCTTGCAGTCGAATTCAATCCTGAGAAAAAAACGTCCGCCTTCAGGGTCAGTCGTATATTGATTTGATTCAATAATATTCGCGCCGTGTTCAAACAAAAACGCGGACACAGCCGATACAATTCCCGGCTGATCGGGGCAGCTGACAAGCAGGCGCCCTTTTTCCTCATTCCCGCGGCGGTATTCTTTCAGCCGCTGTGTCATATATGAATTCATCTGTTTTAATCCCTCGTATCTTCATAATTCGTAACTTATTATAGATTATACTGAAAATTTGATAAAAATCAATTTACGAAAGAATTTTCAGCCCTGCGGCTGCGCACAAAATAAGCGCAATGAAAAAGATGCGCTTCGCATCCTTCTGCTCGCCGTAGAAAAGAATGCCGGCTAAAGCGCCGCCCGCCGTGCCGATACCAGTCCAGATCGCATAGGCCGTGCCCATCGCAATCGTCTCCATCGCATAAGAAAGCAGGGAAAAAGAAGCCGCAAATCCGACGATTATGAAGAGAATCCACTTGACTTTCTTTTCTTTTTGAAATTGATTCATTAAAATGACCCCGAGCATTTCACAAAGACCCGCGGCTATCAGGCTGATCCAATGCATTACGCCTTCTCCTCCTTCGTCTCAGGCTTATCCTGTGTGACCAGCTTTAATCCGATGACGCCGATCAGCAAAACGCCGATCAGCACGATTTTCACCGGATCGGCCTGTTCTTTGAAAAGCAGGATTTCACTGAGCACGGTGCCTGCTGTTCCGAGTCCGGTAAAGACCGCATATACCGTTCCTACGGGCAGGCTGTCTGTCGCCTTGATTAATAGATAAAAACTGATGATGATTCCCGTAATCGTACCGCTCCACGTCAGTGCTGAATCAGCATGTTTCAGGCCGGTGACCCATACCACTTCAAATACGGCCGCTATGACCACTAAACCCCATTTCATGTTCTTCATCCTTTCTGTTTCCGGACAATACAAAAAGCCCGGAATAGTCGTCTCACATGAGATTGACTCTCCCGGGCTTTTTTCCCTCCGTGTGCATATGCGGGATATGTCCGCATATGTGTTTTCTCTCGGACCAGGCCATGTATGAACATGCGGAACCCTAGAAAACATGTCTGTTCGTATCATACTACATTTCGCCGAAACGTTCAACGTCAGATGTGATGTCAAATACCGTCAGCCGCCTCCCCCATTTGGTAACGGTCTCACCGGGCACCATGCCGATTTTTTCCGCGACGCGGACGGAGGCAGCGTTTTCCGGATCAATCAGCGCCGCTATGCGTCCGTATTGCTGCGTATGAAAACCGTAATCCAGACAGGCGTTCACCGCCTCTGTCGCATAGCCGCAGCCCCAGCGGCGGCGGGCAAACATATAGCCGATTTCCATCAAAGTGTTTCCGCTTATCGTCTGCGGAACGATTCCGCATTGACCGAGAAATGCACCCGACACTTTATCCTCTGCGATCCAAAGACTGACGCCGTATCCTGCGGCCAATCGTTTGTTCCAGGCAATCCATTCCTTCGTTTCCCGTCTGCTTTTAAGAGAAGGATAATATTTCATGACCTCTCTGTCGGTAAACAGCCCGTACAAATTGTCTTCATCGTCATCCCGCATAGTCCGCAGACGGATACGCCCGGTTGTCAGGATGGTGCCGGAAGACTTATGTTTCATCATGCACGCCACGTCTCCTTTCCCTGTAATAGATTATGGATCCGGCAGGAAAAGTCCTTTTTCAGCAAAAAAAACCGCTTTTTAAAAAAGCGGTTTGACGATTACCAAGGCTTATCTGTTCCGAGCGCCTCGGCCAGGGCCTTGCTGTGTTTTAAGCGGTTTTTTCGTTCTCCGGCGCGCTGTACGGCCGTATTGTGAAGCATGATTTCTTCCTCGGTTTCCGGCACGATTCGCGGAACGCGCACCGATTTCCCATTTGAATCGAGCGCGACGAATGTCAGAAACGACGTTGCCGCAAGCTCGCGTTCACCCGTCATCAGATGTTCTTTAATGACTTTGACAAACACCTCCATAGACGATGTGCCGACCCACGTGACGTAGGATTCAAGACATACGGAATCCTGTTGGCCGATCGGGCGCAAAAAATCTACAGAATCCATTGAGGCCGTGACTGTTTCACACCGGCAGTGGCGGGCCGCGGAAATTGAAGCGATATCATCAATGTAGCTCATCAGCTTTCCGCCAAACAGCGTATTGTGATTATTCGTATCAAGCGGAAAAACCCTGCTTGTTTTAACAACCCTTGTTTCTTTGCAAAATCTTGATTCTGGCAACTTCATATTATTTAAACTCCCCTTTGGTGTCTGGTCGTTTTGACATTTCATCTGTACCCTATTAAACAATACTTTGATCGTTTTGTCTAAAATTTTAAATATTAAGTTGGTTAGATATTCTATCAGAAATGTTTCATTATTTATCACATCCGGGAATAATAAACGCACATTGAATACCGATAGGAGGATATCACATGGACGTATCCATTCCCAAATCCACGCGGAAACCGGCTTGCCGCAGTGAGTTTGATGCTTTACAGACAGTCATCTTATGCCGGCCGGAACACATGACCATCAAAGATATTATTAACGGAACGCAGAAACATTTCAAACAAGAAAATATTAACATACCCGTTGCCCTCAAACAGCATAGTGAGTTTATTGACATTTTAAGATCTCATCAGATTGAAGTCGTCCTGCTGCCTGCCGATCCCGCATTGCCTGAGCAGGTATTCACCCGGGATATCGGATTTGTATTAGGCGAGACGGCGTTTATTTCAAACATGGCGGCTTCAGTCCGGCAGGGAGAAGAAAAAGTGTTTCAAGACCTGCTTGACGATAAGAAAATCCCTTATACGCGACTGAAAAAAGCGAACATTGAAGGCGGCGACATCTTGATCGCAGACGGCACCGTTTACGCCGGGCTGAGCAAGCGCACTGATAAAGAGGCTGTCCGGGAGCTGCGGGAGGCGCTGCCGGAGATGACGGTTGTGCCGATCCCTCTCAAGGAGAATTTCTTACATTTGGACTGTGTATTTAATATGATCTCGGAAACGGAAGCGCTATACTGCAAAAATGGCTTGCGGCAGAAAGAAATTGATCTTCTCGCCGAACGTTTTGAGATGATAGAAGTGCCTGAAGAAGAGCAATTCACGCTCGGCCCGAATATCCTGTCAATCGGCAATCAGACAATTATCAGCCTGCCGCAGCACCGTCATACGAACCGCGAGCTCAGAAAAAGAGGTTATACGGTCATCGAAACCGAGTTTTCCGAAATTATCAAATCAGGCGGTTCCTTCCGCTGCTGCACCTTGCCGCTTGTCAGAACATCTTAAACATTTACAAGGCAGTTTCCTTCAAGATACGTTAATATAGAGAAGACAAGACTCAAAAGGGGGAAACCGAATGGCTAAGTACATAGGATACGCGGGAACATATACAAAAGGCGGAAGCGAAGGCATTTATTGTTTTGAACTTGATACAGAAGCGAAAAGGCTCAGCCGGCCGAAGCTGGCAGCAAAGCTCGGCAACCCGACATACGTCACTCCGAATTCTGATAACAGCATGCTGTATTCCATTGAAAAGGCAGACGGAAAAGGCGGCGTCGCAGCCTATCAGATTCATCAGAACAGCGGGGAATTAACGTTTGTAAACCACCAGCTGATTGAAGGCCCGTCTCCATGCCACGTCAGCATTGATGATAAACATGAATATGTGTTAACCGCTAATTACCACAGCGGAAAAGTGCAAGCCTTTCCCGTCAATGAGGACGGAAGTCTGCAGGAGCCGGCTGCCGAAGCCGCTCATACGGGAACAGGTCCTCATGAAAGACAAGAGAAACCGCATACCCATTTCGCAGGCTATACACCTGAGCATAACTACATTGCAGCCGTCGATTTAGGGACGGATACGCTGTATACGTACCAAATGAAAAACGGTTCGCTCACAGAGGTGAAAACTCACTCTTTCGCACCGGGTTCAGGGCCGCGCCACATTGTTTTCCATCCGGCGGAAAAATACGCCTATGTCATGACGGAAATCAGCAATGAAGTCATCGCGCTTGAATACAACCCGACCTTAGGTGAATTCAGAGAGCTGCAGGTCATTTCCGCTTTGCCTGAAGGCTTTACGGACAAATCGCAGGGCAGCGCGATCCGCATATCTAAAGACGGCAGATTTCTTTATGCCGCCAACCGCGGACATGACAGCATCGCCATCTTTAAGATCAACCAATATTCCGGTGAATTGTCTCTTATTGAATGGGTGCCGACAGAAGGCAACTGGCCGCGTGATTTCACGTTTGACCCTTCCGAGACATTCCTTGTCGCGTCAAACGAAGAAACGGGAAATCTGGTTTTGTTTGAACGCGATCCGGAAACAGGCAAATTGACTCTGCTTCAATCTGACATTCCGGTTCCGTATCCGGTCTGCGTGTCATTTCTGCATCAGGTTTAATCAAAAAGAAAGCTGACATTATATTGTCAGCTTTCTTTTTTGTATAAATGGCAGGCGACAAAACGCCCCGCCTTCACTTCTTCAAGCTCAGGCGTTATCTTACCGCAGAGCTCCATCGCTTCAGGACACCGCGTCCTGAATACACAGCCGCTCGGCGGGTTAAGGGGGCTCGGCAGCTCCCCTTTCAGAATAATCCGTTCACGCTTGTCCTCAAGAAGCGGATCAGGAATCGGGATTGAGGATAAAAGCGCCTTCGTATAAGGGTGAAGCGGTTCCCGGTAAAGCGCAGCGCTTTCTGTAATTTCCATCATGCGGCCCAAATACATCACGCCGATCCGGTCGCTGATATGCTTGACCATTGATAAATCGTGGGCGATAAATAAAAATGTCAGCCCTTTCTCTTTCTGAAGCCTTTTTAAAAGGTTGACGACCTGAGCCTGTACCGAAACATCCAGCGCGGAAATCGGCTCATCCGCCACGATAAATTCAGGATGCAGAGAGAGCGCTCTGGCAATTCCGATTCTCTGCCTCTGTCCGCCGCTGAATTCGTGGGGATACCGGCTGCCGAAATCCGGGTGGAGCCCGACAGCTTCAAGCAGTTCATCCGCCATCATCAGACGGGCTTTTCTTGTATTGTAAAGATTGTGGATTTCCATCGGCTCTAAAATAATTTCCCTTACGGTCAGGCGCGGATTTAACGAGGCGTAAGGGTCTTGGAAAATCATCTGCAGCTTGCGGAAGAAGACCGACCGCTGTTCTGCCGCGGCACGGTGTATATCCGTCCCTTCATATGATACCGAACCGGCCGTCGGGTCATACAGACGGAGAATAACTCTTCCGAGCGTCGATTTACCGCATCCCGATTCTCCGACAAGTCCGAATGTTTCCCCTCTTTTAATGTGAAAACTGACACCGTCGACTGCTTTTACGGCTTTCTTTCTTCCTGCGTCAAAATGCATTTTCAGCCCGCTGACTTCAAGGAGCGGAGATGCCGTCATTTTCTATTCCCCCTTTTCGCTTATACAGCGGCGTACGGTGCATAATTCTTTTTCATAGATCGTTCCTTCCAAAGACAGCACTTCGATTGTTTTTCCCGTTTTCGGGGAGTGCAGCATTCGGCCGTCTCCCAGCGCCAAACCGACATGGTGAATCGCGCCTTTTCCTTCTCCATAGGCGAAAAACAAAAGGTCAGCCGGCCGGATATCGTTTACCGCCGCGCCGCACCAGGCTTTTGCTTGGTCCTTTGCATCACGGGGAAGGGTATAGCCGTTTGCTTTAAATATCGAATACATAAACCCGGAACAGTCAAACCCGAAACCGCTCAGTCCTCCCCATAAATACGGAAGCCCGAGAAACATCATGCCCGTTTCGATGACATCGGCTGCCCGTCCTTCCGTATGCCGGCACTCGTCTGTGTCAGCTTCATTTACGAACCGTTCTCCGAGAGGCGTCACAACCCGAAAAAAGCCGTTCTCACGTCCTGATGCCGGAAGACGCGTTAAGAAACTTACTTCCAAGTCCGGTTCGCCGTTTGTGTGATATAAAAAAGCTGTCGGTTTGGTAATCCATACGGCGGGGGAAGATGTATAAAAGCCGTCTTTTGAAAGCTGGCTTTTTTTCATCCAGCCCGGATATCCGCGCGCATCCTTGTTTGAAGGCTGGCCGGGAACGGCAACAAAAGCCCATTCCCCTTCCTCTTTGAGAATGATCACCTCTTCCCCGAAAAGCGCTTGCGTTTGGACAAGGTTGTCTGTGCATAATTGCAGCCGCTCTTCATATCCCATAGACGCTAACCATTTTCTGATCTGCGGCGGGTTTTCAAGCATCGGCGCATCATACGAACGGGGAGATGACGGCAGCGTCCATACGTTGGCTGCCGCCGCTGTAACGGCTGCTCTCATCTTTTCGCCTCCTCTTGTATCGACACACCGATAATGCCGAGACCCGGTTCATCGGGAATCGTAATCTGACTGCCGCTGTATGTGATGCCGCCTTTAATCAAATCATCTTTCAGCATAAGCGGCGCATCAAAATCAAACCTTGTCACATTCCGTTTGCCCGCGGCAAAATGAGCCGCGGCGGTGATGCCGAGCTTGGTCTCAATCATGCTGCCGACCATGCATTCCACGCCGCATGTTTCGGCCATCGCATTGATTGTTTCCGCCTGCTTTATGCCGCCCGCTTTCATCAGCTTAATATTGATTAAATCGGCGCTTCTCGTCTGCAGCACGCAAAAGGCCTGACGGGGGGTAAAGACGCTCTCATCCGCCATAATCGGCGTGTCTACGGCATCGGTGACCTGCTTCAGCCCGGCGATATCGTCTTTATGAACAGGCTGCTCGACCAGCTCAATGCCGAGGCCGGCGTCTTCCATCTTTCGGATCGCAGTCACGGCTTCTTTCGGCGTCCAGCCTTGGTTGGCGTCCAATCTCAGTTTGACGTTTCCGCCGACACGTGATCTGATCGCCTGAATCCGGGCAACATCGTCCGATATGTCACCTATGCCGACTTTTATCTTTAAAATATGAAATCCCTTGTTCACATAGCGGTCTGCATCCCCCGCCATCTCCTCAGGAGAATTGACGCTGACGGTAAAATCTGTTTCCAGTGTATTCCGATAGCCTCCGAGAAGCCGGTAAAGCGGCTGTCCGTGCATTTGCGCCCATCCGTCATATACAGCCATATCCACCGCGGCTTTTGCGCTTTGATTTCTTTCCAACAGCCGGCTGATATCATACAAAACAGCTTCCATGCCGGAAAGGCTCCGCCCCAAGAGAGCAGGCTTCAGCACATCGCGGACGGCGCTTTCAATACCGTCCGTGCTGTCGCCTGTAATAACAACCGTCGGCGGCGCCTCGCCCCAGCCGGTCAGACCGTTGTCAAAAGTGAGCTTCACAATGACCGATTCAGCATTGTAAACCGTGCGCAAAGCGGTCTTAAACGGCTTTTTCAGCGGCACGGACATCCGTCCCGTTTGAATATCTGTAATCCTCACGCCTGATCACTCCCTTCCGGAAACCCCCGATTCAATCGTTACCGCTTTGGCCGCCGTATCCATAACTGCGCGGGCTCCGATCGGAACGGCGAAGCTCGGTGAACAATGGCCGATTTTAAAGCCTTTGAGCGCGGGCTTCCCTGATTTGACAATGTAATCGTTCAGCACTTGCTCTAAAGTAAGCGACTTTTCTTTATGCTTCGGTTCGCATTGGTGAAAATCACAGACCAGTATTCCGGCTGCGTCTGACAGTTTTCCGGCCATCTTTAATTGATTCAGCATCCTGTCGATTTGATACGGCTCCTCATCAATATCCTCGATAAACAGCAATTTGTCTTTCGTATCAATTTCAAACGGCGTGCCGAGTGTGGATGTAATGAGCGACAGATTGCCGCCCGCAAGCTCTCCCTCGGCCCTTCCGCCTGTCAGCACCTCAAGCGGAGAAATGTCCTCCGTATAGGTGAATTCCGTTTCTGTAAAAAGCTGATGATACGACGCTTTTGTCAGGGGATCAGCATCTTCAAGCCCGACATCCGTGCTCAGCATCGGGCCGTGAAATGTGACGAGCCCCGTATTTTGATGAATGGCGGTATGTAAAAACGTAATATCGCTGTATCCCCAGAAAATTTTCGGATTGCGGCGGATTAAGCCGAAATTGATGTCGGCGGCAATGCGGCCCGTGCCGAAGCCTCCGCACGCGCATATCACCGCTTTGACATTCTGATCACTAAACATGTCATGGAGATCATCGAGGCGCGCCCGGTCTTCTCCCGCCAAATAGCCGTGACGGGTCTTCAGCGCCCGGCCGAGTTTCACTTGAAGGCCAAGCTCATTCTCTAAAAACAGCAGCGCGGTTTGCAGCGTCCCGCTCTCAGGCGGGCTTGCGGGCGCAATCACACCGACCGTGTCGCCTTTTTGCAGTGCTTTCGGTTTATGGTTCATGACTTTTTCAATCTCCTTTCCGGATTGAAAAGTGAAACACGCCGCTCCTTTAACGGCAAAAGAGCGGCATATGTTTCCGCTGTAAGATCAGGACTTTTCCGCCCATTTCAGATCAATGTAACCGACGGGGTGCCGGACAATGCCCTTCACACCGCTGTTCTGCAGATGCACCTGATTGTAAAAGTAAATCGGAATGATCGGAGCCTCGTTCATGAGCAGCTTTTCCGCTTTATGCATGAGCGCAAAACGTTTTTTGGCATCGGCTTCCTGTTTTGCCTGCTTGATGCAGCCGTCGTATGCCGCGCTGCCCCAGCCGGTGCGGTTCATGGAATTATCCGTTTGGAAAGCCTCCAGAAAACTGATCGGATCTGCGTAATCCGGTAAAAATGAGCTTTGAGAGAACTGGAACTTCAGTCCTTTCTGCTCTTCTAAAAAGACGTTCCATTCCATATTGGCGAGCTTAACGTCTATACCGAGCACACTTTTGAGCTTCTGCTGAATCGCTTCCGCTATTTTCTTATGCTCCGGTTTTGTGCTGTATGTCAATGTAACGGCGGGCAGCTTGTCATAATGCTCTTCTGCCATGCCTTTTTCCAGCAGTTTTTTTGGCTTCTGATTCATCCGGAGTTAGTAAACTGCCGCCCGCTTCGCGGAAATCTTTCCCGTCAGGCTGAGTAAATCCCGGGGATACAAAGGCATGTGCCGGCTTTTCACTGTTTTTGGTCACATAATCCGTGATTTCTTTCTGGTCAATCGCTGCCGCGAACGCTTTTCTGATCTTTTCATTTTGAAACGGCTCCATTTTAACGTTAAAACGATAGAAATAGAGTCCGGCCTGATCCCACGTGCGGACATTTTTTCCTCCCATCAGCTGCTCGCTCAGCTCTGCCGGCACAAAGGCGGTATCCAAATCCCCCGACTGGAACATCTGATAGTCGGTATTCCGGTCACTGACCATCGCCCATGTCACTTTATCCAGTTTTACCGTCTTTTTATCCCAATACGTCTCGTTTTTGACCATCGTCATGCTGTCGTCATGCTTCCATTCCGTCAGTTTGAACGGCCCGTTGCCGACAAAAGTTTTTGCTTCAGTGAACCATCTCGGATCAGCCTTGGCGACCTTCTCATTAATCGGGAAATACGCCGGATTGGACACGACGCTCAAAAAATAATCCTGCGGGGCCGCCAATGTGACGACAAGCGTTTTTTTATCCTTTGCCGTGACTTTCACGTCTTCTTGTTTGCCTTTTCCGCTGTTAAATTCTTCTCCGCCTTTGATCATATAGCCGAGAAAAGCGGAAGATGCGCCCGTTTTCGGATCGAGCATCCGCTTCCAGGCGTACACGAAGTCTTCCGCCGTGACGGGATCGCCATTTGTCCATTCGGCGTTATCACGGATATTGAAGGTATATGTCAGCTTATCAGCGGACACCTTCCAGCTTTCCGCCATGGCCGGTTCGGGCTTATTATCTTTTCCGAGCCTCGTCAATCCTTCCATGATGTTATTCAGCGGCTGCCAGGAAACATTATTAAATCCGATCGGCGGATCAAGTGAGGTCGGCTCATTTTCGTTATTGAGCCGCAGCACCGTCTCACCCCCCTGTTCTTTTGCTTTGCCGGGTTCTGTCCCCGCCTGTTCATTGGCTGTACAGCCCATCAGAGCAAACGAAACAACAGCAATCACACCGATCGCCCATCTCTTTTTCATTTCAATCCCCCTTTTTCCTCTGCTGCCGTCAGCTGCTGCTTCAGCCGCTCTGCACGGTGATCCTGAAGCCAGCAGTTGACGATATGGCTTTTGGATTTCACGGTTGTTGCCGGGTATACCTTTTCACAGACGATCATCCTGTCCGGGCAGCGGGCGGCAAACGGGCAGCCCGGCGGCGGATCGAATAAATCAGGCGGCGTCCCGTCAATCGGCGAAAGCTCACTATCCTCCATATCCAGCCGCGGCACTGAACGAAGCAGCCCCTTTGTGTATGGATGAACCGGACGGTAGAAAATATCATGCCTCGTGCCGATTTCGGCGATTTTCCCCGCATACATGACGGCGACTCTGTCGGCGGTCTGAGCGACAACGCCGAGATCATGCGTGATCAGAATAATAGACACGCCTGTTTTTCTTTGAATCTTCTTAAATAATTCAAGGATTTGTGCTTGAATCGTCACATCAAGAGCCGTTGTCGGTTCATCGGCGATCATAATTTCCGGCTCGCAGATCAGAGCCATCGCGATCACGATCCGCTGCCGCATGCCCCCGCTTAATTGGTGGGGGTACTGCTTCAGGCGGGATTTCGAGTCCGGGATACCGACCAGATCCAGCATGGCAAGAACCTCGGATTCAGCTTGTTTTCTTGTCATGGCGCGGTGTTCCAACAGCGCTTCTGAAAGCTGATTCCCTATGGTCAAAGTCGGGTTGAGCGCCGTCATCGGGTCCTGAAAGATCATAGAAATATCGCGCCCCCGGATTCCCCGCATTTCCCGATCCGACATTCGGCAAAGGTCTTTCTGTTTAAATTGTATGCTTCCGGATTCAATCTTTGCCGAATGTTTCGGAAGAAGACCCATCACGGCTTGTGACGTCACGCTTTTTCCGCATCCCGATTCACCGACGATCGCAAACGTTTCACCTTTATATAAATCGAAGCTGACGCCTCTGACGGCTTTTACAGTGCCTCCGTATGTTGAAAAAGTAACATGCAGATTTTGAACGGAAAGAACTTGCTGCGCCATTTTTCCTACCTCCTCAGTTTCGGGTCTAACGCGTCCTGCAAGCCGTCTCCAAGCACGTTAAACGCGTACATCGTTAAGGAAATGAAAAAAGCGGGAAAAAACAGCCGCCACCAATGGCCTGATAAAATCGCCGGCAGCCCGTCATTTGCCATAACTCCCCAGCTTGCAAACGGCGCCTGAATGCCGAGTCCGAGAAAACTTAAAAATGATTCCGCAAAAATCGCCGCCGGCACCGTCAGCGTCATTTGGACAATAATGGCTCCCATCGTATTCGGCAGCAGATTTTTCTTAATGATCCGAAATGTTTTCGCTCCAAACGTTTTCGAAGCCAATACGTGTTCATCATGCTTCATCCGCAGCACCTGCCCTCTGACAATCCGCGCCATGCCGACCCATCCCGTCACGGTCAGAGCGACGATAATGGAACTGAGCCCCGGCCCCATCAGCACCATTAACAAAATGACAACGAGCAGATACGGCAATCCGTAGAGAACCTCGATGATTCTCATCATGGCGCTGTCTGTCCGGCCCCCTTTGTAGCCCGCGACGCCTCCGTAGATAACGCCGATCAAAAAGTCGATCAGTGCCGCCATCACACCGACAAATAAAGAGATTCTCGCTCCGTACCACGTTCTTGTAAACACGTCCCGGCCAAGTTCATCGGTTCCGAACCAGTGTGAAAAAGACGGCGGAAGATTCTGCTCGGCGAGCGTCTGCCTTGTCACGCTGTGCGGTGATATCAGCGGACCGAACACAGCCGATAGAAACAGGCAGCATAATATCACAAGTCCGGCCATCGCCAATTTGTTCTTTTTAAGCCGCCGCCACGCATCCTGACTGTAAGACAGGCTCGGACGCTTGACCGACTCGGTTTCACCCTTTCTTTCCGCGCCCGGCTGAAACCAGTCATCAGGCACTTCTGTGTGTTTTACCGTTTCTTGCGGGAGATTCATCAGGGTCACCCTTTCTTATGAAGTTTTATGCGCGGATCTAACAGGCCGTATGCCAAATCAACCAGAAACAGCAGGACGATCAGAATCACACTGTAAAATACGGTCGTTCCCATGATGACCGGGTAATCACGCTGATTGATGCTTTCTACGAAATATTTGCCCATTCCCGGTATGGCAAAAATTTTCTCGATGACGAAACTGCCCGTTAAAATACTTGCGGCAAGCGTCCCGAGCACTGTCACAACAGGCATAAGAGCGTTTTTCAATGCGTGTTTGATCACAATTTTGACGGGAGAAAGCCCCTTTGCTTTTGCCGTGCGGATGTAATCCTGAGTCAGCACTTCGGCCATGCTTGATCTTGTCAGCCGCGCGATAATGGCCATGGGACCGACGGCAAGCGCAACAGTCGGCAGAACCATGTGAACGGGACTCGTCCAGGTAGCTGCCGGAAACCATTTCAGATGAACCGCAAATTGCTGAATCAGCAGCGTAGCCATTATAAAATTCGGAATGGAAATCCCGAGCACCGCAAGGCTCATGGCCGCATAATCGAGAAAGCCGCCGCGCCTGAGAGCGGCCGTTATGCCGAGCGCGAGTCCGGAAATCACAGCGATGATGATCGCCGTTATCCCAAGCTCGAAGGAGACGGGAAATCCGCGTTCAAGCATGGCGTTTACACTGTCTGACGGTTTTTTGATTGAAGGACCGAAATCAAAGGTAAGAATGGATTTTAGATAGATGGCGTATTGAGTGATAAGAGGTTCGTTCAGATGGTAGTAGGATTCGAGATTTCGCTGGACCGCTTCGTTTGTGCCCCGCTCTTCGTTAAAAGGCGAGCCGGGTATCACTTTCATCATGACAAATGTCAGAGTGGTGATGACGAGGACGGTCATCATCATGGCGATAAAACGTTTGATAAAATACCGCAGCAATGCCGTTCACCCCTTTAACAGAATGTTGTTCTCATGGCGAGTTCTGTCATGACGAGCATGGCCTGATAGGCTTCCGGCATGTCTTTTGCCTGAAATTGAACGATTGTCGTTCCCGGGATGATTTCTGTGCCCGGCATTAAATGGGCCCATTCAGCCTGTCCGTAATTGGCAAATTCAATGCCTAATACAGGTCTTTCAGGCGGAGTCAGCGGTTTGACCTTATCTTTATTTTTGAGCGCATAGGCTGTTTTTTCCGTCAGGAGCCGTCCGGCTTTTTGAGGGGACAGGCATTTGACCGCAGTTCTTGAAATGGTTTGTTTGACGGCGGCAGTCGTCACATTCGGGATCAGCTCCTCCGCCTCTTTTGCGGCGCAATCATCTCCGGCAGCCATGATGACCGGGACATCGTAAAATCCGGCGAGATAGGCATTTAACCCCAGTTCACCGACCGGCTTATCATTTATGTAAAAGTGGCGGACGCCGAATATCATGCTGTGCGACATGACGCCCGGCATCGACGCTCTCGCATGATAGCCGATAAACATCACACCTGAATACGATTCATCAAGCCCCTGCATCATGGAAAACGGCTTGACATCCCCCGTAATCAGCTCTGCCTCAGGGTGAAGTTTTTCCGCGAGCAGATTATTCATCTTTGAGTGGCTGTCATTCACGGTCACTTCCGTGCATCCGTTATTAAACGCTTCTGCGATGCACCAGTTTGCTTCTTCGGTCATCAGAACCCTGCCGCGCTCATAATTGTGCATGCGGGAATTGACAAATGTTTCATCAGGCAGTCCGGAAATCCCTTCCATATCCACAGATAGATACAGTTTCATGTAATGCCTCCTTTTTTACTTAAAATTTCGATATTAAATTATGAATATTCTAACAAATTATATTAAAAAAGGATGAAACATGCAATATACCATTCTGCCATTATGGGAAAAAACAAACCCTTTTCACCGGGAAAAGGGTTTGCTGGTAGAAAAAGTTACATACCGTTTTTGTTTATAGGGTGACCCCGAAACTGTCTGACCGCACTTCTGTATTCGCGATCGGGAATGACCTGATGCCTGATCGGTCCAGGAGTCTGCGGCGAAGGCTCTTCAGCCGCCTGCTTACAGACGGCATGCGGTTTATGCGCCAGCTTATGTCCCATGCCGGTCGCATTCATGACAAATGATAAACACACTAAAAGCAAGCTTAAGATGAAAGCAATAAGAAACAAATCGCTGTATGTCCCCATCAGCAGGTCATGCGGCGATTGTGTGCCGCGCGCGCCCCGAAGCATGCCGGAAGCATCTCTTTTCGTAAAATACCCTATTAAAACAGGTGCGCCCATATAAATGAACAGCCTCAAAAACTGAACGGCCGTCATGCGTTTCACCAGTTCCGGAAGCGGTCCGCCCAACGCGGCTCCCATCAGTCCGGCTGCCACGATAAGCCCTGTCCCGGCCGCCAGCATCACGAAAAGCCCCGCAAATAGAATAAGGGGTATATGATGATCCGCCGTCATCCATTGGAAATTCACGAACACCAGTATAACAGAGCCTGTTATGCCGAGCATGCCCGGACCGACTTTATCATATGCTAATGCACTGATAACAGCGGCGATGGCCACGCCTCCCAAAAGGCATGCATATAGGAATATCTGTTGAGTTTGTGACATGTGATATGCGGTCTGAAGCTCCCCGTGAAATGCAGAAAGACTGACCGCTATGGAAATACTGCCCGCAGCGATCATGAAAACACCCAAAATCGGCTTTGGAATCAGCATAAGTTTAATCGAAATCAGCGCATGTTCGTTTCTGTACTGCATGATCAGCAAGATCAGGAGAATGACGATGCTTCCTCCAAATCCCGCCAATGTCTGCCATGATGAAAAGCCCCATTTCGGCAGATGAATAAATGTATAGGCGGTCAGCACGGCTGATACACCCGCTAACAGAAAACCGATGCCGTCAAATGGAGATTTTTCAGTATTTTTATGAGCGTCATCCCTCAGCCACATATAACTGAAAATGAGGCCGAAAAAAGACAGCAGGCCAAAAATGCCGAACAGCCAATGCCAGTGGCCGGCGCTTGCCGCCGCCGTGCCTAAAACGGTCCCCATAATGACGGACCCGTAAAATCCGCCGATTAACACAAATAATGCGTAATTCCGGCGTTCAATCGGAAACGAAAGCACCAGCATCGGAATCATAATCATCAGCATAGTGCCCGCCGCAGCCCCCTGTAAAAAACGGCCCGCGGCGAGCGGATAAATATCATTTGTCACAGCAGCAAGCAGCGCTCCGATGACACCCGCGGCCATCGAAATCATATAGACAGGCCGGGAGCCGAATCTTTTTCTTAAATACGGCCCCGCCGGCACGAATAAGGCAAATGCCATATTACCGATAATAATCGGATGAAAAGAGTCAAAGTTTTCCCCGCCGACCGTCTGCCGGACAAGGCTTTGGACAGCCGAAAGAGCCGTATTCGACATCAGCCCCGGCCCGACCGCCAGCACAGCAAGCAGAGAAATGATCCAGTGATGTTTTTCTTTCATTTGACAGCTCCTTTCTTACTATTTGACAAAGTGAAAAAGCTAACAGATTTCCCCCATTAGCTTGACAGAATTTTTTCATATCTTTTCATGTGAAGGATTGAACATAATATCTCATTATTATTTCAAATCCGATGGAAATTGTCAATATAAAGCGCCGCCGTCCGATTTCGTCTTTTTCACAATTTCCCACAATCTTTTCATTATTATCCCACACTTTTTGTTTAAGATGGAGTCAGTAATAATAGGCAAATCATGCTATGATGAAATAGAGAAACGGAGTGAACATGATGGATAACTATCGTGATGAAAATCGGACAGACCAAAAAGAACAGGAAGTCCTTTTAGTAAAAGAACACCCGCAGCCGGCCGGATATTCCGCGCCGGACGAGGACAAGAAAAAACGAAGCTTCGGCTGGTTCAGACCGCTTCTCGGCGGAGTGATCGGCGGAGGGCTCGCCCTCGGCATCTATACATTTACGCCGCTTGGAGACCATCAGACTCAAGATACTTCCAATCCGGCTCCCGCTCAGGAAACGTCATCGGTAACCGCTAAGCAGACATCTTCTGAATCCGGCAGCGGCAAATCGGCAAACAGCTCATCGGCAAATTCAAGCAGCATTTCGAATATGGTGGAAGACATTTCACCGGCGATTGTCGGAATCACCAATCTGCAAAAGCAGCAAAGCAGTTCCGATTTATTCGGATTCGGATCAAGCTCGGATTCAAACTCTAATTCGTCGGGTGATGATGCGGAAACGGGATCGGGTTCAGGCGTTATTTTTAAGAAAGCAAACGGCAAAGCGTATATCATTACGAATAACCACGTGGTCGAAGGTGCCTCTTCCCTTAAAGTGTCATTATATGACGGCACCGATGTAACAGCTAAACTCGTCGGCAGCGACTCTCTGACAGACTTGGCCGTTTTAGAAATCAGTGATAAACACGTAACAAAAACGGCAAGCTTCGGCAGCTCATCCGCTCTCAGAACGGGTGAATCCGTCATCGCCATCGGTGATCCGCTCGGAAAAGACCTTTCCCGCACCGTCACACAGGGCATCGTGAGCGGCTTAAACAGAACCGTCTCGATCTCCACGTCAGCCGGTGAGTCAAGCATCAACGTCATCCAAACCGATGCCGCCATCAATCCCGGAAACAGCGGCGGACCGCTCTTGAATACAGACGGCAAAATCATCGGCATCAACAGCATGAAAATCAGCGAAAATGATGTAGAAGGCATCGGCTTTGCCATTCCGAGCAACGATGTAAAACCGATCGCCGAAGAGCTTCTCACGAAAGGACAGGTGGAGCGCCCTTATATCGGCGTGAGCATGATCGACTTGGAACAAGTGCCGCAAAACTATCAGGAAGGCACACTCGGCCTCTTCGGCAAACAGCTGAATAAAGGGGTTTACATTCGCGAAGTGGCGCAGGGATCCCCTGCTGCCAAAGCCGGATTAAAAGCAGAAGACATCATTATCAGCTTAAAAGGGAAAGAAACTGACACGGGCAGCGAACTTCGCAATATTCTCTACAAGAATACGAAAGTCGGCAGCACCGTTGACGTGAAGATTATCAGAAACGGCAAGGAAATGACGAAAAAAATGAAACTGACTCAAAAAGAAGAAACCTCTTCTTAACAAAAATCCAAGGCAGCCGCCTTGGATTTTTTTATATACAGCTGAAACTTTAGGCCTAGATCAGCCGTATGACTCAGTGTACAAAGGAGGATACATACACATGAAACAAACCGGACTTTTGCTGGTCGTTACCGGCCTGATCTTGCTGCAGCTGAGCATTCAGCTTCCTCAGCAAAATGCTGCTTGGGGAATGACGCTTGGTGCAAGCATTTTACTGAACCTTTCGGGAACCGGACTGATCATGCGCTCTCTGCACACCCAGACCGGCCGCAGATGAATGAAAAAAGCCGCGGGACATTCTGTCATCCCGCGGTTTTTATTTTACATAAAAACACCCTGTCCGCTGGCCGGACAGGGTGTTTGTTAAGACATATGCTGGTCCCGATAAATCTTTTCGTTTTTCATACCGTACGCTTTTTGCACGATATAGAGCGGACGGTCTTTTGCTTCGTCATAAATCCTTCCGATATATTCGCCGATCATTCCGAGCATTAATAGAACGATGCCGCTGAATAACAGCTGTATCACAATCAGAGAGGACCAGCCCGTAATGGTGCTGTCTGTAAAAAGCTTCATGTATAAAACGATAAACATATAGAGAAAACCCGCTCCGGACATGAGCATTCCCGCATAGCTTGCCGCCTTGAGCGGTTTATGAGAGAACGTTGTGATCCCGTCCATGGAAAGCTTCAGCATTTTTTAAGCGGGTATTTCGTTTCCCCCGCAAGCCGCTCATCTCGTTCATATTCTACAGCAGTCTGCTTAAAGCCGACCCAGCTGACGAGTCCTCTGACAAAAGGGTTTTTTTCTTTTAATCTTTTCATCTCATCACAGACTTTTCTGTCCAGCAGGCGGAAATCTCCGGTGTCGAGCGGAATATCAATATCAGTCACGCTCCGCAGCAGCCGGTAAAACAGAGAGGCCGTCTGTTTCTTGAAAAAGGTTTCTCCCTTTCGTTTCGTTCTGACGGCGTACACCACATCGTAGCCTTCTTTCCACTGCTCAATCATATCAAGGATTAATTCAGGAGGATCCTGCAAATCGGCGTCAATGACGGCGATTGCATTCCCCTCTGCATAATCCATGCCCGCTGTGATCGCGATCTGATGTCCGAAGTTTCTGGAAAAATCAATAATTTTCACTCTCGGATCAATCAGACTTTGCTCTCTTAAAATCTCAATACTGCGGTCTTTGCTTCCATCATTAACAAAGATCAATTCATAATGCTCTTTTGTTTGATCCATGACTTCTTTCAGGCGCTGATAGGTTGTCTGAATGACGAGTTCTTCGTTATAAACCGGGACGACTATTGAATATTGAATATGTCTGCTCATGTTTTTTCCTCCTATTCATCAGATTGAAGTTCGTATAGTGAAGCTGACTGATTCATTCCGCCCGGCCCGCCGCTCATCCGGCTGTTTTTACCCGCGACCTTGCTGCTTTTTGTATCAGCTGCATCATGATTTTTCGTTTTCTGATCTGTGCTTGATTGCCATTTGTCTGAAGATACTTTCTTTCCGTTTTTCTCAACCCATTCAACAATATCGTTGTTTCCGCCTTTGCCCATTCCGGATGTTAAGAAGTATTTTACTTTCCCTTCTTTTACGAGCTTTTTAAATTGAGTCAGCGTAATGGCCGGGTCAGACCCGCTGAATCCGCCGATCGCCATGACCGCTTTTTTCGTTTTTATAATGTAAGGCGCCGCTGTGTTGGAATCGGTTGTAGCAAATAGATAGTCTGCTCCGGCGTTATGCTTCTCTAAATAGTTGATCAGTTTTGTATTGACAGATGCGTTATCCATTCCCATGCCTTTTCCGCTTGCTGACGCAAGCTGAGGGCCTGTTTCAGGCAATGAGCTGTTGCCTCCGTACAGAAGCGGTGTGCTCGCCCAATAAATCGGCATCCCCATCAAGACGAGAAGGGCTGCAAGTGAAACATAGTAACTGAGCGGTTTTTGACGCTGTTTGAACACGAACAGGGCGATTGCAGCCACTGCGCCGATAACACCTGCTCCGATGCTCCAGCCCGCGCCGATTTGATCATTGTAGTTTCTAAGGATAAACAGCTCAAATCCGGTTGTCACAAAAATAGCGGCCGGCAGAAGCCAAGTTTTCCAGCCTGTTTGCTCGCGGTACAGATGAACGAGGGCGACCCATCCCGCACCGGTAAGAGCAGCGATTGGAGGCGCCAGCATAATGAGATAATAATGGTGGAAAAATTCCGCCACACTGAAGAATCCGGCAATCGGCACAAGCCACGCTGCCCAAAAGATCGTTTCCTTCTGTTCTGCAGATAATCTTCTTCTTTCTCTCGCCCCGGCGATCACTAAACCGGCCAATCCAAAAATCGCAAACGGCAGGAGCCAGCTGATCTGATCGGATAATTCTTGTTGGAAGAGTCTCAGCGGACCGGGTGTTCCCGTACCGAACATTCCTGACCCTGACTGCATTTTCGAGCCGGTGCCTGTACCGCTTTTTCCTCCGCCAGGACCGCCTTTGCCGCCGTCTCCGCCGCTTGGAGGGCCTCCTTGACCGCCGCTTGGCATTTGGCCGTTAGATGGAGGTGCCGTCATACTGCCGGTTTGTGATTTGTCTCCGCTTGATGAACTGCTGCTTGAAGACTGTCCAGGCGGTTTTTGCATTTGTGAAGAACCGCCGGAAGAAGACATCTCTTTCGATGCGTTTCCGTCGGGCCCGCCCTGGCCGGCGGAACTTTGCCCCGTCAGCCGCTGAATCCCGTTATATCCGAAAGCCAATTCCAATACGGAGTTTGTCTGGCTGCTTCCGACATATGGCCTTTTGCCGGCAGGAATATTGTCAACAATGAGCGGCCATGACAATGAAACGGCTGCTAATACGGCCAGCGCGCTTACCAGTGAAATGATTTTTTTCTTAATCGTGGTATTTGCCGCCATCATATAGAACAGCAAGAAGGCCGGTAAGATCATATAAGCCTGAAGCATTTTTGTGTTAAAGCCTACTCCGACGACAAAAAATGCCGCCAAAAGCCAGATCAGTTTTCCTTTTCGAATCGCTTTAAAGAGAAGCCATGTGGCGAACAAGAGGAAAAAGACCAGCAACGCATCAACATTGTTTGTGCGCGCTACGGCTACAGCAATCGGTGTACACGCCATGACAAACGAAGCGATGCGCGCCGCCGTTTTTCCGAACGTCGGCTTTATTAATAAGTACATGAATAGAACTGAACCTACCCCCGCCAATGCCTGAGGCAGGATGACGCTCCACCCGTGCATACCGAATATCAGCGCGCTGATCGTTTGAATCTGGTATGTAACAGGCGGTTTATCTACCGTGATAAATCCGGCTGCGTCAAATGAAGCGTAAAAGAAATTATGAAAGCTTTGAAGCATACTCGTTACCGCTGCGGTGTAATAAGGATTCACCGTATCGTCATTCCAGATGTTGTACATATTCAAGAATGCGGAAGCGAGTAAAATGAGGATTAAGACCGC
The DNA here is from genome assembly GCF_000411595.1 of Paenibacillus lentimorbus NRRL B-30488. Taxonomy (NCBI): domain Bacteria; kingdom Bacillati; phylum Bacillota; class Bacilli; order Caryophanales; family Paenibacillaceae; genus Paenibacillus; species Paenibacillus lentimorbus. The sequence continues at coordinate 18,622 of NZ_ANAT01000023.1, read as the reverse complement.
GTCTATCTCGCGTTTTTTCATTTTCACCTGTGTTTTCACTCCTTTTGTTTAACTTTGAACAAGTGTAACAACCAAATGTGAAAAATTTATTAATAAACAAAGACAATTATTTTGCCGTTTACAAATAGGTAAAAAGAATGACAAAACGGGTAAAAAAGCAAAAAAAAAGATGCCCCCGTCAAGCCGGGAGGCATCTGTCATTATTTCTGATTTACTGAATCGGTTTCAGCCGCGCTTCTATTTCAGAACGGCGGTGTTCGAGATAAGGCGGGAGCGCAACCGTTTTGCCTAGCTCCTCAGGTTTTTCATCAACCATAAATCCAGGACCGTCCGTTGACAATTCAAACAGAATTCCGTTCGGTTCCCGGAAGTACAGCGCTTTGAAATAATAACGCTCTACAATGCCTGAGTTGCTGAAACCTTCTTTCGTAATGATGCGGTGCCATAAAGCAAGCTCCTCCTCATTCTGAACACGGAAGGCCACATGGTGCACGCTGCCTTTTCCAGGACGCTCGCGCGGAAGATCGTTTCTTTCAATGAGATGGACTTCTGTACGCGCGCCACCGTTTCCGGATTCGAGCACCGTAACCGTGCCCCGGTCTTCATGTGTTTCTTTCCCGATTTCAGTGAAGCCCAGCACATCGGTTAACACACGCAGCGTCGGTTCTGCGTACGGGACGGTCAATTCAACGGGACCAAGACCGCGGAAAGAATATTCTTCCGGTATGCCGCTTTGCTTCACCGCTTCACCGATGTCTTTTCCTTTTTCGTCAGCTGTCAGCACAAGCCGCTGTCCTTCATGATCCTGAAAAGCGAGTGTGTCCCTGCCCGCTATTTTCACGATCTCACTGTGAGAGACCTGATGCTCTTCAAATCGTTTTTCCAATATTGAAGCGCTTGTGCATCCGGAACACGCAGGCCGATTGAAGAAATACTGTTTGTCCCCGCATGGAACGGCGCGATCCGCGGAATCTCGAAAAACGTCAATTCCGATCCCGGATTGGCTGATTCATCACCGTAAAATAAGTGATACATCGTCGGTTCATCCTGGTTTACCGATTTTTTCACAAGCTTCAGCCCCAGGATATTTCGATAAAAATCTAAATTTTTCTGCGCATCAGCCGTCAATGCTGATACATGGTGTATTCCATTAACTTTCATTATATTATCCTCCAGTCGATTATCTCGATTTCGAGATATTTTATATATACAATTTATGTTATCCGGATCGTAAAGTCAACCCATCTGCTTCACAGACGGTCTGCAGACTACCGCTCTCAAAATAACGAACTTTTGAAATTAAAAAACCATTAATGTTCGCTTTTAAAACCGAATTTTTTCCTTCTCAAAAGCAGAAACCTCTCTCTTTTAGGCAAAACACCAAAATCAGAAAATTTATTTTATTCGTGTTTCAGCAATTAGGGTTTACAATATGGAAAATAGTTTTTTCAGCATGACGATTTTACATCTGGAGGGAAAGGATATGCAGATTGAAGAGAACGGACTTAAAAAAGAGATCGGCCTTACCATCGCCCTCTCACTTGTTATCGGCACCATCATCGGTTCCGGCGTATTTATGAAACCAGGCGCCGTGCTTGCCTACTCCGGTGATGCGAAAACCGCGCTTATCGCGTGGCTGTTAGGAGGCATTTTGACGCTTGCCGGCGGCTTGACCGTTGCGGAAATCGGCACTCAGATTCCGAAAACGGGCGGACTTTATACATATCTCGAAGAAGTGTACGGCGAATTTTGGGGCTTTTTGTGCGGATGGGTTCAAATTATCATTTACGGCCCCGCCATTATCGGAGCAATCGGCTTGTATTTCGGCTCTTTGATGGCGCACTTGTTCAATTGGGATTCCGGCTGGTCTAAATTGATCGGAATTTCAGCCGTTTTATTTTTAAGCATCATTAACATTATCGGAACGAAATATGGCGGCATCGTACAGGGAATTACGACTGTCGGCAAATTGATTCCGATTATCTGCATGATCGTGTTCGGCCTTTGGAAAGGCGATCAGCATATTTTCACAGCTGTCACAAGCAGCATGTCGGAAATGAATTTCGGCGCTGCCATACTGGCCACCTTGTTTGCTTATGACGGATGGATTCTGCTTGCGGCACTCGGCGGCGAAATGAAAAATCCGGAAAAGCTGCTCCCGAGAGCGATGACGGGCGGACTCTTGGTCGTCACCGCCATTTATCTTTTCATTAACTTTGCGCTGCTGCACATTCTTCCTGCGACCGACATCGTCAAACTCGGTGAAAATGCGACCGGCACCGCTGCCGGAATGCTGTTTGGCGACATCGGGGGAAAATTGATCAGCGTCGGAATCATCGTCAGCATCTTCGGCTGTTTAAACGGAAAGATTCTCGCTTTTCCGCGTGTCTCGTTTGCGATGGCGGAACGGAAACAGCTGCCGTTTGCCGGACAGATTTCGCGGGTGCATCCGACATTCCGCACCCCGTGGATTGCCGTGTCATTTCAGATCGCGCTGGCCATTATTTTCATGATCGCCAGCAATCCCGATAAGCTGTCTGAAATCTCTATTTTCATGATTTATATTTTTTACGTCATGGCTTTTTTTCGCCGTGTTTATCCTCAGAAAAAAAAGCGGAGGAAAACCGCGCGCCTACAGCGTGCCTTTGTATCCGATCATTCCTGTTTTGGCCATCGCGGGTTCACTGTTTGTGCTGATCAGCACGATCATTACAGATACACTGAGCTGCGCGCTGTCCCTCTTGATCGGCCTCGCCGGGCTGCCGCTTTATTTTTGGCTGAAAAACGGCAGAAAAAACTGACAAAAACGGTTCCTTTTACGGGAGCCGTTTTTTTTCTGGCAAAATCACGTGCAAAAGTTGACAGCAAATTCACATCTTTTGTTATACTTTTTAAGCAAGATGTCTGAATTCGAAGTATGTTACGTTTTTTTGGCGAAGTGGGTAACATAAGAAAAACAGGATGAGACACGTTTTTACGAAAAAATCAAGAGGCGTTTTTTTCGACTTTATCTGTTTTTTTCGACAAAAGGCTATATAATAATTTGATGTGTGCATTGTCTCATTCAAACAATGGAGGGTTTTTAATGATAAAAAGAAAAAAGATAAGTTCTCACTCCTTTTAACAGAAATCGCAAAAAACATAGACGAAACCGCAGAATACTTTGTCAACTTTAAAGTGACGAACCAGACGACTTTAAAGGAATTTGCCGATACGTTAAAAGAGTTTGAAACAAAAGGAGATAATCATGTTCATGTCATGATTAAAGAGCTGAACAAAGCTTTTATCACTCCCATTGAACGTGAAGACATCCTTGAGCTGACAAACAGCCTCGATGACGTGCTTGACGGAATCGAACATTTTTCAGCAATGATGGAGATTTTCTCGATCACTTCTTCAGATGAGCATATCGATAAGTTCAGCGGATACATCAGAGAGTGCGCGAAGGAAATTTTAATCACGATTGAGCTGCTTGCAGAAAACCGATTGAAGGACATTCACCCTCACGCCATTAAAATTAAGGAATACGAGCACAGCTGTGATAACCTGCACCGTAAATCATTAAAAAATCTGTTCGGCACAGAAACCGATCCGATTAAAGTGATTCAGTACCGCGAGATTTACGAAACGCTTGAGGAAATTGCCGACTCTTGCCAAAGCGTTGCCAATAACCTTGAAACCATTATTATGAAAAACGCGTAACGAGGGGTTATAATGGATACTCTATTACTTTTAACGATATTAATTGTCATATGCGCTTTGGTATTTGACTTCATTAACGGATTTCACGATACCGCAAACGCAATCGCCACCTCAGTTTCGACAAAAGCGCTGAAGCCGCGGCACGCAATCGTCATGGCCGCCATCATGAACTTTCTCGGAGCGATGACATTTACCGGTGTGGCGAAAACCATTACGAAGGACATTGTGAATCCTTATACATTAGACAACGGGTCAGTTGTCATTCTTGCGGCTCTACTCGCCGCAATCGCCTGGAACTTGATCACATGGTATTTCGGCATTCCGAGCAGCTCTTCACATGCGATTATCGGAGCGATCGCCGGAGCGGCCATTGCAGCGTCAGGTTTTGCGACGCTTAATTATAAAGGGTTCATTAAGATTATCGAAGCACTTATTTTATCGCCGATTATCGCCTTTGTTCTCGGCTTTATCGTATATTCGATCGTGAAGCTGATTTTTAAAGACAGCAATCTGGCGAAAACAAATAAACGCTTCCGCAGAGTGCAGATTTTGACGGCTGCCATTCAGTCCTATACACACGGAACGAACGACGCGCAAAAAGCGATGGGTATCATTACGATGGCGCTTATGACGGCCAATTTACATAAAAGTGATGCCATTCCTTTTTGGGTGCAGCTCTCTTGTGCCCTGGCAATGGGTCTCGGCACATCCATCGGCGGCTGGAAAATCATTAAAACCGTCGGCGGAAAAATTATGAAAATCCGTCCGGTAAACGGCGTATCTGCCGACTTAACCGGCGCAGCCATTATTTTCGGGGCCACGTTTATTCATCTCCCTGTCAGCACGACGCACGTCATTTCGTCTTCCATTCTCGGTGTGGGTGCTTCCCACCGCGTAAAAGGCGTAAACTGGGGAACGGCTAAACGGATGCTCATTACATGGGTCATCACCCTGCCGATTGCAGGTACTCTCGGCGCCATCGCCTTTTTCATCTTAGATCTCTTTTTCTGATGACATCCGCTTCTTTACAGAAGCGGTTTTTTTTGTGACAGGAAAATGATGTCATGACATAGAATGAACATAGCAGACCATTTTTCGAATTGTGAGGGATGCTCATGCTTTTGTTTTTTCAGATCATGGTGTGGACGATGGCGGCCGCACTCATTTTATATGTGTACGCATCCTGGCGGTATGAGGCAAAGGTAAAAGAAAAAATGTTTGCCATCCGTAAAACGTGGTATTTACTATTTGTAGTAGGCGCCATGGTCTATTGGACATATGATCCCGAATCGCTCTTTGCCGCATGGAGACAATATTTGATTGTTGCCGTCTGCTTTGCCCTTATTGATGCGTTTATCTTTTTGAGCGCGTATATCAAAAAGCTCGCCGGCAATGAATTAGAGACGGATACGCGGGAAATTTTAGAAGAAAATAACGAAATGCTTCACTCCTATCTTGAAAAACTGAAAACCTATCAATATCTGTTGAAAAATGAACCGATCCATGTATATTATGGAAGTACAGAAGCTTATGCGGAAGGCATCAGCAGACTGCTGGCAGCTTATGGAGAAAAAATGAATGTCACGGCTTCCTTGTGCGACTATTCCGCACAATCGGATAAGGATCGCTTGACGGAGCATATGCCTGATGCGGCGGACGTTCAGTCCCGTCTTAACCGTAAAGACGTCTACTATGATCAAAAAGGCAGGCTTGTGCTTATTCCGTTTACAGTCCAGAACCGCCATTACGTGATCAAACTCACGTCGGAAAACCTGTTGACGGAATTCGATTATTTGCTTTTCACATCGCTAACGAGCATTTATGATTTAATGCTGCCAATAGAAGAGGAAGGTGACGGTTAAATGGAGCAGGCATTTCAAAACGGGCAGCCGGAACAAAGAGCGAAACCGTTCAAAATGTTTAAAAAACGTTCAATGACAAGTATCGCAAGTTACCAGGTCAGCCCTCATACCGCCAGAATTTTCAAAGAAAACGAGCGGCTGATTGACAAGTATAAACAAAAAAAAGCTTGATTACACTAAGGACAGGAGACACGGCTCTTGTCCTTATTCCTTTTTTCCTTATCTTTCATATAATAAAACCAACAAAGAGATGCGACAGGTGATGATGTGAAGAAAATTGTCAGGCGTGTAAAGTTTGTGGATTACGGACGCTTCGGGCTTTCCGCTTATTCGCTGAGGATGCGGGCGAGGAATCTCGGGCTATTGAACCGGTTAAAAAAGAAAAAAGGCTGAATCCCGCAATGTGAACGGGACTCAGCCTTTTTTGTTAAAGCTGCATCAGAATTTTCGCTTTTACAGCGGGACCGTAGACGCCGTCAGACGTCAGTCCGTTTACAGATTGGAAGCGGGCCACGGCATCTGCCGTTTTCGGACCGTAGATACCGTCAATGCCGTTATTGACAGCTCCTTTTTCAGGATAGAAATAAAGCGCGGCGAGCGCGTTTTGCACCTGGTATACCTTTTCACCGGACGTGTACGGCTCTGTCAGCTTGATCACCTCGTCCGGAAGAGAATACAGTGCTTCAACCGGCGGGCTGACGATCAGCACTTGTCCGACTTTAATCAGGTTCGGGTCAGCGATGTTATTCCATTTCTGCAGATCGGCCACGCTGACGCCGAATTTCCGCGCGATCGCCGACAGCGTATCTCCTTTTTGGACGGTATACGTCTGTCTTTCCTCAGAACCGATTCCCGCTTTAAACTCATCCCATGTATCCAGCAGTCTTCTCGGACAAAGCTTTCCTGACCAATGCTTGTGCGCAACGACATTCGCAAGCGGGATGCCGTGCGACGTCATTAATGTGCGGATGAGCCATTGGGCGTTTGCCACGGCCTGTGAAAAGTTGCCGTCTGCGTTTTCACAAATTTCAATACCGATGGATTTACGGTTGCCGTCCCCGTTTCCGTCACCGGCATGCCAGCCGTTTTCGTTCAGCGGAAGATGCTGATAAATTTCCGTATCATCGACTGTGAAATGCCAGCTTGTCGGTGTATCGGGATTTTTCACATAGCTTGCGTGACTTTTGGCGTTAGCTCCGACTGCGGTATTGGCTGTATTGTGCACCGTAATGTAAATCGGTGTCATTGCATAGCCTGGGCGGTTATTGTTTCCTGCCGGGATAAAATCCTGTGTGATTTTTACCATATTCTCATCTCTCCTATTTCGATAAATTGTTTATTTTTAATAAAGCCTGCTGTTTTTCCCTTTTGCTGTAACATAATTGTTTTTAAACCAGGCGGCGGCAGTCGTTATGATTGTAAAAACGGCCGACCCGGCGGCATACAGCGTATCTGCAAGCTGGCTGACCTGGTCCTCCTGAATATTCAGCGGCGATTTGCCGAACATCAGCAAAGTTTGATTCAATAAAGCAAGCAAAAGAAGCACTGTCCTGACGACCGTGCCTTTGTCCGCGAATTTCATATCGGTTTCCCCCTTACTTTTGCAGCAGATTGTACATGATGGCGATGGCTCCGCCAATGACGCCCGTGCAGATTGCTGTCACGATCGCTCCTGTAATGGTCCGCTTAATCCATGTTGTGTTTTCGTCAATTTTGTTCAGTTTTTCATTCAGCGTCATGATTTGCTGATCCTGCCGGTCTGATACCCGCTCTAATGCGGCTACCCGCTGTTCAAGCACCTTTTGTTCACCTTTGATGCCTGCGAATTCTTTTTGCACCGCTTGTTCATCCAGAAGCACTTCCGCTCCCCCCTCTTACATTGTTCTCACCTCCCTTCGGAAGCTTCATTCTTAAGAAAATGCCGTGCCTTTGACAGAAAGGCTCCCGCCGGAAATGCTTTTGATTTCCATGACGATTTCCTTAAAGCCGGCAATATCAAATGACCACACTTCTTCTGTGCCTGACGTACCGGCGGCTGATGTCCCGTCATCAGACCTGATTCCTCTGATCGGCACATTTTTTCCCGAGATGGATCTCCCCCAAAACGCGACATGGCCCGACTCAGCCGTGCCGGTGATTTCGACGAGAAGTTTTTTCCAAGCGCCCGCTGAGAAGATACTTCCCACGCCCGCCTCTGCTGCATTTTCATGAAAAATCACGTCAGTATATGAAAACGCCATATCACCGCCCGAACCGACAGATTGGTATAAAACAAATTCGGACTGTTTTTGATTTCCATTTTCAAAACGGAACCGGTAATATCTTTTTGTCAGGCAGACCCACCCCGAAGCGGTCAGCACTCCGCCTTTTACTGCGACAGAATGTGAAGCTGTCCACGAATTGTTATCCTCGCTCTCTTCGATAAAAAGAGTTCCGCTGCGGTCCGAATAAGCCCACCCCTGTGCTCTGTTTATTAAGACGGCTCCTAAACGGTCTTGTCCGAATTGACTGTAAACTTCAATCGCTTCTAGCGGCGTATTGGTAAGAAGCTCTGCCATTCCGGACAAATCAGCAACCGGTGTGACATAATCGTTTTTGTTACCGCGATAAGCTTTTACAGCGCCGGGCCTGCCAAGTTGATCGGCGGGAAATTCAAATGGATGCTTTTTCATCGGCCGTCCTCCTTTTCTCATTTATTAAAAATGACAAATAAAAAAAGCCGTCTGGCTTATGACACAGCATTTTTATAGTCTTCGTATGTTTCACCCGTTATTTCTTGAAATTCCTCAGGTGTGACATACTTCGCGGCCACACCTTCAGCCAGATCTTCGGCAGAGCAGTCATCATAGCCCATAGCCTGTTTTACCATTTCTGTTGAGGCCCACTCATAAAACAAGGCGTAAACCCAAAAGTTAAGCTTTTTCATTTTTTCATTCTCCTTTTACGTGTAAGAGTTCCAGTTTTAAAGACGCTAATTGCCTGCCGAGTGACTGCTGCGCTTGTTCGGCTGCTTTTCTGGCCAATTTCTCATTCGCCAGCTGTCCGCCGAGGCCCGCAAGCTGGTTTGAATCGGGAGCCGTATCTTTTTTTAAGCTCTCTTTATATGCTTCGTCAGCGGTTTCCACCCATTCATGTTTCTCTTCATCAAAAAATGGGCGCCACATGCCTTCGCCGTTTATTTCCGGCGGAAAGTCCGCAGCGTTAGGCGGCATCATATAATCTCCTGTCTCAGAATCCGGATAAAGCTCAACCGGAGTGCCTGTATAAATGTTGTCATTGTCATACGGAAATATTAATTTCATATTCTCGCTCCTTTACGTGAGTGCCAAAACAAGGTCAATATAATAGCCGTTCACGTTATTTTCTATATTGGCCATAATTCCCGTCAGCTTCATATCTCCATTAGAATAGATAATAAATTTGCTGTAACCGGTGGTGCCGCTGGCTGCAACCATAGTCACAACGCCTTTGGCCGGCGCACAAGAGGACGGCACACTCCCGAACACCACTTCTCTGTCCGTAAGAACGTGTCCGTTCAGGTGAAGGGTGTTTCCCACTTTGCGGTATTGAAGCGGCCTGTCTCCTGATTTAGCCCCATTTTTATAAGGAACATTTATCCAAGGTACATTCTCAGTATCAAGTTCGGTAACGAGGCGACGCCAGCCCTGCCAGCCCAAGTTCAAATCCAAATAGTTCGTGAACATATTATTTTTATAATCGACGGCAATGACATACCCAAACGTTCCTTTCCCCTCACTGTCAAGAGAGGTAAAATGAAACATGCCGCGGGTTGAAGCGTTGCTCGGACTGTTTGCCGCTTTGCCGGTTGAATAAAAGGTGCCGAACGCCCTGCCGTTTTTAACGATTTTTCAAGAAAGTTATCATCATCACCAATTGTCAGAAGATAGCCGCCGTTATCGTTTGTTATTTTCGAAAGCTGTGCGCCGTTCCACATATCTTTATCCGCCTGTGTGACATGAATATCTTTTTTATTGGCGTGAGCGTCTACTTTTGCTTGAGAGCCTGAATCTGTTTCTTGTTGGCTCCATTCCGACCATACGCCTTTAGTGCTGAAACTTCGGACGTATATGGGATTTCCGGCGGCCACTGTGTCTATAAACATTTGGACAAAAGTCGGTGATGCTCCGCGGGTTCTTTGCATGACAATTAATTGTCCGTATTCCGCAGGCTTATTTTCCGTATGCTGAACTGATATATAGTAGATGCCGGACGTTTTTATATTGTCTAAGTTTGTTTCCGTTACCGTTTTAGCATTCCCGTCATTGTCAGTCAGATTGAATAACTGCCCTGCATTCCATTTGTCTTTGTCAGATTTGGTTACATGAAGATCTGTTTTGTCGGCATGCTCATTTACTTTTGCTTGTGCTCCGGCAGCTGTTTCAAATGGCATCCATTCCGTCCAGATGCCGTTTTTCAGTGTTTTTCTCCAAAATCCCCCGTCATCTGAGAAAGCGGCCGCCTCTCCGTTATTCTTTGAAGAATAAAGGTATATACCCTCTGACGGTTTAGGCGGTGTATTTATTCCAGTTGCAGCTGCTGAGAAAGTAAAGGTCTTATTCTGGCTGGCAGCGATCTGATGAAAATCCTGTCCGTCAGAGATATCAATAAAAGCGGAGCCATTATCTTTTGTGATTTTAGAAAGCTGAGCACCGTTCCAAACAGCCCGCTCTTCTTTCGTCACATGCCGGTCCAGATCTTGATTGTGCCGGTCGAAATCTTTTTTTGCTGCCTGCTGGACGTTGTCCACGTTTCCGAGACCGATTTGCGCCTTTGTCGTTTTGTGCGGGTTGTTCATGTCGTTTTTATGGGCCGCCAGAGCCGTGTGGGCGTCTTTTATGCCTTTTTCCCAGCGGTTGACATCATCTTCATTAATCGGATCGTCCGGAAGCCAGTCTGTTTTTTCTTCGTAAGCCATCGTTACACCACCTCAAAGGTAAATCTTAAATCAAGCGTTCTGTTATTGCTGAGATCTAAATTTGTTTTTCGTTCTGTAATGACGCTTCCTGTTTCGTCAAGCATCTGCACGGTTTCAATGTGTTTGACGTCTTCTTCTCTGCGTGTGAGAACGGTGACTGCGGCATCTTTTACGGAAATGTCCGCAATCGGAGTTTCTTTGCCGTTTAACAGCACTTTCGTGATCCTGTTTTTCAGATCGGCTGCGGCACGCTGTCTGTAAGCGGCTGATATCATGGTAAGACCACCTCGTTATTGTTGAGTGTGACGGAATAACCGACCTTCAGTTCACTGACTTTTCGGTATCTCCGATTGTTGAGAATGACCCGGTCTTTGATTTCCAGTGTTTCGTTTAATGCGGCTCTCAGTGTATACGCCAAATGAGCGGGTTTGATTTTTTCAAGCGTTTCAATCAGCTCGTTCATGTGCTGCAGGTCATCAAGCCCGATATCGGCATAAAAACGATACTGCCCCGGGAACATCCGAACATAAGCTGACGGATGTTTTAAAAAACGGTTTAGCGCCTGCTCGATCGCTTGATGTGTGATGGGCGGAATATTCGACATCTTCGAAATCAGCCTGAGCCGTCTCATATCCTCCGTGTCACCTGATTCCCGCGGTATTTTTAATATTTTTTCCCAGCGGTCAAGCCCCCATGTCGCCGTCGTAATAAAGAGCTGATCCGTCAAATCGAAAATATCGTTATTCTGCCGCTCAAACTCAGGAGCTTCCGCCTCAAGCAGTTGTGCCATCTCTTTTAATCGGGTTAAAAACGGCGGGAGGTACGCCGTCATCTCATCGAGTCTGCTCAAGGACTCTCACCTCTTTGAGTTTAGGAATTTCCACGTCACTGAGCACGAGGTTTTCCGCCGCACCGTTCATTTTGATATCGGCGTAGTCACTGACGGATGCCGAGTTATAAACGATGTTGTTAATTTGTGATAAACGGACGGTGTTTTCTTCGAAGGCCATTTTCTTAAATAAATTCAGGACGCCTTTTTCAATCTCCGCTTTTACGTCATCGATCGAGCTGTTCAGCTCAGGCAGCACGGAAGCGGAGATTTCGATTTCTTTCCATACGGCGCTTTCCACCGTTACTGCCGCTCCGATCGGCGCCTGTCCTTCTCCCTGCCCTTCGTCCGGATCAATATAATCCTTTACTTTTTTGATCAGAATATCTGATGCCGGTTCCAAATTCGCATTTGTGATGACAACTTTCACCGTTCCGTCTCCGTTCCAAAGCGGAAAGATTTTTGCCCTGCCGACGCCGTCAACCTCTTCGGCCCATTGTTTATAGTGCTGTTTATTTGCGCTGACTGCTTCCCGGCGGACACGGGTAAAATAGCGCGCCCTTAAGCTGTTGTCATCTTCTTCCTCACGGCCGGGAATTAATATATCGCGCATGACTGCTTTCTCAAGCCCGGGTATCGTATCAAGCGGCAGCAGGTTCCGCCCCGAAATGCCGGCATTGCCCGCTTCACCGGCTGTTTCACATTCAAGCGTTCCATCCCCCGTATATTGAAAATACAGGTTATCAACGAAGAAACGGGAGCCTGGCGGAATGGTAATGCCCGCTGTGAATTCTCCGGCTCTGACCGCTTTTGTGGCAGGTGTCCGTTCAATTCCCGCTTCAGCAGCACGCCTGTCCAGAAATTCTCCCTGAGCCGTATCGGAAAACACGAGCTCCAGCACGGTATCCAGCCAAATATAAGACTTTGCGAGCTCAGCGGCCGCAGGCGCGAGCGCATTGTAAATGACGCTGCCTTCTCTCGTATCAATGTCCGCCGTAACGCGCGCCAGCATTCTGTCCATAATGTCGTCAAACGTCTGAGCTTCAAACATCCTCACCCAGCACCTCCTCTATCTCAAGCATGCCCTCATCAGTTTCAACGGTAAAAGAGACGATGAAAGCATCATCTTTTTTCTCAATCTCAAAATTGGTAACGGCCAAAATCCGGTCATCATACAGCAAGGCTTCTTCTATCAGTCTTGGAATCTCCATTTTTTTATAAGCATCCGTCGTGTTCTGATCTGAAAGCACTTCCTGAAGTTCGTTTCCGATATCATGGCTGAAAACCGAATATGAATACCGTTCTGTGTGAAGAGCGATATAGACGAATTGTCTGATTGCGTCCAGTCCGTTAATCAGTTCATTGGTAATCCGGTTGTTTTCAAAATCAATTCGGTAGGTTTGTGAAGTCTCAACGGCCTCACTCGCATCCTCCAAATCTTCAAATTCGATTTCCGGTGTCAGGGCCATTGCACCCGCTCCTTTTAGATTTGTTCATGTAAAAAAGCCCTCTTCGGCAGATGAAGCGGCTTTAATAGGCTGATATTCTCGTATATCTCCGTCCGGATGCCGGTTAAATTTTGTCCAGTACAAAGAAAGACTGTCCTCCTGTTAAAGCGGCGGTCATCACCCGATCACCCGCCTGGAGCTGATCCTCTCCCCCGGATCTCAGCCGCTTCGGCACAATGAGTGCATCAGACGGAATCAAAAGTTTGTCGTGATCTTTCAGTTTCAGCTCGAGCGGCGAAACGGAGGTCACTTCGGCCGGCATCAGCTCCACCGGCGCTTCGGCGTCAACCGCTCCGACGGCTAAATGTTTAATGGCATCACTTAATCTCATCAGGATGTCCCCTCCGGAAGTGAATTTTTCTCCGTGACATCAATCGTCATGGTATGTTTTGTTCCTTGGAATTCATGGCGGTCCGTATCTACATAATAGGTTTTCTTCAGCCCGATTTCCGGAATTGAAATATAGACGGGCAATCCGCTTTCCAACCCAGGAATACCGATCGCCTGTATATTTTTCAGCTCTTTTTTAATGCCTTTTTTCTCAGCCTGCTTCACTTTTGCGCGCTGTTTCAGCTGGGCTTCGTTAATGTCGTCAGAAACCGTTTCGGTATACTGCAAAACGCCGAATGTTTTCATGCCGGCGCTGTCTGAGGCGGAAGCCTTTATCGTTTTATTGTCTTTTTGCAGCCGCATGACGACACGGGTTGCGGTGTCATCAATTGAGGTGCTGTATTGATACCCTGTAATATTAACTCCTGTTTCCAGCACCCATATGTCAGACGGCTCCGGCCATTCACGCAAGCCGAGCCTGCCTTTTTCTGAATAGAGCTGATAATTGCGCCCCGTCTGGCTTTTTGTCTGCTTTAACGCTTTTAGCATCATATCGTAAAGGCTTGTATCATTTTTAAAAACGAGTGATTTAATGGTATGGCCTGTGTTGGCAATGGATGTGACGGGAATTTGAAAATCGCTGGCGATCCTTTTTAATATTTGATCGGCGCGCTTGTTGGAAAACACGTAAACGTCCTGGTTTTTCACAAGGTATTGGAGCATATCGTATGCGGTGAAGGCGACGGTATGCTCATCGGGCGTTCTTGCAAAAACAATGCCGCGGAACAGCTCTTTTCCGTTCCATTTGAACAAAACCGTATCCCCTTCTGATACGCCGTAATACGTCTGGCTGCCCTGCTTTACGACAATCGTCGCTTCGATGGAGCGGGGCGCCTGATATCTGTGTCCTTCCAGCGTTACGCTTTCTGTGACAAGCTCGAGCCACTCCGTTTCTTTTATGACAAATAGTTCAATCATCTTTTCACCCGTTTCATTGCGGTATCTTCAGCTTCTGCCCCGGGAAGATCCAATGCCCCGGCTGCCGGATATTCCGTTTGCTGCGTTTAATCATGGCGGTTTTATTCGCGTTCCAGATTTTCCGCCACTCTGTGTGTTTTCCGTAAAACTTACCGGCGATGTCCCAAAGCGTATCCCCTTTTTTGACGGTATATGTTTTGGGTGAAGCTTTGGACGGGCGCTTCGCTTTCGTTTTTTCTTTTGTTTGATTTTTCTTGGCGAAGCGGTTTTATATTCTTTCAGTACGATATCAAAATTCCGGTCGCCGATTTCATTGTCACCTTCGCTGTAATTAAAGCTTTCAATACTGCATGCGACATTGATTTTTGTCCCTGTAATCAAAAACTGAACGGGTTTTTTCGCTTTCATCCATGTTTCAATGACTGAAATGGCTTTTTCCGGCGAAGGAATGCTTTGATATTCGGCAATCGGGCTGTACCGTTTCGGAAAAAAGAAGAGAACGAAATTTCTTTCGCTCCCGGTTCTTCGATAAACGTCACCTCTCCAAGTCCGGTGACTTTCACGGAATCATTCTGCACGCTGTTTGCGATATCAATCGCTTCAGGGAGAACGGGAAGCCGGAGCTTGTCCTTCCCCTGAGACAGCCAAAATTCGTAAACAGATTTAGTCAAAAGCAACGGCCCCCTTTGCTCCGGTATAAATATCTTTTTGCAGTTCATCAATCAGCGCCTGTTTGATTTTGGCGGCGAGGCTGTCGGCGTCCTGTCCGTTATGGAAATGCTGATCGCCGCTGAATTCGATTTTAATTTCTTTTGTTCCCGTTTTTGAACGGTTTGTCCGCCGCCTTTAACGGCTGCGGATACCGTGCCGGCTGAAAGCGCCGCCGGTTCCGTCTGGGACGGATCGGACACTTCCATGCCGAGCGCCTGAGCCGCTTTTTGCAGCAGATAACGGCCGCGGATGCCCCGCTCTTCAGGGATGATCCACTCCCGTTTGTTCCCTTCGCCGACACGGGCGATCTGCTCCTTGGTAATCAGACCCCCATTGGCATAACCGACGTAAGGGCCGCCATGAGCCATACTTTTAATCCCGGGGACATTGCTGATCGAGCCGTATCGGCTTTTAATATAGCCGATAGCGGCAGCGGCGTTGTGGATTGGATTTCTGATATCATTCATGCCCGGCGCTTTGTGATCTTCAAAGGTGCTCGGAATCGTCTGCATAAGCCCCTGTGACGGGTGTCCGGCTTTGGCGTTGCTGTCCCATAGATTAATGGAATTAGGGTTGCCGCCTGACTCATGCTGTGCGATCGTCATTAATCCCGGAAGCCAGCTGATCGGCGTATTGGTCGCTTTCATTGCGGCCAAAAGCCATTCTTTGACGCTTCCTCCCGCTGCACCCATGCCGGAAAAGGCTGCTGCAAGCGAGCCTGCCTGTTTTTCGGCGTATTTTTTCACGTCAACTGAGCTGAGGCCTTTGACGACGCCGACTGAAGCAAAGCGTCCGAGACTCATCATGACACGGGAAGGAGAGTGAATATCAAGCTCTTCCCTGAATGCGTCCTCGACTTTTTTGGCCATATCTTTGGCCGCCTGTTTGACTTCGCTTCCTTTTGCAGTCATTCCTGATACGAAGTGTCCGATCAGGCCTGATCCCCAGCCGTTCGCGGAATCTCTTGATTGAACAAACGGTTTATTGATATGTGTGCTTACGTATTGCGACGTTCCCGTATCTTTTGCATTCTGTCCGGCCGAATATCCTTTCACTGTTGCGGCGCCCCATGATGACGATTGATTAACCGCCGATTGATAAGGTGTTTTCACCTTTGTTTTTAAAAATGAATCGGTGCCCGTCGGCGATGTATTCTGACCTTTGGCATAGCCCGCAACGACTTGCTTTCCGTAACCGGGTGAAGACGAAATGAGGGCATTGAACGGCGTTCCGATGTTTTTCTCCTTCCAGCCGTCCATATCCACCGATTTATTGCTGATTCCGCTGTCAAAGCCTTCAGTAAACTGTTTGCCGAGTGATGAAGCCGTCCCGCCAAGTCCGGATGCCTCTACAGACGCTGCGGCCGATACAGATGCAGAAGAAGAAACACCGCCCGCTCCCGCCGGCACAGCAGAAGATTGAGTTGAAGCCGCACCCATATCATCGACAACACGCATGCCGAGCTTAGACGCAGCTTGTGAAAGCAGCATCTTCCCGCGGCCGCGATTGTTGTCGACGGGGATGACAAATTCTTTTCCGGCTTCACCGATCCAGGAAATGGTCGGCTTTGTAATGTAGCCGCCCGTGGCGTTTTTGTCCGGTTTTTCTTTTTATCTCCGCCGCCTGTGACGAAGTCCATTACGCCTGAAATCAATTTGCCGCCGGTTTTATCCCAAATCTTTTTCACCCAGTCGAATGCTGCAGAAAAAGCATCTGATATGGCTGTTCCCACTTTGACAAGAGGTTCTTTTATATGTTTCTCAAACCAGCCGCTTAACCCTTTCCATATATCCTTTACCGTATCTAAAGCAGTCGTGAAAGCGTCTGATATTCCTTTTCCGACTTTTTCCACCATGTTTTTCACCGGGTTCCAGACAATATCCATGAACCAGCCGGATACCGTACTGAAAACAGATTTAATTTTATCCCAAGCTCCTGTGATTTTACTCCAAATGGACGTCGCCACTCCGACGACAGCCGATTTTACGGGTTCCCAGACAGTGCTCATAAACCAGCCGGATACTGTGCTGAAGACACCTTGAATCGTCGTCCACGCATTCACGATATTTGACCAGATGCTTGTTGCCACTCCGACGACAGCCGTTGAAACCGGCGTCCATACATTCTCCATGAACCAGGATGACACCGTGCTGAAAATCCCTTGAATCGTCGTCCACGCATTCACGATATTTGACCAGATGCTTGTCGCCACTCCGGCGACAGCTGATGAAACCGGCGTCCATACATTTTCCATGAACCAGGATGAAACGCTTCCCCAAGTATCTTGTATTGTTGTCCAAGCACTTTGCGCCGCTTCGGAAATATCATTCCATGTGTCTTTCAAAGCCCCTGAATCAAAGGCCTCTCCCAAGCTGGAACCGCCTAAACTGCCGGCGATGCCGCCTACCGCGCCGCCGATTAATGTGCCCACTCCGGGAACAACGCTGCCGATTGCCGCTCCGGCCGCGGCTCCTGCAAGACCGCCGCCTGCTGAGCCGACCTTCTCTCCTGCATTATCTTTATTGATGCCGGCTAAATCAGTAAGTGATAACAATTCACCTATGCCGGGAATTCCTTTAGCGGCACCTTTTAACCCTTTCATACCGCCTTTCAGCGCCTTTGAATCTCCTAAGCCTTTCAAAAGCCCGCCGATGCCTTTACCTGCCCCTTTTGTTTTCGGCGTGTTTACGGATGCCTGTTTGCTTTCCTTTACGGAGGAACCTCTTTTCGAAGATTTATTCCGCCCTTCGACTTTACTGCTTTTACCTCTCGTCACTCCGGTACAGCAGCAGCCCCCCAAAGCCCCGCCGGTTTTTTTGGCTGACCTTCCTGAAGATTTCGGTGATGGTCCTGTGCGCTGCGGACCCTTTGTCAGATCAGGACGCTTCGGGCTGTTGGTGCCGCCGGCAGAAAGGCTGCCCTTACTCTTTTCTTTTTTCGTGCCGCCTCCTAATAATCCGCCGACATTGAGTTTGCCTAATTTTTCAGCGATTCCTGAAAATATTTTTTCTATTAATTCCCCGGCTTTTTCGATGATTTTGTCCGGGCTGAATTTCTCAAATTTCTTGGCAATCTTGCTGACAATTTTATCAACAAATGCCTCAGCTTTTTCGATGATCGCATCAGGACTGAATTTGCCGAACTTTTTATCAATGCCTCCGAACAGTGAGGAAGTAAACTGCTCCACTTTTTCCAAAATCTTATCCGGATTGAGAAAATCGAATTTCTCAGAAATTCGGTCAATCGTGTCATTTACAAATTGTTCAGCACGGTCGATTAGCTTATCAGGACTGAATTTACCGACAACGTCGTCGACTTTCTTCATAAACGAATCAGTAAAATGATCCAGCTCTTTCAATATGGTCTCCGGACTGAATTTGCTGACAACGTCATCAACCTTTTTCATAAACGAATCAGTAAAATGATCCAGCTCTTTCAATATGGTCTCCGGACTGAATTTGCTGACAACGTCATCAACCTTTTTCATAAATGAATCAGTGAATTTATCCAGTTCTTTCAATATGGCTTCCGGACTGAATTTACTCACGACCCCGTCTACCTTTTTCATAAACGAATCAGCGAATTTGTCCAGCTCTGCTAATATCGTTGCCGGGCTGAATTTGCTTGCGATTTCGTCTACTTTCCCCATGAATGAGGTCGTGAACTTGTCCAGTTCAGCTAATATCGTTGCCGGGCTGAATTTGCTTGCGATTTCGTCCACTTTCCCCATGAATGACGTTGTGAACTTATCCAGCTCTGCTAATAT
>NZ_ANAT01000022.1:0-3250 GCF_000411595.1 Paenibacillus lentimorbus NRRL B-30488 | reverse complement strand
AGAACGAAATGTCAGTATTGATGATTTTCTGGAAACGGCGCCGATTCCGAAAAATGAAATGATGGAAACCGTCACTCAATACATTTTTGAAATGAAAAATCCAAACATCCAGCGGATCACAAGACATCTGGTCAAAAAATATGCGGTGGAGTTTATGGATTACCCGGCGGCGGCTAAAAACCACCATGAGTTCGTCTCCGGGCTCGCGTATCATGTAGTGTCCATGCTGAACCTGGCAAAAGCGATTGCCGATCTGTATCCGTCTCTTGACCGGGATTTACTGTATGCCGGAGTCATTCTGCATGATCTCGGCAAAGTAAAAGAGCTTTCAGGCCCCGTCTCCACGACGTACACCGTGGAAGGGAATCTGCTCGGGCACATTTCGATCATGGTGACAGAGCTTTCAAAAGCGGCCGAAGAGCTTCAGATTGACGCTGAAGAAGTGCTGATTCTGAAGCATTTGATTTTAAGCCATCACGGAAAAGCAGAATGGGGAAGCCCGAAACCGCCGATGGTGAAAGAAGCGGAAATTCTGCACTACATTGACAATCTGGATGCAAAAATGATCATGATGGACAGAGCGCTGGAACGGGTGAAGCCGGGCGAATACACAGAGCGTGTATTTGCGCTTGAAAACCGTTCTTTCTACAAACCGACGTTCCATCAATAAGATAAAAAGGCCGATTCTCTATGATCGGTCTTTTTACGTTCAGCTCTCATAACTTGTCTTTATCAAGCATAGCTTAGAATAAAGACTCTTGGTGAAAAAGGGAGGAAACCGACGTGCTATTTTTTCCTTGGTGGGTATACCTTTGCATTATCGGAATTATTTTCAGCGCCTATAAGCTTTTCACAACAGCTAAAGAAGAGGAAAAGCTTGACCAGTCGTTTATTGAAAAAGAAGGAAGGGTGTATATTGAACGGATGATGGAGGAGAAAGAACGCAGATTTTCGAAAACGCTGTCTGATAATGGGAATAATGATAAATCAAAATCAATAGTCTGAAAATAAAAACTTGCAGAAAAATTATCTGCAAGTTTTTTCAACAAGAAAAATATTAGCCCTTCAAATCATTTAAGAAACTCTTAGCATATTCATGTTCAGGGTCAATTTCAAGTATCCTAAAGGCCATTTGTTTAGCTTCTTCTTCAGAAACGAGTTCTTCAGGATCTCTGTTTAATATCAGAAACGGTACCAAGTATTCAACTTCATTACCACTGCTAAGCTCAAAAGCTTTACGAGCATGATAAAGGGATGCTAATGTAGCATTCTCCAAACTACAAAGAGGAAGTGTTAAAATGTAAAATGCGGTAATATGAAGTTTAGCTGATTCATGATAAAGCATATACTCTATCAAAAAAGGATACCATAAGATATTTAAATCTTCTGTGGTTGCAAAATTGACCATTTTGATTTGGAAGGTTTCTAAATCCATTTGTTCTGCCAGTAAGATTGCATTTTTGAAATCTAGATTCAAGATAAGGTGTTCAAGAGATTCAGTTCCGTTAGACATTAAATTTAAGTCCTTCCTCGTCTCATTATTTTACAAAAGCAGTAGAGATACTGGATTCAGCTCGAGCAAGCTTGTTGTATCTGATCACGACCGTATGGCCGTTTATTTTTAGCTTCTTCTCACTAAAAAAAGCATTAACATATGTTTCTTTTCCAAATCTCATGGTAAGATTCAAAGTTTTTTGAACAGATGGCCAATCTGCTTTGAAAAGTATCTTATTCCAATTATGTTTTTTTGCCATAATATGATTTATTTTATTTTTATTTATTTTTACATAAGGTGACATCACATTAAAGTTAGTTTTCGTCTTAGCTCTTTTAACTGCTGTTTTACCATGTTTTTTCTGCGCTGCTTTTTCACCATTTTTTAAGAGATATTGTAGAATCTTCATGTTAGATGCAGCAGATGCATGAACTTTGGATGTATCAATGTTATAAACTAAATTTTTGTCTGTATCTTTTATAGTAGCTTTATATATATTTTCTTTTAATTTATGAGAAGTTACAAGAAGGTGATTGATTTTTTTGCCGTTATCATTATTTAATTCAACTTGTACATCCATTTTGTTTGTCTTTTTATTCAGTTTAATGTTTGCTACTGCAGTTATATGATCATTTTCATATGTAGATTTTATAAATAAGTCTTGTTTTGTTTCTCTTATGATCTTAGCGGAATTCTTTTCTGTAGCATTGGTATTTTCAAAAGCATGCGCAGAGTTTACATCTACTGAAAAAGAAATAAGTAAAGTAAGAGTTAAAAAAATAAAAGAAATTTCTTCATTATATCCTCCGTATAAATTAGTTTTTTAAGTGTCCATATCCAAATTTTCTTTTCTCATTGTCATTACCTAATTTAAAAGTAAAGGGTGAAAGTATCTCTCTAATGTTTAAATAATTTATGTTCTTTTGTTGGTGTGCAATAACTGTGGTAATAATTCTTGTTGCATAAGCCGTTGCAAAGGATGTGCCTGTAAAAGAAGCAACCTCATTTTTATTGTTAATAGATTTTATATTGGAACCAGGCATGGCATAATCAATTTTTCCTGTTGCCGAAAAGTCTGATAAGGAATAATTTTGATTCAATGCATTAATAGATAACACCCCCTGATATTTCGCAGGATAATCTACACTTAATCCATAATTATTACCAGATGCAGCAATAATAATTATACCCTTGCTTAATGCTTTTTGAATAACAGATTGCAATTCTTTAGAATTGTCTTGAACACCAGAACTTATATTTATTATTTTAATATTTTCAGATATACACCAATCAATTGCCTTAATGAGTGAACTGACATCTCCATTACCATTTTTATCGAGAACTTTTACATCAGAGATTTCTATCTTAGTACGTTGTTCAACCATTCTTTTGTCAACATTTAAAGATATAATTCCTGCTATTGCTGTTCCATGGTTATAATCATCATTTATCTTCTGGTTCTGATTTAATGCATTGAATTCTTTAACAACAAATTTTCTTAGTTCTTTATTATCTTTATTAATACCACTGTCTAGAATAGCAACTTTTATACCTTCACTATTTTCTAAGTTGTCAGAATTGATAAAAAGAAAAGAAATAAGGACTAAGAGTACAGAAAAAGCTTTTTTAAACTTAAATCACCGCCTTTTTACCTGATATCATAATGTGGAAATAATACCACATTATGATATCACCAACTGTAGTTGTTGTAAATACCAAAATTTTAATTATGTAGATGTATTGATTAAGTAGTAT
>NZ_ANAT01000021.1:0-231159 GCF_000411595.1 Paenibacillus lentimorbus NRRL B-30488 | reverse complement strand
CAGCTTTTTTTATGATTGAAAATAATGTTCCAATCCGCTTTCAATTCCGTCTGTCACTTTTTCCTGGTAAGAGCCGCTATGTATGATTGTTTCTTCTTGCGGTTGACTGAGATAGCCGAGCTCATACAGCATGGCAGGCCGTTTATTTTCCCTCAGGACGTAATAATCGCCAAACAGAACGCCGCGATCCGGGATAGGGGAACGCTTCACTACTTCAGAATGGACGTCTGAGGCAAGCTGGCGGTCCTTAGACGGACTGTAATAATAAGCCGTGCTTCCCCGCGTTGACGTATCGGCATAGCTGTCATAGTGAATGCTGATAAAGGCATCCGCATTCCGGTAATGAGAGGTTGAAACCCTGGCCTGCAGGCTGATAAATGTATCATCCTGCCTGGTGATATACACGTTTGCACCGGCCGCTCTCAATTTTTGGGCCAGCAGCTTAGCTGTTTTAATCGTTACGTTTTTTTCAAACTTTCCGGAGTAGCCGATCGTTCCGCTGTCTTTTCCTCCGTGTCCGGGATCAACGACGATCGTTTTGTTTTTAAGTGAGCCGCTGCCGCCTGACGTGTTGGGAGAAGGTGCTTCACCTGTTTCCTCACCGCTTTTTGACGTTTGTACGACCCAGTTTGCCACATATGCGGTTTGTCCGTTCTCAAGCCGGACTTCATACCATTTGCCGCTTGAGCCGACAATCGGGTAGGCTGCGCCTTTATCTGCTCTTTTTACGATAGAAGCGGAAGTCGAGGCCGAGCTCCTTAAGTTGGTGCCGCCGTAAACAATATACGCTTTTTTCGAGGGGCCTGAGCCCGCAGAACCGTCTCCCGAGCCGGATGCGCTGCCCGATGAGTCAGAATCCTTTATGATGTAGTGGCTTGCTGCCCAGCCTTTTTGCCCGTTTGCTTCAATTTTCAGCCAGCCGTGGTCTTCACTTAAGATGGAAACCTTTGTTCCGCGTGATAATTTAGTCATAATCGCTGAATCATGTGACGCTGCACTTCTGACATTCAATGAAGAAACGCCGACAGTCCCGCTTTTTGACCCGCTTCGGGCCGAAGTTGCTTTCGTATCCGATCCGCCGCTGTCCGCGGTGACGTATTCGGAAGAAACCCACCCGGTTGTGCCTTGATAAGAAATGTTCACCCATCCGCTGTTCTTGTCCAGCACGGATGCATGCGCGCCTAGCGGAAGTTTGCCGATGACTTCATACGATGTCCCCGGGCCTTTTCTGATGCGGAGGTCAGGATCGGTGGAAGTGACCGTTCCTCTTGTTGCGGATGAATTGTCTGCTCCCCCGGCTGTTTTTGATATCAGCCAGGAAACGACCCATCCGGTTTTACCGGGGCTCAGCTGAAGCTGTACCCAGTCTCCCTCTTCTTTAGTGATCGGGTATCTTTCCCCTTTTTTCACTTCAGCCTTAATTCCGTAGCTCAGGCCGGGACCGCCTCTGACATTGATCTTGTCTGTCGCGATGACCGCTTCTCCCTCTGCGGCGATTGCGGTGTGAAATGACGGAAGAAGCGCTGTGATGATGACGCCGCATAAAATAAGAGCAAGAGTTCTCTTCTTCATGGCTGTCCTCCTTTCTGAACTAACTAAAATACATTCTTGTATAATATCGTATTTTCCTTGCTGAATGTTAAATAAAAATAAAATGGTTTGTTTATACTAGTCATAAATACAGCGAAAAGGTGTGCAAATCATGAAATATCAACCAAAAATGGGACGCGCGCTGCACGATGCGGAAGGAAATCTGCACTTCAGTGATCAGAGCGATAGAGAAAAGGCGGGTTTTCTAGAAGAGACGTCGACGGAGTTCGGTCTCTTATCGAAAGAAGCGGTCGCAAGGAAAAACAGACGGAATAAAACTTGACAGGGGAGTGCAATCCCATTATTATAATAGAAATTGATGTACATAAGTCATGATAACGATTTTGAACCGATAATGGAGAAGAGTAGGTCAGAATGCATGGAGAAGAGAGGAACCGTCCCGGGCTGAAAGCGGATCCGCACTGCATCTTTCTCGAAACAACACTCCGGAGGTTCCCTGCTGAACGCTTTTGCAAGTCATTAGGCAGCGGACGTGAACCTGCGTTAAAGGTCAGAGCGGGGATGCTTCGGCATTCCAACTAGGGTGGCACCACGGGTATAACTCTCGTCCCTACTATACATGTATAGTAGGAGCGGGAGTTTTTTTATTTGAAGAAAGACATTAAGGAGGCCTGTAACATGGCATATCACATTCCAAGAGGCACACAGGACATACTGCCGGGTGAATCAGACAGATGGCAGTTCGTCGAACAAATTATGAGGGAGACGTGCCGCACTTATCAATATAAAGAAATCCGCACGCCGATCTTCGAGCATACGGAATTATTCGCAAGAGGCGTCGGTGAGTCTACAGATATCGTGCAGAAAGAAATGTACACGTTTGAAGACCGTAAAGGGAGAAGCCTGACGCTTCGGCCGGAAGGAACAGCCGCCGCAGTCCGCGCGTTCAATGAAAATAAATTATTTGCGAACCCGGTGCAGCCGACGAAGCTTTATTATGTCGGACCGATGTTCCGTTACGAACGTCCGCAGACAGGGCGTTTCCGCCAATTTTATCAATTCGGAATTGAAGCGATCGGCTCCAAAGATCCGGCCGTGGATGCAGAAGTCATTGCGCTTGCGATGAGTATTTACCGTAAAGCCGGTTTGAAACATGTCAAGCTTGTGCTGAACAGCCTTGGTGACCAGGAGAGCCGCAAATCCTACCGGGAAGCGCTCGTCAAACATTTTGAACCGCGCATCGGAGAGTTTTGCTCAGACTGCCAGTCGCGTCTGCACACAAACCCGCTCAGAATTCTTGACTGCAAGAAAGACAGAGAGCATGAACTGATGAAAACGGCTCCGTCCATTCTTGATTACTTAAATGAAGAATCAGCCGCTTATTTTGAGAAGGTAAAACAATACTTAAACGATCTCGGCATCCCGTTCGAAATAGATCCGAACCTTGTCAGAGGGCTTGATTATTATAACCATACCGCTTTTGAAATTATGAGCAATGCCGAAGGATTCGGAGCGATTACAACCCTTGCCGGCGGGGGCCGCTATGACGGGCTTGTTGAACAGATCGGCGGTCCTGAAGCGCCGGGTATCGGATTTGCGATGAGCATCGAACGTCTGCTGGCAGCCATTGACGCTGAGAAAACAGACCTTCCCGTCAATCAGGGGATTGACTGCTACGTCGTGACGCTCGGAGAAAAAGCGAAGGATTATTCCGTTTCCCTCGTGTACAAACTGAGAGAAGCGGGCATCTCAAGTGAAATCGATTATGAAAATAAAAAGATGAAGGGCCAATTCAAAACGGCTGACCGTCTCGGCGCACGTTTTATTGCGATTTTAGGGGAAGATGAGCTTGCCCAAAATAAAATCAATGTAAAAGATGCGGAAACAGGAGAGCAGCGTGAAGTGGTGTTAGACGAGCTGATACAAGTGTTAAAGGCAGATCAAAAGCAGTGAAGGAGAGGAACGCTATGTTTGGAAGAACATATTATTGTGGCGAGATAACTGAAAAAGCGATTGGCGAAACCGTCAAACTGAAAGGGTGGGTGCAGAAGCGGCGCGATCTCGGCGGCTTGATTTTCATTGATTTGCGTGACCGCTCGGGTATTGTGCAAGTCGTGTTCAACCCTGACGTATCGAAGGAAGCCCTTGCCGCAGCGGAAGCAATCAGAAACGAATATGTGCTTGATATCGAAGGCACGGTTTCTGCCCGTGAAGAAGGCACGGTGAATCCCAACCTGAAAACCGGTAAAATTGAAATCAAAGCTGAAGCGGTGACGGTGCTCAGTACGGCGAAAACGCCTCCGTTTCCGATCAGTGACCAGGCGGCTGAGGTTTCTGAAGACGTCCGGTTAAAACACCGCTATTTGGATTTGCGCCGCCCGGCGATGTTTCAAACATTGCAAATGCGGCATCAAGTCACAAAATCCATCCGCCATTTCTTAGATGAAAACGGATTTCTTGATATTGAAACACCGATTTTAACAAAAAGTTCTCCCGAAGGCGCCCGTGATTACTTAGTGCCGAGCCGGGTGCATGAAGGGGAATTTTACGCCCTTCCGCAATCGCCGCAGATTTTTAAACAGCTTCTGATGGTGTCGGGCTTTGAACGGTATTATCAAGTGGCCCGCTGCTTCCGCGATGAAGACTTGCGTGCCGACCGCCAGCCGGAATTTACGCAGATTGATATCGAAATGTCCTTTATGAGTCAAGAGGACATCATGGCTCTGGCGGAAGAGATGATGGCGAAAGTCATGCTTGAAACAAAAGGTGTTGAAGTATCGCTTCCGCTTCCGCGAATGACATATGAAGAAGCGATGAACAGCTACGGTTCCGACAAACCCGATACCCGCTTCGGCATGCTGCTGACGGACGTGTCAGACATAGTGAGAGATACTGAATTTAAGGTGTTCTCATCAGCCGTGGCAAACGGCGGCGTTGTAAAAGCGATCAATGTCAAAGGCGCTGCCGGCGACTATTCCAGAAAAGATATCGATGCGCTCGGCGTTTTTGCCGGAAATTACGGCGCGAAAGGTCTCGCTTGGGTGAAAGTTGAAGCTGACGGCGTAAAAGGCCCGATTGCGAAATTCTTTGATGAAGAGAAGCAGGCAAAACTGGCTGAAGCGCTTAATGCTTCTGAAGGCGATCTGCTCCTGTTCGGCGCTGATAAGTTTGAGGTTGTGGCTCAATCCCTCGGCGCGCTTCGCTTAAAACTCGGCAAAGAACGCGGTCTGATTGACGAAAGCCTCTTCAACTTCCTGTGGGTTGTGGACTGGCCGTTACTGGAGCATGACGAGGAAGAAGGCCGTTTCTATGCGGCTCACCACCCGTTTACAATGCCTGTCCGTGAAGATCTTGACCTGATTGAAACGGCGCCTGAAGATATGAAAGCGCAGGCTTACGACCTTGTCCTAAACGGCTATGAACTCGGCGGAGGCTCAATCCGTATTTTTGAAAAAGACGTTCAGGAAAAAATGTTCGGGCTTCTCGGCTTTACAAAAGAAGAAGCGGAGGAGGAGTTCGGATACCTTCTTGAAGCCTTTGAATACGGCGCCCCTCCGCACGGCGGAATCGCGCTCGGCTTAGACCGGTTGGTTATGCTTCTTGCAGGCCGCACAAACTTAAGAGATACGATCGCTTTCCCGAAAACGGCAAGCGCAAGCTGCCTTCTTACGGAAGCGCCCGGCGAAGTGAGCGACGCCCAGCTTGAAGAACTTCACCTTTCTGTCAAAAGAAAAGTGAAACAGTAAAGATCAGCAGTTTGTTTCTTGAAAATCAAAATCTGCTGTGATATGATTTTGACAAGTTAAATAAAGTCCTGATGTGTTAGTTGTACACCTAGTTTTGACCGAACATTTTTTTGATTTGGGAGCCCGCATTTTTAAATGGCGTACATGCCTCTTTTCATTCGCTAAAGAGGACTTACAAGATTTAAAAAAGGGCACCCACCTGCTGAGAGCGGGTTCAAAACGAAGGAAAGCTGCAACGGCACAATTGGGACTTTATTTTTTGTGCGCTAAAACCAGCGGCTTTCTGACAAGCCGAGTTTATAAAACCAGAATGTGGAGTGAGTCTCTTGTTACATCAGTTTTCCAGAAATGAGCTAGCGATTGGAAAAGAAGGGCTGGACACGTTAAAAAACAGCACGGTGGCCGTTCTCGGCGTCGGCGGAGTCGGTTCATTCGCAGCCGAAGCATTGGCGAGGTCCGGAGTGGGGCGGATCGTGCTTGTCGATAAAGATGATGTTGACATTACAAACGTAAACCGCCAGCTGCATGCGCTCTTGTCGACGGTGGGACAGCCGAAAACAGAATTGATGAAAGAGCGGATCGCTGATATTAATCCGGATTGTGACGTCGTCGCCTTAAAAATGTTTTATACAGAAGAGACGTATGAGCAGTTCTTTGAGTATCCGCTTGATTACGTCATTGACGCGTCGGATACGATTCATTATAAAATTCATCTGATGAAAGAATGTCTGAAACGGAATGTTCCGCTGATTTCAAGCATGGGAGCGGCGAATAAAACAGACCCGACACGCTTTCAGATTGCTGATATTTCAAAAACCCATACTGATCCGATTGCCAAAGTCGTCCGCACAAGACTTCGTAAAGAGGGCATTAAAAAAGGCGTACAGGTCATTTTTTCTGATGAAAGCCCGATCGTCATCCGTGAAGACGTCAGAAAAGAAGTCGGGAATGATGAAGCGAAAATCCGCAAAGCGCAAATGCCGCCGTCTTCCAACGCCTGGGTTCCGTCAGTGGCCGGTCTGATTATGGGCGGACATGTTGTCATGGAGCTCTTAAAGGACATCGACATTAAACGGGTTAAAGATAAGTAAAAAGAAAAACAGCCTTCTTCAGGAAAGGCTGTTTTTTATTTGAATCCGCCGTTTACACGAAAGATCTTGTCCGGTTATTTTTTCTGCTTCATCAGTTTTTCATACACTTGCTTTATGGCGGCTTCAAATTTCCCCGTTTGTTTCGGTTTATAGTATTGCTTGTTTTTTAACGGATCGGGCAAATATTGCTGTTCGACCCATCCATTCTCGAAATCGTGAGGATATTGATAGCCGATCCCGCGTCCGAGCTCTTGGGCCCCTTTATAGTGGGCGTCTTTTAAATGTTTCGGCACATCGCCGATTTTACCAGTCCTGATGTCTTTGAGCGCCTCATCAACGGCTGAGATGGCGGAGTTTGATTTTGGCGAGAGGCATAATTCGATTACCGCATTGGCCAGCGGAATTCTCGCTTCCGGAAAGCCGATCCGTTCTGCGGTCTGAATCGCGCTCAGCACCCGGGGGCCTGCCTGCGGGCTTGCGAGGCCGATATCTTCATAGGCGATCACGAGAAGTCTTCTTGATATGCTTTCAAGGTCTCCGGCTTCGATCAGACGGGCCAGATAATGAAGGGCGGCGTTTGCATCCGAGCCCCGGATCGATTTTTGGAACGCGGATAAGACGTCATAATGCGCATCGCCGTTTTTATCATGGGTATAGCTTTTTTTCTGCAGACATTCTTCCGCCGTTTCCCGTGTAATCCGGATCGTGCCGTCGCTTGATTCCTTTGTGGAGAGCACGGCAAGCTCCAGTGCGTTCAAAGCGGAGCGGACGTCTCCTCCGCATCCTTGTGCGAAATGATCCATCGCGTCGTCGTCCACCGAAACGCTGTAGGAACCGAGTCCCCGGTGTTCATCTGTGAGCGCTCTTTTCAATGCCTGCTTGATCAGATCGGGTGTTAACGGTTCAAGCTCAAATATCTGGGTTCGGCTTCTGATGGCCGGGTTAATGGCATGATAAGGGTTGGCGGTCGTCGCGCCGATTAAAATAATCATGCCGTTTTCTAAATAGGGCAGCAGAAAATCCTGCTTTCCCTTATCAAGTCTGTGCACTTCATCAAGGATTAAAATGACCTGACCTGACATTTTCGCTTCCTGTACGACAATCTCCATGTCTTTTTTATTATGAATGACGGCATTCAATTTCCTGAATGCGATGCTTGCCGATCCTGCGATCGCTGTGGCGATGGACGTTTTTCCGATGCCCGGCGGTCCGTACAGGATCATGGATGATAAGTGCTTCGCACGCACCATTCTGCCGATGATTTTATCTTCTTTGACCAAATGTTCCTGGCCGATAATGTCTTCGATATTGGCAGGCCGCATCCGATACGCCAATGGTTTCATGAACATCTCTCCTTACATATACAGGGTAACGGAAAACGGCCGATTAGAAAAGCGAATTGCGGCGGGCCCCGTGTTTCAATGAAAATTAGGATAAGTTATGTTATAATAACAGTTGGTCTATAAGATACTAAACAGATTATTCATATCCATTTACTTGTATAAATTAACAATTAGAATTGACTGGGGTGTTCATATTGAAAATATCGACAAAGGGAAGATACGGGCTCACCATTATGATTGAATTGGCGAAAAAGCATGGAGACGGTCCGACGTCGCTCAAAAGCATCGCCCAAACAAACAGCCTTTCTGAGCATTACTTGGAACAGCTTGTATCACCGCTCAGAAACGCCGGACTCGTAAAAAGCATCAGAGGCGCTTACGGGGGTTACGTGCTCGGGGGGCCAGCCTGAAGAGATAACGGCCGGAGATATTATCAGAGTGCTGGAAGGGCCGATCAGCCCGGTAGAAGTGCTTGAGGATGAAGAGCCTGCCAAGCGGGAGTTATGGATCCGCATCCGCGACGCTGTAAAAGACGTGCTGGACAGCACGACGTTAGAAGACCTTGCGAGCTACACGGACGGCGAGCAGGAAGCTTATATGTTCTATATTTAAACCAGAGGTGTAAAGACAATGGAACGGATTTATTTAGATCATGCCGCGACTTCCCCGATGGATGAACGTGTGCTCGAAGAAATGAAGCCCCATTTCTTCGGCAGTTTCGGCAACCCGTCAAGCATTCATTCATTCGGGAGAGAATCCCGGAAATGGGTCGATGAAGCGAGAGCGGACATCGCGCGCCAAATCAGTGCGAAAGAACAGGAAATTATTTTCACAAGCGGCGGCACGGAGGCTGATAATTTAGCGATTTTCGGAACGGCTGCCGCCCGGAAGAATGAAGGAAAGCATATCATTACGACCGCTGTTGAGCATCATGCTGTATTGCACGCCTGCGAAAAGCTGGAAGAAGACGGCTTTGAGGTGACATACCTCATCCCCGGCCCTTCAGGACGGATCAGTGCAAATCAGGTGAAAGAAGCGCTCCGTGATGATACAATCCTTGTTACCGTCATGTATGGCAATAACGAAGTCGGAACCATTCAGCCGATTGACGAAATCGGAGAGCTGTTAAGCGGGCATCAGGCCTATTTTCACACAGATGCCGTCCAGACATTCGGTTATATGCCGATTGATGTGAAAAAAAGCAGAATTGACATGCTGTCTGTTTCCGGTCACAAGCTTAACGGGCCTAAAGGGACAGGCTTTTTATATGTAAATCAAGAGGTGAAGCTGTCACCGATTCTTCTTGGGGGAGAGCAGGAACGAAAGCGCCGCGCGGGGACGGAAAATGTACCGGGCATCGCCGGCTTAAAAGAAGCGGTCGTCCTTTCAAACCGTGAGAGGGAAGAGAAAACAGCGAAGTATAAGGAGTTTAAGAACATCATCATGAGCACGCTGGAAGAAGCCGGCGTCACAGCGGAGGTGAACGGAGATGCCGAGAAGTGCCTGCCTCATATTTTAAACCTTTACTTTCCCGGTGTGCCGGTGGAAGCGCTGCTGGTCAATCTTGACATGGAAGGCATTGCCGTCTCCAGCGGATCTGCTTGTACGGCAGGATCCGTTCTTCCGTCCCATGTGCTTACGGCCATGTTCGGAAGTGAGAGCGGCAGGCTGACTTCGTCAATCCGCCTCAGCTTCGGCCTCGGCAATACGGCGGAACAAATCGAAACAGCCGCCGAAAAGCTTGCCGCCGTCGTTAAACGGCTTGCTTAAAACGGCGGACTTACGTTTTTAATGGAGTGAATGCAAATGGAAAAACGGCCGGAGGATACAAGAGTCGTAGTCGGCATGTCCGGCGGCGTGGACTCTTCCGTGGCGGCCCTTCTGCTGAAGGAGCAGGGCTACGATGTAATCGGAATCTTTATGAAAAACTGGGATGATACGGACGAAAACGGTTTTTGCACGGCAACGGAAGATTATGAAGACGTCATCCGGGTCTGCAACCAGATCGGAATTCCGTATTATGCCGTCAATTTTGAGAAGCAATATTGGGAAAAGGTATTTCAATATTTCCTTGATGAATATAAAGCCGGAAGAACCCCCAATCCGGATGTCATGTGCAATAAAGAAATTAAGTTTAAGGCTTTCTTGGATCATGCTCTGTCACTCGGCGCGGATTATCTTGCGACGGGCCATTACGCCCGCGTGGACAGAAGCGCAGGTACAGTGCGCATGCTCCGCGGTCTGGATGAAAACAAGGACCAGACTTATTTTCTGAATCAGCTCAATCAGGAACAGCTCAGCAAAGTCATGTTCCCGATCGGTGATCTGCAAAAAAGCCGCGTGCGGGAAATCGCCAAAGAAGCGGAACTTGCGACAGCTGCGAAAAAAGACAGCACGGGAATCTGCTTTATCGGCGAACGCAACTTCAAAACGTTTCTCAGCCAATATCTCCCCGCTCAGCCGGGCGATATGATGACAATGGACGGAGAAATAAAAGGGCGTCATGACGGTCTGATGTATTATACAATCGGACAGCGCCACGGTCTTGGAATCGGCGGAAGCGGCGAGCCGTGGTTCGCCGTCGGTAAAGATCTTGAAAAAACATTCTGTATGTTGATCAAGGATTCCATAATCCGCTTCTGTATTCCGATAAGATCACGGCGACAAATGTCAGCTGGACGCGTCCCGGTCTGATGGACAGCGGCGAAATGACATGCACGGCGAAATTCCGCTACCGTCAGGAAGATCACAAAGTAACGGTGAAAATGACGGGTGATGATGAAGCGGAAATCATTTTTGACGGGCAGGTACGCGCCGTTACGCCGGGACAAGCCGTCGTTTTTTATGACGGAGAAGAGTGCCTCGGCGGCGGAACGATAGATGACGTTTATAAAGACGGAACAAAACTGTGGTACGTATAACACATGTAAAAAACCTCAACTCGCATGTTGGGGTTTTTTAGCGAAAGGAAGTTAAAAATGGATTATAATAAAATCGGGATTGACGCCATGCAGGAGGGCGATTTTGAAAAAGCGGCAGAGGCTTTTACGAAAGCGATTGAGGAAAACGGCCAAGATCCGGTGCCGTACATCAACTTCGCAAATCTGCTTTCTACTGTGAACGAACTCGAGCGGGCGCTTGCATTCTATAACAGAGCGCTTGAATTGGACAATTCGGCGGCAGCCGCTTATTACGGTGCGGGTAACGTATATGTGATGAAAGAATCGTTTTCCGAAGCGAAGGATATGTTTGAAAAAGCGCTTCGCTCCGGAATGGAAAACGGAGATTTGTTTTATATGCTGGGGACCGTTCTCGTTAAATTAGAGCGGCCGAAGCTTGCGCTGCCGTATTTGCAGCGTGCCGTTGAATTAAACGAAAATGACACGGAAGCGCGCTTCCAGTTCGGAATGTGTCTCGCAAATGAAGAAATGCTGGATGAGGCTCTTGCGCAGTTTGAGACGGTGATCGAGCAGGATCCGGGCCACGCGGACGCATTTTATAATGCCGGGGTCGCTTACGCGTACAAAGAAAATCGTGAAAAGGCGCTTGAGATGCTGGAAGGCGCAATCGGCATACAGCCTGATCATATGCTTGCGCTTCATGCGAAACAGCTTATCACCCAGTCATAACAAAAGGAGGGAAGGCTCGTGGATCAGCTGAACATCGAAGAACAGCCGTATGTAAAAGGCGTCATTCATACGGTCATTTATCATAATGACACCAACCTGTATACAGTGCTGAAAGTCAAGGTTGCAGAAACGTCTGAGGCGATCGAAGACAAGGTCGTATCCGTAACGGGCTACTTCCCTCTGCTGCAAGAAGATGAGACCTACACATTTTACGGAAAAACCGCCACGCATCCTAAGTTCGGCCTGCAATTTCAGGCTGAACACTTTAAAAAGAAATTCCGACCACAAAAGAAGGGATCATTCACTATTTATCAAGTGATCTGTTTGAAGGAATCGGAAAAAAAACGGCGGAAGAAATCGTCAAAAAGCTTGGAGACGGCGCGCTCAATAAAATTCTGACGGATGCGTCGGTGCTTTACGATGTGCCGAAAATGTCGAAAAAGAAAGCGGATAAGCTTGCCGGAGAGCTGCAGCGGCATCAGGGTCTTGAGCAGATTATGATCTCTCTGAACCAATACGGTTTCGGGCCCCAGCTATCCATGAAAATATATCAGGCCTACGAAACGGAAACCTTGGAGAAAATTCAGGAAAATCCTTATCAGCTTGTAAAAGATGTGGAAGGCATCGGCTTTGTGAAAGCCGACGAGCTGGGCGGAAAAATGGGTCTGTCAGGAAACCACCCGGAGCGGATCAAAGCGGCAATCTTATATACGATTGAATCGACCTGTCTTTCAGAGGGCCATACGTACATAGAGACAAAGCAGCTGATTATCAATACGCAAACGCTCCTGAATCAGTCAGCTGAAGGCGGCCGCGTCACGGAGATGGATGCGGCTGACGGCATCATCGCCCTCGGGGAGAGTAAGGATATCGTCATCGAAGGAGAGCGCTGCTATTTTCCGTCATTGTTTTACGCCGAACAAAACGTCGCAAAACGCGTGCTCGACATTGCGGCCCAGACGGAGTATGCCGATCAATTTCCTGAATCGGAATTTCTGCTTGCACTCGGTGAACTGGAAGAACGGATGAACGTTCAATACGCACCAAGCCAAAAGGATGCCATTCAAAAAGCGCTGTCCTCGCCGATGCTTTTACTGACCGGGGGACCTGGAACGGGGAAAACGACCGTTATTAAAGGAATCGTGGAATTATACAGTGAACTGCACGGCGTATCGCTTGACCCCGGTGATTATAAAAAGACGAGGCGTTTCCGGTGCTGCTTGCCGCGCCGACCGGAAGAGCCGCAAAACGGATGAGCGAATCTACGGGTCTGCCGGCTGTTACGATTCACAGGCTGCTTGGCTGGAATGGCGCTGAAGGCTTTACCTATAATGAAGATCAGCCGATTGAAGGAAAACTGATCATTATAGACGAAGCGAGTATGCTCGATATTTGGCTCGCCAGCCATTTGTTTAAGGCGCTCCCTAAGCACATTCAGCTCATTATAGTCGGTGATGAAGATCAGCTTCCTTCAGTAGGACCGGGACAGGTGCTCAGAGACCTTTTGGCTTCTGAGGTGCTGCCGACCGTACGCCTGACAGATATTTACCGTCAGGCTGAAGGATCATCCATTGTGGAACTTGCCCATGATATGAAAAAAGGACTGCTTCCAAAGGGGCTGACCGCGCCGACAAAGGACCGCTCATTTATCCGCTGTAATTCTTCACAGATTAAAGAAGTCGTGGACCAGGTCGTCTCGAACGCGTTAAAAAAGGGGTATACCTCCAGAGATATTCAAGTGCTTGCCCCGATGTACAGGGGAAAAGCGGGAATTAACGAGCTGAACATGCTTCTTCAGGACATCATGAATCCGCCTAAAGAAAAAAGGCGGGAGCTGAAATTCGGAGATGTCGTCTACAGGACGGGCGATAAAATATTGCAGCTTGTCAACCAGCCGGAAAACAATGTGTTTAACGGCGATATCGGCGAAATCGTGTCCATTTTTTATGCCAAAGAAAATACGGAAAAAGAAGACATGGTCGTCGTCTCGTTTGACGGCAACGAAATCACCTTTACGAAAAAAGATTTCAGCCAGTTTACCCACGCTTACTGCTGTTCCATCCATAAGTCGCAGGGAAGCGAATTCCCGATTGTCGTCCTGCCTGTCGTCAAAGGCTACTATCGAATGCTCAGGAGAAATCTGCTTTATACCGCCATTACAAGAGCGAAAAAATTCCTGATTCTTTGCGGAGAAGAAGAAGCGCTTGAATGGGGCGTCAAAAACAATGATGCCACCGTCAGACAGACGTCGCTTAAAAACAGGCTCACAGAGCAGACTGAAGAGATGGATGCAGAACTGGCCGCCCTGCAAAAAGAGCTGCCGTTCAGTGTATACGATGCGAACATCGGAATGGAAGGCATCACGCCTTTTGACTTTATGGAAGAAAAAGCGTAAATAAAACCCGGCACATGTTTATGCGCCGGTTTTTCGCCTGTGGAAGTCATTTCAAAGTATGCTGCCCGGCTTCTTGGCAAAACCTATACGTGTTCAACAAAAGGTGGTTGATCACACTTTGAGAACATGCCATGCAGCTGAAGGACGAACAGTATATGACGAAAACACCGGGCGAAGTCTCGGAATGATATCGGATGTATGTTTCTCTCTGGACGGCCGGTTTCTCGGTTTCGTGCTGGAGCAGAAACGCTTGTTTCACAACCGCCATCTTTTTTTAGGGGCAAGTGATATAAAAGAGATGGATCAAGAAGCCGTAGCTGCCGGTCATGCTCATTTGCAGCCTTTGCCGAAGAGCTGTTTCACCTTTGAACAGATTAAAATGCAGCCGGTGAAATCGCCTGATGGTGAAATGTTCGGTTTGCTGGAAGATGTATACTTTTGTTTGGACAGGGGCATAATCGTAGCATATGAACTCTCGGACGGCTTCTTTTCAGATCTGGCTGGCAGACGCCAAGTGCGCCGCGCCGCCGATACGCTTATTGAAGCGGGGAAAGAAGGCATCGTCCTGAACGGATAAGAGGTGTAGTCTGTGCTTGTATGTCCGAACTGCAAAAGTAAAGATATCGGCAAAATCGGCGTAAACCAATACTATTGCTGGGGCTGCTTCATTGAGCTGACGGTGGCCAAAGGCAAAATTGCGACACATCAAGTAGAGGAAGACGGCACGTTAAGCAGTCTTGATGATTTGTTTTCTGAAGACGAACGCAGTATCAATTTTTAAAGTTGAAAGGAGATACGCGCGATGGGCAGAACAATGACCTCTCTGTTGGCTTTAGGAGCTGGAGCCGTTATGTATCGTATGGCTTCTCAGTCCGATATGCTGAATAAAAAAGGGATGAAACGGATGAGAAGACGAGTCATGAAAATGTTTTAAGCAGAAAAAAGGATACTTCTCCGGAAGTATCCTTTTTACGTTTGTCTCGCTTCCAGCCGTCTGGCTGCGAGAGACAGGCTGTAATTAACCGCGAAATACATCAGGGCCGCCAGCAGAAAGATCGGGAAAAAATACCCCCCGTCAGCGCTTTGTCCGTTTAAAATCTGCGCGTTATGAATCAGTTCGGGCAGAGCGATGACGACCGCAAGTGACGTATCCTTTAATAAGGAGATAAACTGGCTCACAATCGGAGGAACCATACGCCTGAGCGCCTGCGGCATGACGACGAGAAAAAGAGTCTGCGTGTACGTCAGTCCTGAAGAACGCGCCGCTTCAATCTGTCCTTTGTCAACGGATTGCAAACCGCTTCTGATGATTTCTGACAGCATGGCCGATTCAAAAATCGTCAGCGCCGTGATGGCGGCCGCGGTAATTTCCAGTTTGATCCCGATTTCCGGAAGGGCAAAAAACGTAAAGAAAATGATTAATAACAGCGGCAGGTTGCGGATGGTTTCCACAATGGCCCCTATAATGCCCGAGACGATAGGAATTTTCGCATAGCGCAAAGTGCCGGCGGCAAGCCCGAACATAAAACTCAGGACAATGGAGATCAGCGCAACATAAAGTGTGACCAAAAAAGCCGTCCCATAAAAACAGCAGATGGTCAGGTGTATAGGCGCCGCTAAAATCCATGTTTTTCACTCTCCTTCTCTAATAACTCTTTCCGAGACGTCTTTCCAAATAGTGAACCCCGATGCTGAGCGGGATCGTTAATATCAAATAAAAAAGCGCGACGAAAATATAGACATCAAACACGACAAGAGTGCTCGAGGACACGAGATCCGCCTGATACATCAAATCGAGTCCCGCCACCACTCCGAGTATTGATGAGTTTTTGACAAGGTTGAGAAATTGGTTTCCGAGCGGGGGAATGACGATTTTTACGGCCTGAGGAAGAATGATATATCTCATCGCCTGACTGTAGGTGAAGCCTGACGATCTGGCCGCTTCCATCTGCCCTTTGGGGACAGTCTGAATTCCGGCTCTGATGGCTTCTGCGATAAAGGCGGACGTGTAAATCGTAAGCGCAATCGTTCCCGCCTGAAAGCCGTCCAGTCTCAGCCCGGCGTTCGGAAGTCCGAAATAAAAAACGAATGTGATGAGGAGAAGCGGGATGTTCCGGATAAATTCCACATACGCAGTGCCGATCCATTGAAGGGGTTTGAAAGCCGTGATTCTCATGACTGCGATCAGAACGCCCACCGCAAAGCTGCCTGCCAGCGCGATGAAGCTCGCAAGCAATGTGTGCAGGAAACCGTCCATATACATATCGAAGTTTTCCGTTAAAATTGAAAAGTTCATCTATGTCACTCCTTATAAAACGGGGATGAGCATGCCTGCTCATCCCGCGGTCCGTCCTATTTTGCCGGTTCTTCTTTTATCCATTTTTTATAGATTTTTTCGTACCTGCCGTCGGCTTTCATTTTTTTCAAAGAGGCGTTGATTTCTTTGACAAGGCCGGATTGGCCTTTTTTGACGGCGATTCCGTAAGGTTCATCGGTGAAGGTTTCGCCCGTCAGCTGATATTGTTTATTTTCATCCGCCATGCCGTATAAAATCGCATTATCGGTTGTGAGCGCATCTCCCTGTCCCGCTTTAAGCGCAGTGAACGCTTCGGCGTAATTTTCAAATTCCAGCACTGAGGCGTCAGGCGCTTTTTCTCTGATGTTCTGTGAGGAAGTGGAACCTTTTACCGCCAATACTTTTGAGCCTTTTCCCAGGTCTTCGGTGCTTTTGATGCTGCTTCCTTTTTTGACGAGCAGGGATTGCCCGGCTTCAAAATAAACATCTGAGAAATCAACTTCTTTTTTCCGCTCATCCGTTATCGTCATCGTGGCGGTGATGGCGTCGATATCTCCGTTTTGCAGCATCGGAATTCTCGTTTTTGACGTCACTTCTTTAAATTCCGCTTTCTTCTCATCCCCCAGAATATCTTTTGCGAGCTGTTTTGAGATATCAATATCGAAGCCTTCAATATCACCGGAGCTTGGGTTTTTCAGCCCGAATAACCTCGTATCGGTTTTGACGCCGAAGATGATTTTGTCTCTGTCTTTAATAGAGGCTAACGTGTCTTTTCCCGTTCCTTTTGAATCCCCGGACGTTTCTTTCCCTCCGCAGGCTGCCAGCATAAAGACGGCCAGCAGTGATATCAATCCGAATGACAACCATTTTGTTACGCGTGACATAAGCGCTCCTCCGTTTCTTTTCAGTGATTTAAAATACGGCTTAAGAATAAACGCGCCCTCTCTTCACGGGGGCTTTCGTAAAATTCAGCCGGTGCAGCTTCTTCTAAGATGGATCCGCCGTCGATAAACACGATGCGGTCCGCCACTTCTTTTGCGAATCCCATTTCATGTGTGACGACTGCCATGGTCATGCCTTCCTTTGCGAGTGTTTTCATGACATCCAGCACTTCTCCGATCATTTCCGGATCAAGCGCGGATGTGGGTTCATCAAACAGCATAATTT
Source organism: Paenibacillus lentimorbus NRRL B-30488 (assembly GCF_000411595.1). Taxonomy (NCBI): domain Bacteria; kingdom Bacillati; phylum Bacillota; class Bacilli; order Caryophanales; family Paenibacillaceae; genus Paenibacillus; species Paenibacillus lentimorbus. The sequence goes on along the minus strand of NZ_ANAT01000021.1, from coordinate 213,941 downwards.
CGGGCTTCATCGCAAGCCCCCTGGCGATGGCAACACGCTGCTGCTGGCCGCCGGAAAGCTGTGAAGGATAAGCGTCCGCTTTGTCCGGTATACCGACTTTTTTCAAATAGTATAAGGCCGTTTCCTTTGCTTCTTCTTTTGATTGCTTGAGCACTTTGATCGGTGCGAGCATGATGTTTTGCAGAACGGTTTTGTGCGGGTACAGATGAAAATGCTGAAACACCATTCCGATATTCCGGCGGACCTGATTGATATCCGTTTTCTTGTCATGGATGGAGACGCCGTTTACCGTTAAGGCGCCTCCATCAACTGTTTCCAGCTGATTAATGCAGCGGAGAAGCGTGCTTTTTCCCGATCCTGAAGGTCCGATGATAACGACGACTTCCCCTTTTTAATGTGCAGATTAATGTTTTTCAGCACGTGGAAATGTCCGTAGTGCTTATTTACATCCTGAAATGAAATCATGGCCATCCTCCTTAAAAAAACATGAGTCATATTGACTGGACAGTTTTGAAATCCTTTAACACATTACGATGGTTATACAGACTTTTATGAATATTAGTTAGACTATTTCGTAATTTCTGATAATTATTTCCGTCAAGAGGTCTGCGTCATAAGGCGGAGTTTATGAATCGGGAATAATTCCGGCTTTCTGTCAAAAGATAAAGGAAGAGGTGAAACGTCATGCTTCAAAAACCGCTGCAGCTCTTAATGTGGACGGCTGTATGTCTGCTCGTTTTGTTAACAGTGTATGTCTTTTGCATGCTCGATATGTTATGGTCTCCCATTTGGCTTGTTATAAAATCTCTCTTTATTCCTATATTCATCGCAGTATTTATTGCTTATCTTTTACTTCCGATTACTGAATGGCTTCATAGAAAAGGGATGCCTAGAACTTTAAGCCTGCTTCTGATTTATTGCCTGTTTTTCGGCGGAATCGGCTGGGGGGTTTATAAAGGGGTTCCTGTTTTAATTGAACAGCTGCAGGATCTGTCTGAGAGCATTCCCGGTCTTGCCGAAAACTACAACAGCATGCTGAGGCATCTGCATAATCACACGGATCATTGGCCTGACGGCATGCACCATCGGATGGACAAAATGATTCAGCAGACAGAAACGTTTCTCGCCGGCACGATTGAAAGCACGATCAGAAGCATCCGTTTCGTGCTTGATTATATCCTGATCGCGGCGACGATTCCTTTTCTCGTGTTCTATATGGTGAAGGATATAGACGTTATGAAAAAGACGGTCTGGTATTTGACGCCGAAATCCTGGAGAAAAAGGGGGAGTGAATTTCTGCGGGATGTGGACGACTCTCTCGGTGATTACATCCGCGGTCAGCTTCTCGTTTGTTTTTTGCTCGGGTTCATAGCCGGCGTTTCATTTTGGCTGTTCGGGCTTCCTTACCCGCTGATTTTGGGCCTTGCCATCGGGATTACGAATGTCATCCCGTATTTCGGTCCGTTTATCGGCGCTGTGCCGGCGCTGCTCCTTTCGCTGGCGATTTCCTCCAAGGCTGTGATCATCGTAATCGTCACGATTTTTATTCTTCAATTTATAGAAGGAAACATTTTGAGCCCGCTCATTGTCGGGCGAAGTCTCAGGATGCACCCCGTCGTGATCATGCTTGCGCTTCTTGCCGGAGGGGAGCTCGCGGGCATTCCCGGCATGATTCTCGCTGTTCCGGCGGCAGCCGTTTTAAAAGTGACGGCCATTCACTTTTTGCGGATCAGGACGGAACATTGACATTCGGGTTCTGCTTGTCTATAATTTCGAGTAGAATACATACGAATCTCGAGTGACGGATATGAGTACGCCGAAGCCCTGTTTAAGAGAGAAGCTCCGATACGCTGAAAGGAGCTTCAGCAGAAGATCGGCCGAAGCTAATCCTGAGTGCAGTTAAAGGCTGCCGCAATCCTGCGTTACGGGATGAAAGGTGACAGGCCTTTTTCGGCCTGTAATCAGGGTGGTACCGCGAGACAGCTCTCGTCCCTGTGTGAACGCATGGTTTGCATAGGGAGAGAGCTTTTTTGCTGTCGCAAAAGAGAATTTCGGGTAGTGATAAGGAGGAATATAGATGAAACACTTAACTTCTGCTGAAGTGCGTCAAATGTTTTTAGATTTCTTTAAAGAAAAAGGCCATGCCGTTGAACCGAGCGCCTCATTGGTTCCGCATGAAGATCCGTCTTTATTATGGATCAACAGCGGCGTTGCGACGCTGAAAAAATACTTTGACGGCCGCGTTGTGCCGGAGAATCCGAGAATTGTAAACGCGCAAAAATCAATCCGCACAAATGATATTGAAAATGTGGGGAAAACGGCGCGCCATCACACGTTCTTTGAGATGCTCGGAAATTTTTCCATCGGTGATTATTTTAAAGAAGAAGCCATCACGTGGGCTTGGGAGTTTTTAACGAGCGAAAAGTGGATCGGCTTTGATCCGGAGCTGCTGTCTGTAACGGTTCACCCTGAGGATGAAGAAGCTTATACGCTATGGGCGGAAAAAATCGGCGTTCCGGAAGAAAGAATCATCCGTCTGGAAGGGAACTTCTGGGATATCGGCGAAGGCCCGAGCGGACCGAATACGGAAATTTTCTATGACCGCGGCGAGAAATACGGCAATGATCCGTCAGATTCTGAATTGTATCCGGGCGGCGAAAATGACCGCTATCTTGAAGTGTGGAACCTGGTATTCTCAGAGTTCAACCACAACCCGGACGGCACGTACACACCGCTTCCGAAGAAAAACATTGATACGGGCATGGGGCTTGAACGGATGGTCTCCGTGATTCAGGACGTCCCGACAAACTTTGACACTGATTTGTTTATGCCGATTATTGAAGCAACAGAGCGTATTTCCGGAGATACTTACGGAAAGGATGCAGTGAAGGATACGGCCTTTAAAGTGATCGCCGATCATATCAGAACGGTCGCATTTGCGGTAAGCGACGGAGCTCTGCCGTCAAATGAAGGGCGCGGGTATGTACTGAGACGCCTCTTGCGCCGGGCGGTGCGATACGCGAAAACCATCGGTATCAGCCGTCCGTTTATGTACGAGCTGGTTCCGACTGTTGCAGGAATTATGGACGCTTTCTATCCGGAGGTGAAAGAAAAGCAAGAGTTTATCGCCAAAGTCATCAAAACGGAGGAAGAGCGCTTCCATGAAACATTAAACGAAGGTCTGGCCATTTTATCCGACGTGATAAAGAAAGAGAAGGAAAAAGGCAGCGGCATCATCTCCGGAAAAGACGTATTCAAACTGTACGATACGTACGGATTCCCGGTTGAATTGACGGAGGAATACGCGGAAGATGAGCAAATGAAGGTTGACCATAAAGGCTTTGAAGCCGAAATGGAAAAACAGCGTGAACGGGCGAGAAATGCGCGCCAAGATGTAGGAAGCATGCAGGTGCAGGGCGGCGCATTGCGCGACATTACCGCAGAAAGCACATTTGTCGGCTACAGTTCCGTAAAAGCTGAAGCGAAGGTAATCGAGCTTCTTCATGACGGTCAATTAATCAGCGAGGCGCAGGAAGGGGATACCGTCCAAATCCTTCTCGACAAAACGCCTTTCTATGCTGAAAGCGGCGGACAGATCGGTGACAGAGGAGTGCTGAGAAGCGAGCAGGCTGTCGTAACCATTAAGGACGTGAAAAAGCTCCAAACGGTCAGCATGTACACGAAGGCACGGTGGATAGCGGCACGATTCAAAAAGGCGCAAGCGTGACGGCTGAAGTTGAAGATCAAATGAGAAGCGGCGTGGTGAAAAACCATACAGCAACCCACCTTCTGCACCAGGCGCTGAAAGACGTTCTCGGCACACATGTCAACCAAGCGGGTTCACTCGTTACCGAAAATCGTCTGCGTTTTGACTTCTCTCATTTCGGTCAAGTGACAAAAGAAGAACTTGAACGCATTGAAGGAATCGTCAACGAAAAAATCTGGGAGAGCATTCCGGTAGCGATTGATTTGAAACCGATCAATGAAGCGAAAGAAATGGGCGCGATGGCCCTGTTCGGCGAGAAATACGGCGATATCGTCCGCGTCGTACAAGTCGGAGATTACAGCCTTGAGCTTTGCGGCGGATGCCATGTCACGAATACGGCTGAAATCGGTCTGTTTAAAATCGTATCCGAATCAGGGATCGGCGCAGGTACGCGAAGAATCGAAGCCGTAACAGGAAAAGGCGCTTATCAGGAAATGAACAGCCAGCTCAGCCTTCTGCAGCACGCTGCGGACGAGCTGAAATCAAACGTAAAAGACGTACCGAAGCGAATTCAGTCTCTTCAAGCAGAGCTGAAGGAAGCGCAAAGAGAAAATGAATCATTGCTCAGCAAACTTGGCAATGTGGAAGCCGGAGCCATTCTGTCTAAAGTAAAAGACATCGGCGGCGTAAAAGTGCTGGCTGAAAAAGTAAATGCGAAAGACATGAACCACCTTCGCACTATGGTGGATGATCTGAAAGCGAAGCTCGGTTCTGCGGTCATCATTCTCGGCGCCGTGCAAAATGAGAAAGTCAACCTTTCAGCAGGCGTGACAAAAGACCTGATCGAAAAAGGCCTTCACGCCGGCAAAATGGTCAAACAAGCGGCTGAAGTCTGCGGAGGCGGAGGCGGAGGCCGTCCGGACATGGCGCAGGCCGGCGGAAAGCAGCCTGAAAAATTGGAAGAGGCGCTCGCATCTGCGGAAGATTGGATAAAATCCGTTTTATAATCCTTTCAACTAGTGTAGAATGATGATAAGATGAGGACCTCAGGCTGAACTTTGCCTGCGAATTTGGGAAAGAGGTGCAAAACGGTGAGCTCGTTTGATAAAACGATGAAATTTAATTTCTCCGATGATTCTGCTGAAACAAACGTCGAAGAAGTGCTGAATACGGTATATGATGCGCTTCAGGAAAAGGGGTACAATCCTATCAACCAGATTGTCGGATACTTGCTGTCTGGAGATCCTGCATACATTCCTAGGCATCGCGACGCCCGGAACTTAATTCGCAAACTGGAACGTGACGAATTAATCGAGGAATTGGTAAAATCCTATCTAGAACAGCATAAAGAGGCGTAAATACATTCATGAGAATATTGGGACTTGATCTTGGTACGAAAACACTCGGCGTAGCTTTAAGCGATGAAATGGGCTGGACCGCTCAGGGCATTGAGACGATAAAAATAAACGAGGCTGAAGGAGATTACGGTCTGGACCGTTTATCCGAGCTGATGAAAGACTATAATGTAGAGAAGATCGTGCTCGGTTTTCCGAAAAACATGAACGGGACGATCGGTCCGAGAGGCGAAGCCAGCCAAACATTTGCGAAACTGCTTGAAACAGCGTACAATGTCCCTGTTGTGCTGTGGGACGAGCGTCTGACGACGATGGCGGCTGAAAAAATGCTGATCGCGGCTGACGTCAGCAGGCAAAAACGAAAAAAGTCATTGATAAAATGGCGGCTGTCATGATCCTTCAAGGATATCTGGACAGTTTAAACTAAGAGGTGAAAGAAATGGAACACGGCGAAAAACACATTACAATTGTCGATGATCAAGGCAACGAACAGCTTTGCGAAGTGCTGTTCACATTTGAAAACGACACATTCAACAAATCTTACGTACTTTATTATCCGATTGATGCTCAAGACGATGATGAAATCGAAATTCACGCTTCAAGCTTCGAACCGAACGAAAACGGTGAAGACGGCGAACTGATGCCGATTGAAACTGATGAAGAGTGGGAAATGATCGAAGAAACGCTGAACACGTTTTTAGCGGAAGAAGACGAAGAATAAAATGAACAGAAAAAGCCGGAGCGCATATGTGCTTCGGCTTTTTTGTAATAAATTGCCGAATGCACATGAATCATGTAGTATAAGAGCTGTTGGGAGGAAAATACTTGTATGAATATCAATCAGACTAAAAATTCATTTCCGCGTAAAAACAAAAAACAACGATAATACTGTCCTCCGTGATTGCTCTGCTTATCATCATTTGCGGTGCTTTTTTCTATGGAAAATCTCTGCTGTCTCCGGTTGACAAAGACAGCAAAACGGCAGTCAATATTAATATTCCTAGCGGTTCTTCCGTTTCGGCAATCGCTGAAATTCTTGAGGATCAGCATGTCATCAAAAGCAAAAAAGCATTTCAGCTGTATGTGAAGTATAAAGGCGCTTCCGGGTTTCAGGCGGGATTTTACCACCTGAATAAAGGAATGGATGCGGATGCGATTATCAAAAAACTGACCGCGGGATCAACGGGATATGCCTTTCAGATCTCCGTTCCTGAAGGAAAACAGCTTACACAGATTGCGGATGCGATCGCAAAAGAAACATCATATTCAAAAGAAGAGATTATGGCGAAACTGGATGACAAAACATTCATCGGCAAACTGAAAAAACAGTTTCCTGATACAATAACGGACGCACTTTCAAACAAGAAGCTCAAGCATCCGCTCGAAGGCTATCTGTATCCGGCCACATATCCGTTTAATGATCCGGATGCATCGCTTGACACGATTTTGACGGCAATGGTTCAGGAAACAAACACCCGTATCGAAACGTATAAATCTGAACTGGAAAAAAAGAAACTTTCCGTCCATAACGCGCTGACGATGGCATCGCTTATTGAAGAAGAAGCCACCGCCAAAGCCGACCGTCACAAAATCGCCAGCGTTTTTTACAACAGGCTTGCAGAAAAAATGCCGCTGCAGACTGATCCGACGGTATTATATGCGGCCGGCAGGCATAAAAGCCGGGTCTACTACAAAGACCTGAAAATTGATTCTCCGTTTAATACGTATAAACATAAAGGGCTGCCGCCGGGACCGATTGCAAATGCCGGCGATTCATCATGGGAAGCGGCTCTCCGCCCTGACAAAACGGATTATCTCTATTTCCTTGCAAAATCAAACGGCGAGGTCGTTTTCACCAAAACATTAAAAGACCATAATAAAGCGAAGGAAAAGTATATTTCCAAAAAAGACAGCGAATAAAAGGAGGGCAAAAGCTCTCCTTTTATTCCATTCTGAAAGGTTTTATGATAAAATATATCGGGTTGTTTACTTATGGATAAAGAAGTGTCTTAAGAGAGTGTCCCCGCGGATTCGTCAGGGGCACTCCTTTTTAGAACGGAGGCTGTTTGCCGTGAATGATCGGTATGAACAAATAAACGAGTATATAAACGCGATGCTGAAGCCTCGGCCTGATAAAGTGAAAAAGCTTGAAGCCTATGCAAAAGAGCACCATGTTCCGATTATGGAAGAAGCGGGCATTGAAGTGCTGCTTCAAATGCTGTCGATTCAACAGGCGAAAAACATTTTGGAAATCGGCGCGGCAATCGGATATTCCGCCATACGGATGGCGCTTGAGCTTCCGGATGCGAATATTTACACGATTGAACGGGACGGCAAACGCTATGAAGAAGCTGTGAACAATATAAAAGACTTTGAAATGGAAAAACGGATTCACGTAATGCACGGGGATGCGCTGGAACTTTCTGAGTCTGTCCGTGTCACGGCTCCTTATGATGCCATTTTTATCGACGCGGCCAAAGGCCAGTACACGAACTTTTTTGAGCTCTATGAACCGATGCTTGCGCCGGATGGAGTCATTTTTACGGACAATGTTCTGTTTAAAGGACTGGTGGCACAAAATCACTCGGACATTGAGCCGAAAAGAAGACGGAAGCTTGTTGAAAAAATTGATCAATATAACCAATGGCTGATGAACCGGCCTGACTATCAAACGGTCATACTGCCGGTCGGAGACGGCATCGCCATCAGTAAAAAGAAGAGGTGAATGATCATGAAAAAACCTGAACTTTTGGTGACTCCGACTTCTGTACAGGATATTCTTCCGCTCATTCAAGCGGGCGCAACGGCCCTGTTAGTCGGAGAACAGAGATACGGCCTGAGACTGGCCGGTGAATTTTCAAGAGAAGATATAAAAGAAGCCGTAAAGACAGCTCATCAGGAAGGCGCGAAAGTGTATGCCGCCGTCAATGCTATTTTTCACAACGAAAAAGTGGACGAGCTGAACGGCTATCTTGCCTTTTTGCAGGAGGCCGGCGTTGATGCGGCTGTTTTCGGTGATCCGGCCGTTTTAATGGCGGCGCGTGAAGCGGCTCCCGATCTCAAACTGCACTGGAGCACGGAAACAACGGGTACCAACTACTATTCCTGCAATTACTGGGGACGCAAAGGCGCACGGCGGGCAGTGCTGGCTAAAGAATTAAATATGGACAGCATCATTGACATAAAAGAAAACGCCGAAGTGGAAATTGAAATTCAAATCCACGGCATGACGTGCATGTTCCAATCGAAGCGTTCTTTAGTGGGCCATTACTTCGAATACCAGGGAAAAGTCATGGACATCGAACAGAAGAAAAAAGAAGCGGGAATGTTTCTGCATGACAAGGAACGGGGCAATAAATACCCGATTTTTGAAGATGAAAACGGCACGCACATCATGAGCCCGAACGATGTGTGCATGATTGATGAATTAGAGGACCTGATGGACGCCGGCATCGATTCTTTCAAAATTGACGGAGTTTTGAAGTCTCCTGAATACTTAACTGAAGTGACCCGCATGTACAGAGAAGCAATCGATCTGTGCTTTGAAAGCCGAGAGACATACGAAGAGAAAAAAGAGAGCTGGATAGAGCGGATTGAAAGCATTCAGCCTGTGAACAGAAGCATCGACACAGGATTCTTCTTTAAAGAAACGGTCTATTAAAAAGGAGGGTGCAACGGATGACAGCCGTAAATCAAACCATTTCCAAAGTCGTAAACGGAAAACGCGTCATTACGAAAAACCTGAACTCCTTGCTCCGGCAGGAAACCTTGAAAAATTAAAAATTGCCGTTCATTACGGAGCGGACGCGGTTTTTATCGGAGGACAGGAATACGGACTCCGCTCAAATGCGGATAACTTCTCAATAGAAGAAATCGCAGAGGGCGTAGAATTTGCCAAAAAATACGGGGCAAAAATATATGTGACAACAAACATTTTCGCCCATAATGAAAATATGGACGGTCTGGAAGAATACTTAAAAGCGTTGGGAGACGCAAAAGTTGCCGGAATTATCGTCGCTGATCCGCTGATTATTGAAACATGCCGGAGAGTGGCCCCGGACGTAGAAATTCACCTCAGTACACAGCAGTCCCTTTCAAACTGGAAAGCGGTGCAGTTCTGGAAAGAAGAAGGGCTTGACCGCGTGGTGCTTGCCCGTGAAACGAGCGGACTGGAAATTAAAGAAATGAAGGAAAAGGTGGATATTGAAATCGAAACCTTTATCCACGGCGCTATGTGTATCGCTTATTCAGGACGATGCGTGCTGAGCAATCACATGACAGCCCGGGATTCCAACCGCGGCGGCTGCTGTCAGTCCTGCCGCTGGGATTATGACCTGTATCAGACAGACGGTGCAAACGCGGTCGCGCTCTATGACGAAGAAGACGCTCCGTTTGCGATGAGCCCGAAAGATTTAAAATTGATTGAATCCATTCCGCAAATGATCGAGATGGGTATCGACAGTCTGAAAATTGAAGGCCGGATGAAATCGATTCATTACGTTGCGACGGTTGTCAGCGTGTATCGCAAAGTCATCGACGCATACTGCGCTGATCCTGAAAACTTTGTCATTCAAAAAGAATGGCTGGATGAGCTGGACAAATGTGCAAACCGGGATACCGCGCCTGCTTTCTTTGAAGGCACGCCCGGGTATGAAGAGCAGATGTTCGGCGAACACGGAAAGAAAACAACATTTGATTTTGCCGGTCTCGTGCTCGCGTATAACGAGGAAACTCAAATGGTGACGCTCCAGCAGCGCAATTTCTTTAAACAAGGTGACGAAGTGGAATTTTTCGGTCCTGAAATCGACAATTTCACATTCACAATCGGCACTATTTGGGACGAAGACGGAAACGAGCTTGATGCTGCCCGCCATCCCCTGCAAATCGTTACATTTAAAGTAGACAAAAAGATTTATCCGAGCAACATGATGAGAAAGGGGAAGTAATCACCAATGGGTAAGAGTCCTGTAGTTATAGGCATCGCAGGAGGGTCCGGATCAGGAAAAACAAGCGTCACCCGTTCCATCTATGAACAGTTTAAAGGACACTCGATTTTAATGATCCAGCAAGACCTTTATTATAAAGACCAAAGCCATCTTCCGTTTGAAGAAAGGCTGAACACAAACTATGATCACCCGCTCGCATTTGATAATGACTATTTAATCGAGCATATTCAAGAGCTTTTGAATTACCGGCCGATAGAAAAGCCGATTTATGATTATAAACTGCATACGCGTTCTGAGGAAACCATTCCGGTTGAGCCGAAGGATGTCATTATTCTTGAAGGCATTCTCGTTCTCGAAGATAAAAGACTTCGCGACCTCATGGATATGAAACTTTATGTCGACACGGACGCGGATCTCCGTATCATCAGACGGATTATGAGAGATATTAACGAAAGAGGCCGTTCAATCGATTCTGTCATTGAGCAGTATGTGTCCGTCGTCAGACCGATGCACAATCAGTTTGTTGAACCGACGAAACGCTACGCGGACATCATTATTCCGGAAGGCGGACAAAACCACGTCGCAATTGATCTGATGGTCACGAAGATTCAAACGATCCTTGAACAAAATGCAATTTTGTAATACCATAGCATAGACATAAATAACTCAGACCATATTATGTATAGGCTGGAAGGGAATGAGACAGTTCCCTTCTTTCCCTGTTTATAAACCGAAACATTTGCAGAAAACACACATTCAGTTTAAGATAAACAGTACCTATATGGGAGAGAAGAACGAGGACTGCCCTGTGTTCTCATTCTTGATTTTTTCGTTTATGCTCTCATACATAATCACACGTTATTGTTGAGGGACAACCACCAAGGAGTGAAGGAACATGGCACAAGAAAAAGTTTTTCCGATGACTCACGAAGGAAAACAAAAACTTGAACAAGAATTAGAGCAATTGAAAACGGTTAAACGTAAAGAAGTAGTAGAACGCATTAAAATCGCAAGAAGCTTCGGAGATCTGTCAGAGAACTCTGAGTATGATTCCGCAAAAGAAGAACAGGCATTTGTGGAAGGGCGCATCACGACGCTTGAAAACATGATCCGCAATGCGAAAATCATCGAGGATGACGGCGGTTCAAATGTAGTCGGTTTGGGAAAAACCGTATCATTCATCGAATTGCCGGACGGTGAAGAAGAATCTTACACGATTGTCGGAAGCGCTGAAGCTGATCCGTTTGAAGGAAAAATCTCAAACGACTCGCCAATCGCAAAAAGCCTGCTCGGCAGAAAAGTGGACGAAGAAGTGACAGTTCAGACGCCGGGCGGAGAAATGCTCGTGAAAATTGTGAAAATTTCATAAGATCCGTTTAACAATGAAACACCTCGTCCAAAATGTGGATGAGGTGTTTTTTATGATCGTATCAAAAAGGCTGAAAACGGCCGTGATTTGTTTTCTGCTCGTGTTTTTCTTTCTGCTTGCTAGGCTGGCTGAAATTCAGCTGTTTTTTACAGAATCTTTTTCAAAATCCAATATTAATCTGATTCAGGAAAGCGTCAAGCAGCGGACGGAAGAAGTCCTTATTTCAGACGGTCGCGGCTCTTTTCTTGATCGGAACGGCAAAGAGCTGACCGGAAAAAAGCAGCCTGCCGTCATACTGTTTCCCTTTCTCATGACGCAGGATTGGCCGGTTGAACGGGTATCAGACATTCTCGGAATGAAACAGGGGGAGCTCAGGCAGCTGCTCACGGAAGCAAAAAAACCGGTGATCCTGAACAGCAGAAAAATAAAACATTTGACGAAACAATCCGTGGCAAATATCAATTCTTTGAAATATCCCGGCATTTACGGCGTATATATGAAAGACAGCAAAGAAACAAACATAGCCGCTCATCTGTTGGGCGCGACAAACCAGGACCCTGAGCTTTTGAAAAAGAAATACCCCGGGAGGAAGGAACTGCCGATCACGGCAAAAATCGGGACAAGCGGGATGGAGCGGACGTTTGATGAGTTTTTACTGGCGGATCAGGACACAAAACTTTTGTATCATGTCGACGGAAGGGGAAACCCTTTATTCGGAATGGACGTCAAATATACGGCTGAAGCAAACGCGTTTTATCCGCTGCAAGTCAAAACCTCCATCGACCGCAATATTCAAAAAGCAATGGAAGATGTATTGAAAGACCGCGGGTTAAAAAAGGGGGAGCCGTCCTTTTAGACATTGAAAAAAGCAGTGTGCTCGGAATGGTATCAAAGCCTGACGCTGACATGTCAAAGCAGCAGACACTGCAAAATTACATGCTGACGCCGATTTATCCGGGATCAGTGTTTAAAACGGTGATCGCCGCAGCCGCAATAGAACAAAACGAAGTGAAGCCGGGCACATCCTTTAACTGCAATCTCAACCTGTACGGAGAGCCGGGGGATGACAAAGGCACGCTCAGTTTTGGAGAAAGCTTTGCCCAAAGCTGCAATTATACGTTTACAAGTCTTGCGGAAAAATTGATCAAAAAAGATGATTCCGTTATTGAAAACATGGCGGAAAAACTAGGTCTCACACAGCGGGCGGGCTGGGAAGGCAAGCTGTACCGGGAAGACGGATTCAGGCAGCTGTATAATGAAAAAAGCGGGGTCATTTGGGGAGATGACAAAGACAAAACCGTAAAAAAAGCCGTCGCACAGACGGCGATCGGGCAAAAAAACGTGAAAGTCACGCCTCTTGAAGTCGCCAATATGATGGCGGCGATCGCGCGCGGCGGTGAAAAAAACAAGTCAAAATCGCGGACAAAATTGAATACAAAAACAAAACGACGATGGCGTCATTCAAAGATCAGCCGTTAAAAGGGGAAAACATCGACAAATATACGGCGCAGCAGCTTCAAAAAATTCTCAGAGAAGTCGTCACCTCACCGAAAGGAACCGGCCGAAGGTTTCAGGATCTGCCGTATGAGATAGCAGGCAAATCGGGAACGGCCCAGACGGGAATGTTCACAAAAGAAAAACAGACGCTTTACCACAAATGGTTTGCGGGATACTTTCCCGCGGACAAGCCGAAATACGCTCTCGTGGTGCTGCACATGGACACGCCGGGGGATAAGGCTCTGACAAATACAGTGTTTTATGATATTGTTAAAAAGGTACATGAAAATGAAACAAATCAGACATAGAACAACCGCTCAGCCCATGTTAAAATATATGCTGAGCAAGAGGGATAAAGGAGTGCAGAATGATTGAGCAATAAACAATCTCGTTTTGAAAACCGTGATAAGCGCAGAAAAGCAAATATGGTGCTTAACATTTTAATTGCTATCGTATCTATTCTTATTGTCGTCGTTGCAGTCAGCCTCTTCATCAACAGTCCGTCGAGCGACGTGAGCGAAAAAGCGGACACGAGCCAGAAGCAGGAAACACCTGCATCAGGCAAGACGAAGCAGACATCCGATGAAGACATAAAAGACAGCAAAAAAGATAAGGCATCAGACGATGACAAAAAAGATAAACAGGATAAGGACACATCTGATTCATCTTCAGACTCTGACAGCAAAAAAGACGATGATTCATCGAAAAGTGATGACAGCAGCAAAAAAGACTCTGATTCAAGCGATCCTTTTAAAGGCGCAAAAATAACAGAGGGCGGCTCATCAAGCGAAGTCGAGAAAACAATTGTTAACCCAAAATGGAAAGCGGTCGGCACAAAGCAGACGGGAGAACATGCGGCGACGTATGACTCAAGCTCTGAAGACTGGTCCGAAATGCTTGACGCCATCTCTTACGCAACAGGCGTGTCAAAAGATCACATGACAGTGCTGTGGCTCGGAAACAATGGAAGCCCGCAAGATGCGAAGGGTAAAGTTTTAGACAAAACGAACGGCAAAAAGTATCAGGTCACCATCACTTGGAAAGACAAAAAAGGCTGGAAGCCGACAAAAGTAGAAACGTTAAAATAACCGCAAAAAAGCAGCTGATTATTCAGCTGCTTTTTTCTGTCATACGTCAGCTGAAAAATGCACCGACGCGCTGTAAAGGATTCTGCCGTCAACGGCCGTCACTTGATGGGATACAGAACGGACGCGAAGCATAATCGCCTGGTTGTTTTCAATCTGAACGTTTATTTTCTTTTCAAGCTCCTGCAAAGATGCCGCTTCGAAAAATTCTACTTTATCTTTGATTAAATCCAATTGAAAATTCATCAGTACAGATCCTCCTGATTTTTCTTCTGAGTCAATGAAAGTATAAGCCTTTCTGCCGTAATTGCGCAATAATCCCAAAGTATTTTAGTACCCTTCCATTCTTTTTGTGATAGGATAGGAACTGTTCCACGATTAATCCATACTATACTCATAGGAATTATAAATTATGGAGAGTGAAAAATATGGGCCGTGAATTTATTCCATTATTTGAAGATTGGGCAGCGACTTATGATGCCACAGTGCATGGGGCAGACAAACAATATGCTGATGTTTTTAAAGGGTATGACAATATTCTTGACAGCATCGTCGCACTTTCAGGTTTAAACGTTTTAGAGTTCGGACCGGGCACAGGGAATTTAACGGCGAAATTAGCCGCCGCGAACAAAAAGGTGTTTGGTGTAGAACCATCTCCGTCAATGAGAAAACTGGCGGCTGACAAGCTTTCTGACAAAGCCGTGTTCAGTGACGGAGATTTTCTGGAGTTTCCCGCTCCGCCTTTTCAAATAGATACCATCGTCAGCTCGTACGCCTTTCATCATTTAACAGATGAAGAAAAGCAAGCGGCTGTAAAGCAATATGGCACAATCCTTCAGAAGCATGATAAAATAGTGTTTGCCGATACCGTCTTTAAAGATCATGAAGCTTATGATGAAACAATTAAAAAAGCAATCCGAAACGGCTATCATCAATTAGCGGACGATTTAAAGACGGAACATTATCCGACACTCGGGACAATGAAAAACATCTTTTCAGAAGAGGGATTTGCCGCGCGGTTTACGCAGCAAAATGACTTTGTCTGGATAATGGAGGCGATTAAACGGTAAATCGAAGGGATTGTGTATAAATGAAACTGGCAGTCATCGGAGCAATGGAAGAGGAAGTTACGATTTTAAGAAGCAAACTGAAAGACGCAAAACAAGAGATGATCGCTCACTGTGAGTTTACGACGGGCAGCTATGAAGGCGTCGAAGTTATTTTGCTGAAATCGGGGATCGGAAAAGTCAACGCCGCGATCAGCACGACGCTTCTGCTTGACCGTTTCAAACCTGATTATGTGATTAACACAGGCTCAGCGGGCGGTTTTCATCATACATTGAATGTAGGCGACGTCGTCATCTCAACAGATGTCCGCCATCATGACGTGGATGTGACGGCGTTTGACTATGAATACGGACAGGTGCCGGGTCTTCCGGCAGCATACAAAGCTGATGAAAAGCTGATCAGTATTACTGAGGAAGCGGTTTCTGAACTGAACGGCATTCAAGTCGCCAAAGGCACGATCGCTACGGGAGATTCTTTTATGAATGATCCGAAGCGGGTTGAAGACGTACGCGCCAAATTTGCGGATTTGTACGCGGTTGAAATGGAAGCTGCGGCTGTCGCACAGGTGTGCCACCAGTTCAAAACGCCTTTTGTTGTCATCAGAGCTTTATCTGATATTGCCGGAAAAGAATCTGACGTTTCATTTGATAAATTTTTAGAACAGGCTGCCGTTCATTCAACTGAGCTTGTCCTGAATGTCATCAAACGAATTCACTAAGCGGGGGATTCTCGTTCTCCTCCGCTTTTCCAGGAGGAGGACACATATTGAACGTGATAACAGATATTACAGAACTGATCGGAAATACACCGCTGCTCCGTCTCAAGCATTTTGATATACCGGAGGGAACAGCGGTTTATGCTAAACTTGAGATGATGAATCCGGGCGGAAGCATTAAAGACAGGCTGGGCGGAATGCTCATTGAAGATGCGCTTCGCACGGGAAAGGTGAAACCGGGCGGCGTTATCATCGAAGCGACTGCCGGAAACACCGGGATCGGACTCGCTCTGTGCGCAAGAAAGCATCAGCTTCGCGCCGTTTTTTGCGTCCCGGAGCATTTCAGCAGAGAAAAGCAGCAAATTATGAAAGCTCTCGGAGCGGACATCGTCCATACGCCGAGAGAAGAAGGTATGCAGGGAGCCATTCGAAAAGCGCTTGAACTGGAGAGGGAGATTAATAATTCTTATGCCGTTCTGCAATTTAAAAACCGAGTAAATCCATTGACTTACTATAAAACGATTGGACCCGAAATATGGAACGCGCTCGGCGGGGATATCCACACCTTTGTCGCAGGAGCGGGTTCCGGCGGCACCTTTGCCGGTACGGCAGCTTATTTAAAAGAGAAAAATCCTGCCGTCAAAACGGTGATCGTTGAACCGGAAGGCTCGATCCTGAACGGAGGAGAGCCGCATGCCCATAAAACGGAAGGCATCGGCATGGAGTTTATCCCGGATTATATGGACGAGAACCATTTTGACGCCATTTACACAGTGGAAGACGATACGGCGTTTTCGCTTGTCAGAGAAGCGGCCGAGAAAGAAGGCCTCTTAATCGGCAGCTCTTCAGGGGCGGCTCTTTATGCAGCACTTGAAGAAGCGAAAAAAGCGCCCGCCGGATCAAATATCGTCACTATTTTCCCTGACGGCAGCGATCGATATATAAGCAAAAACATTTTTCAAGGAGGTCAGTAAGATGAAGAAAAAAACGCTGATGGTGCACGGAGGAATTACGGGAGATGAAAAAACAGGAGCGGTTTCCGTACCGATTTATCAAGTAAGCACGTACCGGCAGCCGAAAGCGGGCGAGCACACGGGTTATGAATATTCAAGAACGGCCAATCCGACGCGGACGGCGCTTGAAAGCTTAATTGCGGAGCTTGAAGGCGGCGCGGCGGGATATGCGTTCGGCTCAGGCATGGCTGCGATTACTGCCGTCATGATGCTGTTTGACAGCGGCGATCATGTTATTTTGACGGATGATGTATACGGCGGCACTTACCGGGTGATGACAGGTGTGCTGAACCGCTTCGGTATTGAAGCGGACTTTGTTGATACGAGCAGTGAAGAAAAAGTCAAAAAGGCCATTCGCCCGAATACGAAAGCCATTTATATCGAAACACCGACAAACCCGCTATTGAAAGTGACTGACCTCAAACTGATGTCTGACATCGCAAAAGAAGCGGGCGTATTGCTTATCGTCGATAATACGTTTTACACGCCGTATTTCCAGCAGCCGCTCAGCTTCGGCGCGGACATCGTGCTTCACAGCGCAACAAAATATCTCGGCGGCCACAGCGATGTCGTCGGCGGCTTAGTTGTGACGGCTGATAAAGAGCTCGGTGAAAAGCTTCATTACGTGCAAAACTCAACGGGCGGCGTTTTAGGACCGCAGGATTCATGGCTTTTAATGAGAGGCATTAAAACACTGGGACTCAGAATGGATGCCATCAATCACAGCGCCGGGAAAATCGCCGAGCTGCTTGAAGCGCATGATGCCGTTCAGACGCTCTACTATCCGGGATCAGCGAAACATCCGGGCCATGAGCTGACAAAAGCGCAAAGCTCCGGTTTCGGCGGAATGATTTCCTTTGATATCGGCAGCAGTGAACGCGTCGACGCGTTTTTAGAAAAATTGAACCTGTTTACAATCGCTGAAAGCTTAGGAGCGGTTGAAAGCTTAATCTCCGTGCCGTCCAGAATGACGCACGCTTCGATCCCGCGCGACCGCCGGCTTGCGCTTGGCATTACCGACGGGCTCGTACGGATCTCAGTCGGTATTGAGGATACTGAGGATTTAACGGCGGATGTGAAACAGGCGCTTGATTCCCTTTTATAAAGAATGGATAGATTTACATTCTCTGTCGGCTGTCAGCTTGTATTATAATGTTGGTAGACTATAAAACTGGCAGGTGACCTTATATGGAGAAGAAAAGACTGAAATCATTAATAGAAGATTTTAAGCATTACGCATTTATTCTGCTTGCAGTCAGCACCTTCATTTATATCGGCGCGGTTCTTCCCGGACAAGGGCTGACTGCGGGCCAGAAAATGCTGATGTTTGTAACGGATTGTGCATTTTTAGCGGGCGCTTATTTCTGCGTTGACCGTTCACTTATTTATAAAAAGAGGCTGGAAGAGGCCGATGAATAAAAAAAGCCATTGTCTTTTGACAATGGCTTTTTCATTTCTTATTCAGACGGGGTTTCGCGTAATTCTTTTCCCATTCCTTTTAAAAACTGCAGCCCGAAGCCGAGCGCGCGGTTAATATCAGGATCACCGACGGCTTTCATCAGTTCAAACATACTGACTTTCCTGTCCTCTTTTAAAAATCTTTGCGCCTGATCCGTCCCGGCCATGGCGCTTTCTAAAAGTCTGCCCATAAATTCGGGATCAGCTTTTGACAGCGCGCCTCCCGCGGCCATCATCGTATTCAGAAGATTGGTGACAGGTTCCCGGGAAATCTGTCCGAGTGCGATTTTGGCAATCTCCTCTTTTGCCTGGAGCATATAGCCGGCGGCATCAAAAACGCCCAAGCCATTCAGCTCTGCCATAATAGACATCGTTTTCGCGACGGCTTCTTCATTTTCTGCGAGAAGCGTCTTCAGTTCTTCCAGTTTTTCAGCTTTCAGCTGTTCCTCTGTTTTCGTTTCTTTTTGAATTTCAGTAATTGGGCTTGCCATAATTATAATGTTTCCTCCTTTCCTTAATCAGTTAAGTGCACATAGCCCGGACGGTTCCATTTTCGCTGAGCTTCCACACCGTTTTGCGGATGACGTTTTTTGTTCCGCGGATTCGTTTTCGGAAGCGGCGGTGTATCACAGGAACCGAGCACTTCCATGCGGACTTTTGTCTGTTTATAGGCAGGTGTATGTGTCCGTGAATCATACGCAGGCCCGGTCAGGAAATTAATCGCAGAATCTTTATCTGTAGAGTTCATCGGCAGATAAAGCTCATTTGCGCGGACACGGTCTGTCACAAGCGCATTCAATTTAACCGCCCCAAAAGGAGAGACGAGCCGGATCATTGTTCCATCGCAAATTCCGCGTTCAGCCGCGAGCTCCGGCGATACTTCAACAAATACATCCGGCACTTTAGACTGAATGCCCTTCGATTTGTTTGTCATGTTTCCTTCGTGGAAATGTTCAAGCATCCGTCCGTTGTTAATATGCAGGTCATATTCTTCAGGGAATACGGCAGGCTCCACCCAATCGCTCAGCGCAAAACGGGCTTTTTTGTCCGGGAAGTTAAAGCCGTCTTCATAAAGAAGCTGAGTGCTTTCTCCCGTAAAGCTTCCCCACAGGAAGCTGTTCCAGCCGCTAAGAACGTCGTAGCTTGCTTTTCCGAACAGCGGAGAAAGGCTTGCCATTTCTGAGAAAATGTCGCTTGGATGCGTGTAATTCCAATCAGCGCCTAAACGATTGGCGACTTCCTGAATAATCCACCAGTCGGGTTTGGCATCGCCGAGTGTCGGAAGCGCCTGATACAATCTTTGCACACGACGCTCTGTGTTTGTAAATGTTCCGTCTTTTTCAAGAGATGGAACCGCAGGCAGGATGACATCCGCGTATTGCGCCGTTCTTGAAAGGAAAATATCCTGCACAACAAAGAAATCAAGGCTGGATAAAATGTCATGAACATGGTTGGCGTTTGAATCGACGAGCGCCATATCTTCACCGACAAGATACATGGCTTTCATGTTTCCTTCTTCAATCGCATGGAGCATTTCGATATTATCAAGACCCGGCTTGCCGTCAATTTCAACACCGTAAGCTTTTTCGAATTTAGCGCGTGCCGCATCATCGGTAATATGCTGATACCCCGGAAGCCAGCCTGGAAGAGTTCCCATATCGCAAGCGCCTTGAACGTTGTTATGTCCCCGCAGCGGATAGGCTCCGGCGCCCGGGCGGCGGTAGTTTCCTGTGGCAAGCAGCAGATTGGAAATCGCCGCTGATGTATCAGAGCCGCCTGTATTCTGGGTAACGCCCATGCCCCAAAGAACACAAGTGCCGTCTGCATCACGAATCATTTCGGCAATGCGGATGATCGTATCCTGAGAAAGTCCGGTGATGCGCTCCGCATATTCTAATGTATACTTTTTCAGTGTTTCTTTATAATCTTCAAAGTAGTTGACATTCTCATCAATAAACGCTTGATCGTGCCAGCCTTGGTCAATCATATATTTTGTCACTGCCATGAGCCAGACTTGGTCAGTCCCTTGTTTCGGGCTGATAAAGAGGTCGGACCGTTCAGCCATTTCATTTCTGCGCAGATCGGCAACAATTAATTTTTGTCCGTGCAGCTTATGGGCGCGTTTCACGCGTGTAGCCAGAACCGGATGTCCTTCCGCCGGATTGGCGCCGACGATGAGCACGAGGCCCGCTTTTGCGATATCTTTAATTGTGCCGGCGTCACCGCCCATACCGACTGTGCGGAATAAGCCGTCCGTTGCCGGTGACTGGCAGTAGCGTGAACAGTTATCCACGTTGTTGGTTTCAAATACTTGACGCGCTAATTTTTGAATAACGTAGTTGTCTTCATTCGTAATTTTAGAAGAAGAAATAAAACCGACAGAACCATTTCCGTGTTCGGCCTTGATCGAACCGAGTCTTGAAGCGACAAGATCAAGAGCTTCTTCCCATGACGATTCAACAAATGCGCCGTTTTTCCGGATAAGCGGTTTTGTAATTCGTTCTTCCGAATTCACGAAGTCCCAGCCGAACTTCCCTTTCACACAAGTGGAAATCGCGTTAACCGGAGCATCGGAAACAGGCTGAATTTTAAGGATGTCACGGCCTTTTGTCCATACTTCAAAAGAGCATCCGACGCCGCAGAACGTGCAGACTGTTTTTGTTTTTTCGTCCGTTTATCGCGCATAGCCGCTTCCACTTCTGACACGGCGAAGATGCTTGTATAGTCGGGTTCAACATTTTTCACTAAATCAATCATCGGTTCCATGACATCTTCTTTTATTCCTGTCATAAATCCGGCTTGGCCGAGCATTGATTTTTCCATCAGTGCGTTACAAGGGCAGACAGTGACACATTGGCCGCAGCTGACGCAGGATGATTCATTAATGGCGACGCCTTCATCCCAAATGACCCGCGGGCGGTCGCGCTCCCAATCAATTGAAAGGGTCTCATTCACCTGAAGGTTTTGACACACTTCCACACATTGGCCGCAGGCGATGCATTGGTTCGGATCATAGCGGTAAAACGGGTGAGACATATCAACCGCGGACTTTGAATCATCTTTCGGCGTATACGGATATTTCTGATGCTCAATTCCCATCATTTCCGCTGTATTATGCAGTGTGCAGTTGCCGTTGTTGTTATCGCATACCGTACAGTAAAGCAGGTGATTCTCGAGCAGGCGGTCCATGGCCTCTGTCTGAGCCTCTTTTACCCTTCCCGACGTAAGCGAGATGGACATCCCGTTTTCTGCAGCCGTGGAACAAGAGCGCTGCAATTTCCCGTTTACTTCAACAATACAGGTGTCACATGTTTGAATCGGATCTACTTCCGGTACATGGCATATTTGCGGAATCTCAATGCCGTTTTGGTTTAAAATATCTAAAATCTTAGACCCCTCTGGTGCTTCATACTCCGTGCCGTCAATTTTGACACGGATAGACTGAACGTCTGTCACTTCCAATTCCCCTCCATCTTTTAAACTCGAAAAAAGCCATGCACATAGATACCGGCCTCCTGTCCGGAGAACGGTATAAATACGCATGGCGGAATAGTTCACTAGCAAGTCTTACTAACAGACCAATCCTATTTGTATAAAACGATAGACTCGTAACACGTTTCCTATTACAAATCCATCTTCACTGCTTTTATTATAAGGTGATATTTATTATAATACAATACGAAAGGAAAACTTTAACCAGGTGAAATGTCAAAAAGGGGAACCGGGAATGTCTTTCATAGGCTGAAATCGGAGGGGACAATATGTCTAAAAAAATTCATGAATTTAACGATATTATCCGGAAATTGCGCAAAGAATTATTTGGAAAGGGGCCGGAACGAATTCATACCGTTTTTGTGGATAACATGGCGGTATCAACGCTTTACGGCAATCTAAGCGCAAGTGAGCAGTTTATCGCACGCACGCCTGAAGGAAGAGAAATGGTTCATGCAGCGCGGACCAGCTTAATTCAGGAACTGTATTCAAAACAAACGCCTGACGGAATGGAAGAGCTCATCGGAGCAAAGCTCGTGCATCTGTTTTCAGACATCAAGATCGAAGAGAATATTGCGGTGTCTGTATTTGTCTTTGACCGAACCATTGAAGAGCGCCGTGAAGAAATCAAAAGCTGAAAAAAATTCAATTGACACGAAATTGTCACATTTGATATGATATGAACTGCCAGCAGTGGCTTAAGGACGATTTTTTTATGGAATGTGTGCATGATCTGTACATTTTCTATAGCTAATATTTTCATTCTGCTTGATATTGTTGTATGGGTATGCATACAAGTTAGGCAGCATTCAAACCCGTTTTAGACGGGCTGTTTGAATGCTGCCTTTTTTGTTAGGCGTCTTTGGAAACTGCGGGCTGAAATGATAAATGGAGGGGTTATTATGGCTTTTCGTAAACCGGACGAAATAGCGGAGCTTGCGGTCGAATCAGGGGTAAAAAAGGTGCATTCACCGCTTTCAGCACTGATTGTATTAGGATTTTTGGGAGGAGCGTTTATCGCACTCGGTTATTTGCTTGATATCCGTGTCATCGGCGACCTTCCGAAAGAATGGGGAAGCCTGTCGAGTTTAATCGGGGCGTCCGTGTTTCCCATCGGATTGGTGCTCGTCGTTCTTGCCGGCGCGGAGCTGATTACGGGAAATATGATGTCGGTATCTATGGCGCTGTTTTCCAGAAGAATATCCGCCGGTGCATTAGTGAAAAATTGGGTGATCGTGACGTTGATGAATCTTGTCGGCGCACTGTTTGTCGCGTACTTTTTCGGACATGTTGTCGGATTAACCGAAACAGGACCTTACTTGGAAAAAACGATTGCGGTCGCACAAGGCAAATTGGATATGCCGTTTGGAAAAGTCATTGTTTCGGCGATCGGCTGTAACTGGCTTGTCTGTTTGGCCGTCTGGCTTTCTTTCGGCGCAGAAGACGGAGCCGGAAAAATCGCGGGTATATGGTTTCCGATTATGGCGTTTGTCGCAATTGGTTTTCAGCACGTTGTAGCCAATATGTTTATCATCCCGGCTGCGATATTTGCAGGCTCTTTTTCGTGGGGTGATCTGATTGGCAATCTCATTCCGGCCTTTATCGGGAATGTAATCGGCGGGGCAGTGTTTGTCGGCCTTATTTATTTTATTGCATATTCAAAAAAAGATCAGAAAAAGCAAGGGATGAAAAGAGTTTCCTGAGGTAAGAAAGATGCCGGAAAACACGGACAATTGAAGCGGAATGCCAGCACATTTTCCGTCCAAATCTTGAAAAAAATGTTTACAAAATGGAATCTGATGGATATACTTACAAAGTAAGAAAAAGCAAAGGGAGGTTGAATCACATGACGACGTTAAACGGCAATCAAAATTTACAATTGAACCGATTCAGCCTGTGGAAGAGTTCGTGTCCTTCCTTAACCTCTGCCCGTCAAGCACGTTAATTTCGGAGTATCAGGACATTCGCAGCTCCCCGCAGGGAAAGAAGCACGTCTTCTTTTGTCTGCGGATTTAGTCTGCCCGCAGCGCATATGAAGTTTGCTGCGGGTTATTTTCGCTTGTGCGGATATTGAAAGGGGGTGAGCGATAATGACCATTAATCTTTTCTTTTTAACACTGACCATTTCAAAGCGTTTTAAAAGTGCGGAAGAGTATGAACGAGAACAGCAGGTCGAAGAGTTTTATAATGAAGCGAAAGAACGCCAGCTGAAACACTTTTATATGAACTGAACGGACACGAAGGGCCAAAACGGAGGAGAAGGAGGAGATCATCATGTTCAGAATTGAACTGCTGAATCATTACACAATGGAGAAGGACCAGGTTTAGCGAGGATGTTGCTGTCACGTCGCAGACGGCCTGCATACCATGGTAAAGAAAGAAAAATTGGTAAGCGGGTGATAGCATGCAAGGCGGTCAGAACAGAATTCCATCCATCGGGCACGGGTATGCGTCAATGCCCCATTCATTTAAACACGGCTACGGCAACCCGTATCGCCGGCAGAGAATGGCGGCGCTTTCCCGGCAGACAAGATATACAGCACCGTATTATTGGTACTAGAGCAGGCGGAAAACCTACGTTTTCCGTCTTTTTTTATGAAAACAAATATAAATTTCAAATAAATCGAAACGTTCATGAAGAGAAGTGCGTCTAGTTAGTACCTCATACTAATACGAGGTAATATTATTTCTGAATAATAAATCACAGGAATGGAAAAGCGGGTGTTATACAATGTTGCAACATACATCTTCAGCATTAAAACGAATGCGCGCGAAATACTTTGCTGCATCAGAACCGGCAGAGTCAGTCATTCAGCAAATCTTGATGGACATACAGGAATACGACCGCATTTTGGAAATCGGGACCGGAAACGGCTCAATGTTTAAACAAATCATCGGACAGCTTGAAAAGGGCAGTCTTAAAAGCATAGAAACATCGAAACGTAAAATACGGAAAACACAGCGCGCAAACCGTTCGGTTATAAAAGCCGGGCTCGGAAACATTCAGCAGGGGAGGCCTGAAAACTTACCGTTCCGCGATCGCAGCTTTCATAAAGTTTTCTCATTACATACTGCTGAAACAGTCAGCGATTACCGGACAGCATGTAAAGAAGTGTACCGCGTTCTTCAAATTGACGGATGTTTCTATATGGTTTTGAAACCTTCGCGGATGAGTGAGAAGGATGTGATTCAGGTGCTCTATGATCAGCATTTCAGAGACATTTCAGTTGTCAGCAGAGATTCATTCCATTTTATTACTGCCATTAAATAGAATATTTCTTGGGAAATAAAAAGAGCTGCTTAAGTCACTGCAGCTCTTTTTGTGAAATTGGGCATATTTCCTTATTTTTGGTTATTTCACATCTATTTTATATTAAAAAAAGTTTTTTCTTATACAATGGTAATCAGATGACCGTACATTTTAAATATTTTGAACAAACGGAATGAATATTCATTCCGCGTTTAGAAAGGGGGATGAAATGACAGCTTCAAACAAGGTTGAACTCATTATGAAAGCGTCGCTTACTTTGTTTACAGATAGAGGATTTGACGCCACGACGATTCCGATGATTGCCGCTCAGGCCGATGTCGGAACCGGCACAATCTACCGTTACTTTGACAGCAAAGAGACACTTGTGAACGTACTGTATCAGGAAAGTGCGCAGCGTTTTATGAAAAAAGTCAAAACGGACTTTCAGGGTATCTCTGTAAGAGAAGGGTTTCATCACCTGTTTTATTGTCTGATTGATTTTACGAAGGAAAGTGAGTATGCATTGTTTTTTCTTGAAACGAATAAGGACGCCTACTTTCTGAATGAAACGAGCCGTAAGCTTCTTGATGAAATAACACAGATGCTTGACGTCTTTTTTCAGCGCGGCAAGTCTGAAGGTGTGCTCCGCAATCTGCCGTCCAATGTGCTGATGGCGCTGCTGCTCGGGGCATATCTCAAACTCTATCAGCTTATCCGGACGGGAAGCGTCGAAATAACAAAACCGTTTCTGAAAGAATTGGAACAATGTTCTTGGGATGCCATCAGAACTCATTAATTATTCGCCGAAGGAAGGAAGATCGATATGAAACAGCTAAGCGCTATACCGCAGCCGAAAACATACGGACCTCTGAAAAATCTCCCTCACTTGGAAAAAGAAAAACTGTCACAATCGCTCTGGAAAATTGCCGAAGAATACGGCCCGATCTTTCGTTTTGAATTTCCGAGCTCTGTCGGGGTCTTCGTCTCAGGCCGCGAGCTCGCGGCAGAAGTGTGCGATGAAAAGCGATTTGATAAAAACCTCAGCAAAGCCTTGCTGAAAGTCCGGGAGTTTGGCGGTGACGGACTATTTACGAGCTGGACTCACGAAAAGAATTGGCAGAAAGCGCATCGGATTTTATTGCCGAGCTTCAGCCAGAAGGCGATGAAAGGCTATCATTCAATGATGCTTGATATTGCCATGCAGCTCGTGCAGAAGTGGAGCAGATTAAATCCGAATGAAGAAATTGACGTTGCCGAAGATATGACGCGTCTGACGCTGGATACAATCGGCCTGTGCGGATTTCATTACCGCTTTAACAGCTTTTACCGCGACACACAGCATCCTTTTATCACAAGTATGCTTCGTGCGCTGCAGGAGGCAATGCGCCAATCGCAGAGACACAGCCTGCAGGACAAGCTGATGATCAAAACGAGACATCAGTTCCAGCAGGATATTGAAGAGATGAATTCGCTTGTAGACCGGATCATCGCTGAGCGGAGGGAAAATCCGGATGAGAATCTGTCTGATCTTTTAGCATTGATGCTTGAAGCGAAAGATCCTGTAACAGGGGAAAGGCTGGATGATGAGAATATCCGTTATCAAATCATTACCTTTTTGATCGCGGGGCATGAAACCACAAGCGGGCTGCTTTCTTTTGCGATATACTGCCTGCTGAAAAATAAAGATAAATTGAAAAAAGCCGTTCAGGAAGCCGAGCGGGTGCTGACGGGAGAGACACCTGAATATAAGCAGATTCAGCAGCTGACATATATCCGCATGGTGTTGAACGAGACTTTGCGGCTGTATCCGACTGCCCCGGCATTTTCCCTGTACGCGAAAGAAGATACGGTTCTCGGCGGGAAATATCCGATTGCGAAGGGACAGCCGGTGACGATTCTGACTCCGCAGCTGCACCGGGATAAAAGCGCGTGGGGAGAAGATGCCGAGTTATTCCGTCCGGAAAGGTTCAGCGATCCCGCGGCAATTCCGGCTGATGCGTATAAGCCGTTCGGAAACGGACAGCGCGCATGCATCGGGATGCAGTTTGCCCTGCAGGAAGCGACAATGGTGCTCGGCCTTGTCCTTAAACACTTTGAACTGATTGATCATACTGATTATGAGCTTACGATTAAAGAAGCTTTAACCATTAAGCCCGGTGATTTTAAAATCCGTGTGAAAAACAAGGATGTGTCCAATCAGCAGTCCGCACAAAACCATAAAGCTGAAGGCAGCGGTCACAAAGAAGAAACGACAGAAATACCGTCCCACGGAACGCCGCTTCTCATTCTTTACGGTTCAAATTTAGGAACTGCGGAAGGAATCGCGGAAGAGCTGGCTGACATCGGCAGAAGCAAAGGATTTTCAACTGAAACCGGCCCGCTCGATGATTATGCAGGGAAACTGCCTGTAAAAGGCGCAGTCGTTATTGTGACGGCTTCTTATAACGGGGCGCCGCCTGATAATGCGGCGGGCTTTGTGAAATGGATGGAAACCCTTGAAGATCAGGAATTAAAGGGTGTTTCTTACGCTGTCTTCGGCTGCGGAGACCGCAACTGGGCCGCCACTTACCAGAGGATCCCCCGCCTGATAGACAAAGTGCTTGAAGAAAAAGGGGCAAAACGGCTGACTTCTATCGGGGAGGGCGACAATGCCGATGATTTTGAGTACAGTCAGGAAGCCTGGGAAGACTCATTCTGGAAGGACATCATGAAGGCTTTTCATATAGAGGCCGCTCCAAAACAGGCAAACAAATCACAGTTATCAATCGAATACGTAAGTGAAGCAGCCGAGACGCCGATTGCCAAAACGTACAAAGCATTTGAGGCGGAAGTCATCACAAACAAAGAGCTTCATACCGAAAGCAGCAAGCGTTCAGTCCGGCATATTGAGCTGCGTCTCCCGAAAACCGAAACGTATCGGGAAGGAGACCATCTCGGGGTGCTTCCGCAAAACAGCGGGGAACTGATCAGCCGTGTCATTCGCCGATTCGGTCTTGATCCGAACCAGCACTTTAAGATCAAGGGCCGGCAGCTGCCTCATCTGCCGATGGACCGGCCGGTTAATGCGCCGGAGCTTTTGGCGTCATATGTAGAGCTGCAGGAACCGGCAACGAGAGCCCAGCTTCGCGAACTTGCCGCCTATACCGTGTGCCCGCCGCACCAAAAAGAATTGGAGCATCTTTATTCTGACGATGCGGCATATAAAGAAAACGTGCTGAAAAAACGAATGACCATGCTGGACCTGCTGGAAGATTATCCGGCTTGTGAACTGCCGTTTGAGCGCTTTTTAGAACTTCTGCCGTCCTTAAAGGCGCGCTATTATTCAATCTCAAGCTCACCGAAGGCAAACAAAAGGGAGCTCAGTATCACGGTCGGCGTTGTGACGGCTCCGGCGTGGAGCGGCCGGGGAGAATACAGGGGCGTGGCTTCGAACTATTTAGCCGGATTACAAAATGGCGATTCTGCCGTCTGTTTCATCCGCTCGCCGCAGTCGGGTTTCGCATTGCCTGAAAATACGAAAACGCCTCTCATTATGATCGGAGCAGGCACCGGAATTGCACCGTTCAGGGGATTTATCCAGGCGCGGGCAGCAGAAAAAATGTCCGGTAACAGCCTGGGCGAAGCTCATTTATACTTCGGCTGCAGACATCCTGAAGAAGACGATCTGTACAAAGATGAATTCGACCATGCGGAGAAAAACGGCCTTGTCACCGTGCATCGGGCGTATTCCAGATTAGATCAGGACTGTAAAGTTTACGTACAGGATGTCCTGCTTCGCGAGGCTGCACAGATTATTGCGCTTCTTGACCAAGGCGGCCATCTCTATATATGCGGAGACGGAAGCAAAATGGCTCCGGCTGTCGAAAATGTACTGCTTCAGGCGTATGAAAAGGTGCATAACACTGATTCAAAAGTTTCCTCGAATTGGCTTGAACAGCTGCAGGCGGAAGGAAGATATGCGAAAGATGTTTGGGCAGGTGTGTAACAGAAGCGTAAGGCAATTGAAGATTGTGTTTTAATTGAAGAAAGCCGGCACGATATTTGAAATCTACTGAATCAAAAGGAATAGTTATAGGGAGTATCGTGCCGGCCTTATCTTTAGTATCGGACAAAAGACACAAATCTTTAATGTTTTTATTGATTTACATGCAGGCGGCTATGTCCCTTTTTTCTGAATTCCGCCAGAAATAAAACCGGATAAGACAGCAATAGCAAAACCGAAATAAATGAAATGATACCGATCCAATGAAAATGCGTCCAAAAGAAACCGCCGCAAGACCCGGCCACGCTTGACCCGATATAGTATGCAAGCAGATATAATGAAGAGGCTTGCGCGCGCTGATCACCGGCTGCGCGGCCGACCCAGGCGCTTGCGATCGAATGTGCGCCGAAAAAGCCGAAGGTAAAGACGGCAATCCCCGCGATTTTAAGGGCAAGCTGGGGCAAAAGTGTCACCGCTGCACCGGCCAGCATAACAAAAATCGCAATCTTAATCATTTTTGCACTTCCGAAAAGGTCCGCTTTTTTCCCCATATAGACAGAGCTGAACGTTCCCGCGAGATAGACAATAAAAATAAAACCGATCACAGTCTGTGACAAATGATAAGGGGCCGCCATTAAATGAAAGCCGATATAATTATATAATGTCACAAAACTCCCCATTAATATAAATCCCAGAGATATTAACAAAAGCAGCCGTTTGCGGTGTAGAACCGCTCCGTATTCCTTACATGCCGCTTTTACGCCCGCATGCCGCTGAGATGAATGGCGCGGAGCCGGAAGAAAACGCCAAAACAAATAGCTTAATACAATAGAAAGAATGCCGATAATGGCAAGCGCCGGCCGCCAGCCGAATACATCAGTCAGAAGCCCCGTTAACAGCCTGCCGCTCATTCCCCCGATGCTTGTGCCGCTGATATATAAGCCCATCATTTTCCCGAGGCCCTTCGGATCAAACTCCTCGCCTACATATGTCATAGCGACAGCAGGAACGCCTGCCAGAAAAATACCGAGCAGCCCCCTCATCGCCAAAAGCGCCGGAAAAGCCGGACTGAACGCTGTTAATAGACCTAAAACAGAAGTAGCTGTTAACGACAGCACCATTAATTTTTTTCTGCCGAATCCGTCAGACAACGAAGCAGCGGCCAATAATGAAAATGCCAAAACGGCTGTTGAGATGGATAAAGTTAAGCTGGCAGCCGCAGCGGAAATATGAAACTCTTCCGAAAACAAAGGCATAAGCGGCTGTGTCGTGTAAAGCGTGGCAAATGTCACAAAGCCGCTGATAAACAGAGCCAAGCTGGCCTTCCTGTAAGCCTTTGTATGAGGCTGAATAAACGTCATGAATGTCCCTCTTTTCTCACTGTTGGTTATATATGTATCGTACGCTTTTCATTTCAATGTGTCTAATTTATAATAACTATAGAATTAATGCGTGTAAGTTATGAAGAAAGGGGAGAAGGAGAAAATGGAGCTTCATCAAATTGACAACTTCATTGCGGCGGCAACTCATCAGCATTTCACAAACGCGGCAAAAGAAAGGATGATTTCTCAGCCGGCATTAAGCCGATCGATTATCAGGCTCGAAGAAGAATTAGGCGCGCCGTTATTTTACAGAGAGACAAAAGCCGTCCGGCTGACAAGGCACGGAGAGCAGTTCTTAATAAAAGCAAAACAAGCGAGACGAGCTTTAAATGAAGGCGTTGAACAAGTGAAAAAAAATATGAGCCTGGAACACGGCGAAATATCTGTATCTTTTCTTCATACGCTCGGGCTGCGCTTGATGCCTCAGCTGATTGCCGAATTTAAAAAGCTATACCCAAACGTGACCTTCCGGCTTTATCAAGGCGCAAATGAAACGCTTCGCAAAATGGTGGAAACGGGAGATGCGGATATCTGTCTCAGCTCTCCGCCGCTTCCAAGCGAGCTTTTACAATGGACGGTGCTGGAGAAAGAGCCTCTTTATGCGGTGCTTCCTGAGAACCACCCGCTTGCAGGAAATAAAAGCATTCAAATGAAAGAGATGCAGGACGAGGATTTTGTCGGATTTAAACCGGGATACGGGCTGAGGTATATGTTTGATCTGATGTGCCAGGATTTGAATATACACCCGCATCTCGCATTTGAAGGAGAGGAAGTGTCAACCATATTAGGGCTGACCGCCGCGGGTCTTGGGGCTGCAGTGCTGCCGAAAACCGCGGAGCATTCATACTTTCCGGTCGTTTTTCTCCCGGTTGCAGATTACCAATGCGAACGCACCATAGCGTTAGCCCAGTTAAAAAACCATGCTCTCTCTCCCGCTGCTGAGCGTTTTAAACAGTTTGCACTTGATTATTACAAAGGACGCAACTGAGCGGTCATTTTATTAAAATCGAAGTTGAAAATAAAGCAGAAAGAAATACAGAAAACGGAGGATAACCATGGCGAAAAAAACAGTGAAAACAAATGCTGTCCGTATCATTGAGCAGCAAAACATTCCCTATGAGCTATTAGGTTACAAAACAGAAGGGGGACAGCCCGCAGACGGTCTTTCCGTTTCACAAAAAATCGGATACTCTGCCGAATATGTTTATAAAACCTTAGTGGCATCTGCAGGAACTGATCGTTATTACGTCTTTGTCGTTCCCGTTGCAAAAGAACTGAATCTGAAAAAGGCTGCGAAGGCGGCAGGTGAGAAGAAAATAGAAATGATTGCCATGAAGGACCTTTTGGGAGTGACCGGCTATATACGCGGCGGCTGCTCTCCGATCGGAATGAAAAAAAGGTTTCCGACTTTTATTGATAGATCCGCTGAAACACTGGAGTTTATGATTGTCAGTGCGGGGAAAATCGGAATGCAGCTGAAAGTAGCGCCTCAAGATTTAGCCGAAGCAAGCGGAGCGGTATTTACAGACATTGTATAAATGTCCGATGAATCTAATGGAATACACGTTTCAAGGGAGAATGATAATGAAAAAAAGATATGAAAACTTGAATGGCGTGAAGAATGAACATGGATTCAGAGATATGTGGAAATGGATGAAAGAACGAAGAGAAAAAAGTAAAGATTTAAGCGAGAATATTCCGAAAGCGGTCACAAGGGATGTCCGTGATGTTGCCGTCAATCGGACGGAAACCGCCATAACATGGATCGGCCATTCTTCATTCCTGATCCAAATACAGGGGCTTAACATAATGGCCGACCCTGTATGGGCGCGGAGGATGGGTTTTCAAAAACGGCTGACAGAGCCGGGATATGAATTGAGCGAACTGCCTGACATTGATGCCGTGCTCATCTCACATGGGCATTATGACCATCTTGATTTTCCGAGTATAAAAAACTGAGAGGAAACCCGGATTTTTACGTGCCTGCGGGACTAAAAAAGCTGTTCATCAAAAAAGGCCGCAAAAAGGTTCATGAAATGAATTGGTGGGATCGTTTTGAGATGCGGGGGGTGAATATATCATTTGTTCCGGCCCAGCACTGGACACGGAGAACGCTTTGGGATACCGATACCTCTCATTGGGGGGGCTGGGTCATAGAAAGCGAAAACGGCGAGTCCATCTATTTTGCAGGAGATACAGGCTATTTTGAAGGCTTTAAAGAAATCGGAGAGAGGTTTCGTATTAAGGCGGCTCTGATGCCGATCGGAGCATACGAACCCGAATGGTTTATGAAAGTGTCACATATCAATCCGGAAGACGCCGTGAAAGCGTTTTCGGAGCTGAAGGCTGACAGCTTCATTCCCATGCATTACGGGGCATTCCGGCTTGCTGATGATACAGGCCCGGAAGCATTAAGCAGACTGCACGGCGAGTGGGACCGGCGTGCGTTACCTCCTGAAAACCTGAAAGCATTAGCGCTTGGCGAAACATTTTGGCTGTAACAGCAGGTTTTCGCTGCCGACACCAATCGTTTAAAAACGGTTGGTGTTTTGTTGTCAACCAAAGGTGAACAGCCTCAGTATAAAACATGATTTTTCCGGAATCTGCGGTAAAAAACAAAACTTTTTACTCTTTTGTTTCACTATACAATGAAAACGGTTTCGTATGCGCAGTATATGTAACCTATCATAATTGCTCCAGCAGAAACGGACAGGAAGGATAGAAAAACAGATGAAATACATGAATTCAAGACAGAAAAAGATTTTGTATCTGTTGTTATCTGAACCTGATGACTACTTAGTTGTGCAAGATTTCGCAGACAGGGTCCGCTGTTCTGAAAAAACGATCAGGAATGATTTGAAAACGATTGAAGATTTCCTGAATGAACATGCTCAAGCTCAGCTGATCCGCAAACCGGGATTAGGCGTCTATTTACATATATCTGAACAGGAAAGGTCACGGTTAAGCCGGCACATTTATAATGAGCACTTTACATGCAGGCACAAGACCGATGAAGAAAGAATACTTCACATCGCTTATGATTTATTAATGAATTCAAAGCCCGTTTCCGCAAAAGAAATTGCCGCACAGCATTTTGTAAACAGAGCTTCCATTAAAAAGGATATTAGTGCGGTTGAAGAGTGGCTGAAGCGA
This sequence comes from Paenibacillus lentimorbus NRRL B-30488, assembly GCF_000411595.1. Lineage (NCBI taxonomy): Bacteria > Bacillati > Bacillota > Bacilli > Caryophanales > Paenibacillaceae > Paenibacillus > Paenibacillus lentimorbus. The sequence goes on along the minus strand of NZ_ANAT01000021.1, from coordinate 180,470 downwards.
TTTGACCTCATACTGGTTTCTAAACAGCGGCTCGGCTTAAAGATTGAAGGGGACGAAAAAACAAAAGAAAAGCATTGGCGCGAATTTCAGATTTGATTGATAATGCGGAGTTTACAAGCCAATTTATAAAAAGTAAGTTTTTAAGTCATGAAGCGGACTTTGTGAGAAAAGAAATCAAGTTATTACAAAAAAACCATTCTATCTATTTTACGGATGAAACATTTGAAAATTTGCTGCTGCATACATTGCTGACCATCCGCCGTATCAAAATGAAACAGCCGGTCGCCATCTCTGCAAGACAGCTGGAGGCGGTAAAAAAGAAGAAAGAATATGAATGGACACTGGCTTGTTTAAAACGGCTTGAGCCGGTATTTGCCATCCGGTTTCCCGAGGAAGAAGCCGTCTATTTAACTTTACATATAATAGGCGGGAAAGTCCGCTATCCATTGCAGCAAGAAAAGAAGCTTGATCTTGAAGATTCTGAGCTTTCCAAAGTCGTCAGGCATTTGATCAATCGTGTTTCAGAACTGAAAATGCTGGATTTTCACAAAGACCAGGAACTGATCAACGGATTGAACATTCATCTCGATCCGGTGTTGAAGCGGCTGAGCTATGATCTCTCTGTTTCAAACCCCATGCTTCACGACATCAAAAAAATGTACCCTTATTTGTTTCATCTTATCATTGACGTTTTAGAAGACATCAATCAAACATTTGATCTATATATTCCTGAAGAAGAGGCGGCCTATTTGACGCTGCATTTTCAGGCAGCGATCGAACGGCTGCGCCGAAGCAGTCATAACCCTAAAAGGACGATCATCGTCTGCCATATGGGCATTGGCATGTCGCAATTGCTGCGGACTAAAATTGAACGCAAATTTCATCACATTACGATAAAAGACTGTATCGCAAAATCGGAGCTGACAGAGTATATCAAAAAGCATAAAGATATAGATTTCGTCATTTCTACGATAGAGCTTGGAAATGTAACGATCCCTCATATCGTCGTATCACCGCTTTTGGAGCCTGCTGATGAAAAGAAGCTCAGCGCATTTATGCAACAGCTTGATACATCATACCGCCGGGAGCAAAAAACGTTTAAAATGCTGAATGATACGACTCCGTTTCTCGTTTTTTTACAGCAAGAGACAGCGCACCGTTATCAGGTCATTGAACAGCTGGCGCAGGCTTTGTATGAAAAAGGCTATGTAGAAAAAGAGTATGGCATTCATGCAGTAATGAGAGAAAAAATGTCGGCGACAAATATCGGGGCGGGTATTGCCATCCCTCACGCGAACTCTAAATATATCAAACAATCAGCCATTGCAATCGCCACCTTAAAAGAGCCCATTGAGTGGGGGACGGAAAAGGTGTCGCTTGTATTTATGCTTGCCGTCAAACACGAAGATCAAAACAAGGTAAAGCAATTATTCAGTGAGCTTTCCTATCTTAGCGAGCAGCCGGCATTTATTCAAAAACTGACGGAAGAAAAAAATGTGATGACGTTTTTATCGTATTTAAACTATTAAAAGCAGGGAATGGCTCCCTGCTTTTTTTCTGTTTATAGGGAAAAATGCCGTTATTTCCGGAACTTATGGTAAAAAAACGCGCTTATCACAGGCTGATTTCAGTATAAAGTTGAGACAAGATCTTGAAATTCAGACTGCAAAGGAGGATTTATATGAAACTGTTAGCGATTACATCATGTCCGAACGGCATTGCCCATACGTATATGGCTGCTGAAAATTTACAAAAAGCAGCCGGCAGATTAGGCGTTGAGATCAAAGTGGAAACCCAGGGCGGAATCGGGGTGGAAAATAGGCTGACCGAAGAGGAAATCCGGGAAGCAGACGCAATCATTATCGCGGCGGACCGTTCGGTGAACAAAGACCGATTCGCGGGAAAAAAGCTGCTGGCCGTCGGGGTTCAGGAAGGCATCCGCAAACCGGAAGAATTAATTCAAAAAGCGCTTAGCGGTGAAGTGCCGGTCTATCAATCTGCTTCAAAAGCTCAAACCGCAAGTCAGCAGGGCAAAAAACAAAACCCGATTTACCGTCATTTAATGAACGGCGTTTCTTTTATGGTTCCTTTCATTGTCGTCGGCGGATTATTGATAGCGGTTGCATTGACGCTTGGAGGAGAAAAAACACCAAAGGGATTAGTCATTCCGGATGCGTCTTTTTGGAAAACGATTGAACAGATCGGCAGCGCTTCTTTTTCATTCATGATCCCGATTTTAGCCGGGTACATCGCGTTCAGCATCGCCGATAAGCCGGGTCTTGTCCCCGGAATGATCGGCGGATATATTGCGGCATCCGGCAGCTTTTACGACAGTGCAAGCGGCGCAGGATTTCTTGGAGGAATCATTGCGGGATTTTTGGCGGGATATGCGGCGCTTGGAATCAAAAAATGTAAAGTTCCTAAAGCAATACAGCCGATTATGCCGATCATTATTATTCCGGTGTTTGCCTCGCTGATCGTCGGTTTGGCGTTTGTATTTCTGATCGGCGCCCCCGTCGCTCATATTTTCGCATCATTAACGGTTTGGCTTGCGGGAATGAAAGGCTCGAGCTCAATTCTCCTGGCATTGATTTTAGGAGCGATGATCTCCTTTGATATGGGAGGACCCGTAAACAAGGTGGCCTTTCTATTCGGATCGGCAATGATCGGAGAAGGAAATTATGAAATTATGGGCCCGATTGCCGTTTCCATTTGTATACCGCCGATAGGGCTTGGGATTGCGACGTTTTTAGGAAAAAGAAAATTCGCCGCCGCAGAAAAAGAAATGGGAAAAGCGTCATTTACGATGGGCCTTTTCGGTATCACGGAAGGAGCCATTCCATTTGCGGCCCAAGACCCCCTTCGTGTGATCCCGAGTATTATGGCGGGTTCTATGACCGGCTCGGTGATAGCGATGATCGGCCATGTGGGGGACAGAGTGGCACACGGCGGCCCCATCGTTGCTGTACTTGGAGCAGTAGATCATGTATTGATGTTTTTTATCGCTGTAACAGCAGGCTCTCTTGTCACCGCTCTGTTGGTTAATGTACTGAAGAAAGATATGGCGAAATCCCCCGCGCCCGGTGAGATGCTGCCGTCTGCCGCACCAAATGAAGCTGCAGCGGCAAAAGAAACAAAGGAACCATCTCAGGCTGACAGCCGAAAAGCCGGGATGACCGAAATCAAAAAACTGACTGACATTATCAGCACGGACTTGATTGAACCGCATTTATCCGGCGAAACGAGGGATGACATTATCGATGAAATGATCGAGAAATTGTCCCGTAAAGGTATGCTGCTGTCTGACAGCGGATTTAAGCAGGCCATTTTGAGCCGTGAACAGCAGGGAACCACGGCGATAGGTATGAATATCGCCATTCCGCACGGAAAGTCTGAAGCCGTCAGAACGCCGGGTGTTGCATTCGGAATAAGACGTTCGGGTGTTGACTGGAACAGCCTTGATGGTTCTGATGCAAAACTGATTTTTATGATTGCCGTACCGAAGGAAAGCGGCGGAAATCAGCATCTGAAAATATTGCAGATGTTATCCCGAAAACTGATGGATGACAGCTATCGGGAAAGGCTGCTCTCCGTTCAGACAAAAGAAGAGGCGTATGGGCTTCTGGAAGAAATCGAATAAAGCGGGGGATGATCATGTCTACTGAACCGATATTTTTCAATCCGGTTTTCAAAGAAAGAATTTGGGGAGGCGCCGCCCTGCGTGATTTTCACTATAATATTCCGTCCGAGCGGACAGGGGAGTGCTGGGCCTTCGCCGCTCATCAAAATGGACAGAGCACAGTTCGAAACGGCATGTATAAAGGATGTACGCTCGGTGAATTGTGGGAGCATCACAGAGATTTATTCGGAAACCTTGAAGGAGACCGTTTTCCTCTTCTTACAAAAATTTTGGATGCGGACCAAGACCTGTCCGTTCAGGTGCATCCGAATGATGACTTTGCCAAAATGCATGAAAACGGGGAACTTGGAAAAACCGAATGCTGGTATATCATTGATTGTGAAAAAGATGCGGAGATCATTTTCGGCCACAGCGCAACAACAAAAGAAGAACTGATATCCATGATTGAGCGCGGAGAATGGGACGGGCTCCTGAACAGAGTTAAGGTAAAGCCGGGAGATTTCTTTTTTGTCCCAAGCGGCACCGTTCACGCGATTGGAAAGGGCACACTTATTTTAGAGACGCAGCAAAATTCAGATACGACTTACAGATTGTATGATTACGGAAGAAAAGATGCGGACGGCAGGCTGCGCGAGCTCCATTTGGAAAAAAGTATAGAAGTGACAGACGTTCCATCTGTCCGTGAACGGCCGACCGTTCAATATAAACAAACAGATGATCTGCTGGCAGCTGTTTTAATAGAATGTCCTTATTTTTCAGTCGAAAAGTGGAATGTAAAAGGTGAAGCAAATTTATTCCAGAATCATCCCTTCCTTCTTGTCAGCGTGATCGAAGGAGATGGAATAATAATTGCAGGCGGGCATGAACATCCCTTTAGAAAAGGAGATCACATTCTCCTGCCTTCCGGTTTGGGAGAATATAAACTGGCGGGCCATGCAAAGTGTATTGTGTCTCATCTGTGATCTTCAAAACCCTTCTCTGGCAGCAGAGAAGGGTTTCTCGTTACTTTTACAAAAAGGCCGAAATTTCCGTGGTTCGTTCCTGAATTTATTCTCTCAATTTGTATATCTCCCGAGCCATCGATTCAAGTATGTACATAGCGGGGATTTGGGTGGTGATATTCGCATTTTCAAACCATTCTTCCGTCACGTAATATGAAATATTCACATCGGACATTTTTGCAATGGTTGAATGTTTATGATTTGTAATACTGATGACCCGGCTTCCTTCTTGTTTCAGCTGATTCAGATGAGTCACCGTAGAATCTCCTTCACCTGAAACCGATAATGCGATCGTGATGCTGTTATGGCGGAAATGGGAATGGGCCGGAAAGTAAGGATCTTTAATATACATTGAAAGTTTCCCTAAGCACGAAAAATATCTGGCTCCGTATTCGGCGAGAATTCCTGAACTTCCCACTCCGATAAAAATGACGCTTTCTGCATCGGCCGCAAGGGCAGCTGCTTCCTTCAGCTTTTCTTCCATGCCTCCGCTTACTGTTCTTTCAAAAAACTCGGCAACGGAATGATGGGGACTCTTTAAAATCGTTTTTTATTTGCCTCCGCATACATTTTCAGCTTCACCTTAAACTCTGAAAACCCTTCACAGTTTATTTTTTTGCAGAAACGTAAAATAGAAGCCGTAGATACATGGGTTTCATTTGCCAATTCACGGATGCGCATATAGACGACTTTCTCGCTGTTTTGGGAGATGTAGTTGTATAAAGAAGTTTCAAGCTCATTAAATGAAGCAATCATTTCGTGTGTGAACATGCAGGGGGATTCTCCTTTTTATGAGAATGGTGAATGTACATCTCATCGTAACATATCATTTTTAAAAGAAACATAGTGTTATTTTCATGTGACAAATCACTTTTTGTGTCATTCAAAACAAGACGTCAGCCAATGATTTACGGTCAAAACAACTGCGGATATAATTCGTTCATACGCTTTATGCATGATCTCTTCAAGGGGCGCTGACAAAAGCGGCCGAAAAAGGAGGACAATATGAGTATCAAACTGATAGCGGTTGATATGGACGGAACGTTTTTGAATGATGAAATGGCATATAACGAAGAGCGTTTTATGAATCAGTATCGTGAATTAAATGCGCGGGGAATTAAATTTGCCGTAGCAAGCGGAAACCAATATGCGCAGCTTACATCCTTCTTTCCGGAAATCAAAAGTGAAATCGCTTTCGTTGCCGAGAATGGCGCTTTCGTCGTGAATGCCGGAGAAGAAGTATTCGCGGGTAACATGTCTGAAGACACTATAATAGCAGTAATCCGTGCTTTAGAGCAGTATGAGGTGAAAAACGTCATTGTCTGCGGAAAAAAGCGCGTATATTCATGAAAATGCCAGTGAAGATGAATATCTGCATGCCAGTAAGTATTATTATGTGTTAAAAAGGGTGCCGCATTTTGAAAACATCGATGATGACATTTTTAAATTTTCCATCAGCTTTCCCGCCGAACATTGTTCCGCACTTCTGAGCCATTTAAAAAACGCAATCGGGTCTTTCGTCACGCCTGTATCAAGCGGGCACGGTGACATAGATCTGATCATACCGGGGCTTCATAAAGCAAGCGGGATTAAGCTTCTCCAGAAACAATGGGGGATAAATGATGAAGAATGCGCGGCCTTCGGAGACAGCGGCAATGATTTGGAGATGGTGTCGGCCGTGAAATACGGAGTCGCCATGGATAATGCGCAGGAAAGCATTAAACAGGCCGCGGCGCATATCACGCAATCAAACAATGAGGAAGGGGTCTTAAATGCGATTGATTCAATCCTCAAATGTGAAAAACCCTTTGTCTGAAAAAAGACATTTTAACTGCGGAGGTGCTGAACGATGATTAAATTAGTGATTACGGATTTAGACGGCACATTTTTAAATAATCAAGGCGATTTTGACAGAACGTTATTTGAAAAGACAAAAAGAGTAATGGAGGAACAGCATGTCGCTTTCGCCATCTGCACCGGGAAGCAGTGTGAAAGGGTGGAAGCCTTATTCGGAGAAGACGCGAAAGATTTTTGGATTTTAGGAGACAGTGCCGCACGTATAAAAAAGAACGGCAAGTTCGTATATGAATCTTTGATCAGCAATAAAGCCGGACTGTCAATTATAGGCGCTTTAGAAAAAATCAGCTGCGGGCACACCATTATCGCGTGCACAAAAAAAGGCGCGATCGTAAAAGAAAATCTGTCTGAAAGTGAAATGAAATATGTAAATGCCTCTTATGCACATGTAACGAAAATAACTGATTTTACTGAGATAAAAGACGATTTTATCAAGATTACGGTTCATGACCCCGACGCCAACTGTCCGGAAACGAGAGAAAAGCTGCATGAATTTTTTCACCAATTATATATCGTAGCATCAGAAGATACCTGGATGGATATATCAAATATCGGAATACATAAAGGATCAACAGTACAAGAACTGCAGCGATTATTAGGGGTTTCGGCTGATGAAACAATGGCATTCGGAGACGGCCGCAATGACAAAGAATTGATGGAAGCGGCATCCTACAGCTTTGCGGTTAAGAACGCTGTTGACGAAATAAAAGATGCGGCGCACTTTGTCATCAAATCAAATGAGGAAAGCACCGTCATGCACACGATTATGAGAATATTAGCGCTGCAAAAACAATGAGAAAGCAGATGGGCTAAAGCCAATGAGGCAGGACTTACTAGGAAAAGAAAAAGCGGGCTATTCTCAGACTTTAATTCACTCCTGATTTTCCTAAAATATGTTAAAAATGAATAAATATCTATATTTGACTCGATGGTATTGGTATAATATGTATAAAATGAATGGAACGGCATAATATCAAGATGAAAAAAATTACTTCATATCAGACAAAAAGTAGGAACTTCCTCGTTTTTAAATAAATTGGGAGGTGTTTGTATTAGCCCGCTGTTGAGTCCCGCGTATATCATTCTTATTTTTCTTCCGGCAGCTTCTTTTCTGTTAGGGATATTAGGGTATTTCATCTTTAAAAAAGTATGGATGATGGTTGTTATTGTCTTCATTTTGTCCTTGATATTCATGTTTATTGTAATAGGTGCCGAGCCGACATTTTTCATTTGGGTGGCTATGATGACGGGGAGCTGTTTTATCTCCGGTTCAATCACTAAGACGATATGGACTTTTGCAAAGCGAAAATATTAGACTGAAGAATCCTGTTTGTCGATTGAAGAAAAAGAAGTATAGAGTGATCTGTTATGTTCTTATATTTTGTCTGTTATTGTCATGTCTGTCTATCGTTTTGTTCTTTTTTAACTAAACGGAGTACTGTAATTGAACTGCAGATACATAGAAAAACAAAAAAGGATAAGGAGGATTTTTATGTTTCAAACCTTAGACCATTTTTTGAAATCTTGGGAATTCGAAGCCGATGCGACACAAAAACTGCTGAATCATCTGACTGATGAATCACTTAAACAAGAAATCACTTCACAACGTTGGACTTTAGGCCGTATTGCATGGCATACTGTCGCAGCCATTCACATCATTACCTCAAACACAGATTTAACGTTTCACGCTCCGGCTGAAGATTATCCTGTTCCTGCATCGGCGCGGTATATTGCTGAGAGTTATCATCAAGCCAGTAATGCATTTGTGCAGGCGTTAAAAACGCAATGGACTGACGATACACTTCAAGAATGTGTCAACTTTATTGGTCAGCAATTGCCAAATGGTTCACTTTTGATGTTTTTAATTCAACATCAAAACCATCATCGAGGACAAATGACTGTCCTTATGAGACAAGCGGGTTTACCTGTTCCGGGTATTTATGGTCCGGCAAAAGAGGAATGGACAACATTTGGTTTGGAAGCTCCGAAATAGGATGTTGTTGCAGGGCTCGAATGAATAGATGATACCAATCGATGTTGGTATCTTTTTTGTTTTAGTCTTCGTGACATGCAGACCAATCAACAGTTCGAAAGGTGTAAAGTGAGTTCAATAAATGCAGAAAGGTGATTATGATGATAACTAAAATGACTCGTTTCAATATGAAAGACTTCAATAAACCAAACGAACCTTTCGTTGTTTCAGGGAGAATCATCCCTTCATTTGAAAACAATGTTTGGACATATACAGAGGAGAAATTTGTTGAACCTTATGTCAAAAAATATGACGATGATGACATTGATGTCAGTTATATTGAAGAAGAGGATAAAGTTGTCTTTTTTTATTACGCAGAGAACGACTGTGTCGGCCGGAGTAAGCTTCGTTCTAATTGGAATGGATACGCACTGATTGAAGACATTGCTGTTGCAAAAGATTATAGAAAAAATGGTGTCGGGACGGCTTTATTACATAAAGCGATTGAGTGGGCAAAGGAGAATCATTTATGCGGTCTTATGCTTGAAACACAAGATATTAATGTTTCAGCTTGTCATTTTTATGCCAAAAATAACTTTGTCATAGGAGCGGTCGATACAATGCTTTATTCCAATCTTTCAACAGCAAATGAAATTGCGGTTTTTTGGTACTGTAAATTTTAAATATAACAGTATTTGATGTTTCGTCATTTGCGGGTGTGTGCCGCAAAGTATTCAAAACATCGGCTTGAGGATTTATAATAAGGTATATCAATCAATGCAGGGGGAGTTATGTATGAAGTGCAAAAAAATGAACAGGGTACAATTAAAAGAGGGAAGCGTATCAATGGCCCTATAAACTGCGTCTGCCCTCATTAATGGAGGGGAATTTGTGAATACGCCTTATTCACAGTCAGCTTTACGGCACAACCAAGTGTTCATTTGGCTTTGTGTTCTGTCATTTTTCAGCGTATTAAATGAAATGGTTTTGAACGTCTCGTTACCTGATATCGCTAACGATTTCCATAAACTGCCATCGAGTGCAAACTGGGTGAACACGGCTTTTATGTTAACCTTTTCCATCGGAACTGCTCTGTATGGGAAGTTATCAGATCAGCTGGGCATCAAAAAACTGCTACTATTTGGAATTATGGTAAATGGCTTCGGATCGATCATTGGATTTGTCGGACACTCTTTCTTTCCTGTACTCATTCTGGCCCGATTTATTCAAGGGGCTGGTGCAGCCGCATTCCCGGCTCTTGTGATGGTTGCAGTAGTACGCTATATTCCGAAAGAAAACAGGGGTAAAGCATTTGGTCTGATCGGGTCGCTGGTGGCAATGGGGGAAGGTGTCGGACCAGCTATTGGCGGAATGATTGCTCATTATATTCACTGGTCATATTTGCTGCTTATTCCGACAGCAACAGTTATCACCGTTCCATTCCTGATGAAACTGCTGGAAAAGGAAGAAAGAGTCAGCGGGCGCTTTGATATGACGGGGATTATATTAATGTCTGCAGGCATCGTATTTTTTCTGCTGTTTACAACGTCATATAGACTATCTTTTCTGATCATCAGTATTCTAGCTTTCCTGATATTTGTGAGACATATTAGGAAAACTCAAGATCCCTTTGTTGACCCTGCACTGGGGAAAAATGTTTTGTTTATGATGGGCGTCCTTTGCGGAGGCCTGATATTCGGCACTGCTGCAGGATTTGTGTCTATGGTTCCTTATATGATGAAAGATGTTCACCATTTAAGTACTGCGGCAATTGGAAGCGGGATTATGTTCCCCGGGACAATGAGCGTCATCATCTTCGGTTACATTGGAGGATTGCTTGTTGATCGGAAAGGTTCTTTGTATGTGCTGACCATTGGGATTGTATTGATGTCTTCCAGCTTTTTAATCGCTGCCTTTTTCATAGATGCGGCACCTTGGCTCATGACCGTTATCATCGTTTTTGTTTTTGGGGGGCTCTCCTTCACAAAAACGGTTATATCTACAATTGTGTCTGGCAGTTTGAAACAAAAGGAAGCCGGCGCCGGAATGAGTCTGCTTAATTTTACGAGCTTTTTATCAGAGGGAACGGGTATTTCGATTGCAGGCGGTTTATTATCGATCCGCTTGCTGAATCAAAGGCTGCTGCCTGTTAACGATGATCATTCCGCTTATTTGTACAGTAATATGCTCATTCTTTTTGCAGGAATCGTTGTTATGAGCTGGCTGGTAACCGTGAATGTCTATAAACGTTCGCAAAGAAATGACTAAAAAGGGAAAAGGATCAAACTTGATAAAAGTTTTGATCCTTTTTTTGAGGAGCTTCCTTATTCCGAAACCTTTTGCCGATCAATGAAAGGGGCGTTAAAGTGAATTACATTTATAAGAAAAAGGAAAAGAAAAATGGAAATTGTATCATTTCAATCAGAGATAAATGGGAGAACGCACTTATTGAGTTTGAACAAAAAATAATCAAATTGAGATCGTGATCAATCACCGTAACGAGAAAACAACCAAGTTTTCACTGCCAATCGAGACTTTTGAAAAAGTGTATGAGGATATTAAAATAGGCCGGAGAGAAAGTTAATCATTCTGTTTGAAAATGACCATGAAGTTCGTAAGCGGTATGGTTTTAACCGCATCTGGATTCCCCTGGCAAAGTAAAGGTTTTTGGGGATTTATGTCAAAATAATAGTAAGTACCTTATGCAACAGGGAGTTTGGTTGCTTCATAAGGAGGGGGAAGTATGAAAAATAAGATTCACATATTGGGAGCCTCTGGTGTCGGAACGTCAACATTGGGTGTTGCATTATCAAAGCATTTGCCGCATACGCATCTTGATACTGATGATTACTATTGGACAGATAAATTCACTAAAAAAAGAGAAATCGCTGAAAGAAGAAAGTTACTTAAAAAAGACTTGACAATAAATGAGAAATGGATTCTTTCTGGCGCAGTGTGCCGCTGGGGCGATGATCTAAAAAGTTATTTTGACCTTGTCATCTTCTTATGGATTCCGCAGGATATACGGCTTGAGAGATTAAGGCATAGGGAATTTCAGCGTTATGGAAACGAAGTGTTAGCCGGCGGCAGTAAATATGAACAATCAAAAACATTTTTAGAGTGGGCTTCTTTATATGATCATGCCGGAATGGAAGTTAGAAGCAAAGCTTTACACGAACATTGGATGGCAGATTTATCTTGTCCATTGTTAAAAATTGAAGGAGATTACTCAGTCAATGAAAGAGTTGATCGTGTCTTGGATTATCTGAATTCTAATTAAACTGACGGATGGAGATAACTGCAAAATCCAAAAGTCAAAGACAGTTCCGGCCATTTTAACGGAGCTGTTTTTTTATACCGCTTTCAGTTTGTCTGTTGTGAAGTGATTTATTTTCGGCAGCATCCCACAAAAGAGAAGTGATTTGTTATTCGTTAAGTTCTCCGTTGGAGTATTTCTCTAAAATTCGTATAAATCGTTCATCACCTAATTAATTATTTCTTTGTTTATATTTATTATCCATTTCATTTTCACACCGAATTAAAGCCCTCTCATAACGAGAAGGGCTTTCCGCCTTTTAATACTTTCTCCTCAAAAAGAAGGGGAAGGCTTTATTCGTTTATCCCTCGTATAGTTTATTAATCAACTCTGTAAACATGGGGAATTATTGGTTAACTTAGAATTTTTTCGATCCAAACAAATATCTTTAAAAAAAGTTACCGGCAATTCACTGCGGCATATCGCAGTGTTCAATTGTTTAGTCCTTTTTTTTCATAACCTTTACAAATCTGAAAAAGTCATCATCATCCGGCAGGGACTTGTCATCTTCGCGTCCATTGCGATGCATATGCGGATCAGAGTGATGTTCATTGTAGAACTCTACGATATGGAATCCGCACTTATTCACATAGAAGTTGATATTTCGCTTTTCAAAATAAGGTGTCACGGTTTCCCAAAGCACAGTATCCGGATACTGTGCTTCTATGGCTTTCCAAGCAGAAAGACCAATCCCCTGGCTGTGATGTTCTGGAGATACATAGAATAAATCAAGCGAATTATGATGTGTTTCGCTGTTGATACGTACTACTGCACCACCTACCTTCTTACCATCCCGAAGAATATGATAAACGACTGCTCCGGGAGCGTCGAAAGACTCCTGAACATCATTGTCCGATGGAATCGGTCCATCTTCGCAATCACCGAACATTTCAATCACGGCGATCGCAAAGGCTTCTTGTAATTTTTTTGGAATTCTGGCAGATCAGATTCCTTTGCTGGTTCCAGAATAACTTTTGGTTCCTTTTTGTTTTCATGATTGTCACTCCTTCAGTTGCTGAAATAACGAGTTCAGTCGTTCAGTAAAACATTCCAGCTGCTCTGCCGCTTTTTCTTCCGCGGTAATTTTGGCGTTAAAATACTTGCTGCAAGGGTTTAGTCATTATTCTCAAATTTTTCCTATAGCAAATCGCATAAAATAGTCGAATGTGTTGCCCTTGGCTATAGGCATGCGCAAAAGATTCATTTTAGATTCGATCACGAGCTATGCACATTGAGTAAACTCTGGTGAATTTTCTGTCGGAGTTAGCCCAAAGAAGCACTAAATAATATAAAAGTTTAATACCCACTTCAGTCAACAACTAATTTGAAGTTATGCAATCTGTGCAAAGGGGTTATTTCTGAATTGATTTTTTAGAATGCAGCGGAGTTGCTTTGGGACTCCCGTTTACTTTGCCGTACGTCAGCTTGCGCCATATCAATTCCATCGGACCGTACTTAAACCGTTTCAACCACAATGTACTAAAGCTCATAAGCACGAAGTACACGGCCAGACTGAACATGAACGTGCCGGCGGATTGAATATGATCGGCAAGCCCGAATCCGTACTTGAGGAACAGAACTGTTCCAATGATAGAGTGAAGCAGATAACAGGTCAATGACATCCGTCCGACTTTGGTGAATATCATCATAGGGCCTCGCAGCTGAGGAACGTACAGAAACAGCATTGCAAAAGTGCTCATATAAAACATACTTCCGGTTAAGCCGCCATTTTGACCCAAGACAGAGGAAATGTCCTTCCACAGCATATTCTCAGAAAGATTAAACATGTCTAGTAATATACTGCTTTGTGTTATTAGAAAAGCGATTGTGCTAATGATCCAGATACGCTTCCATATGAACTTTTTCGCTTCCATGTCTTTGAAAAATTCCATCTTAACAAAGTACACGCCCAGCAGAAACATGAGAAACATGGAATAGATCATAGAGAAAGAGCCAGCAGCCATCGTGACCATATCTGTCCACCGAGTGCTGATGGATTCCATGTAGGTAAGGCTTGTGTGGCTAAACAAAGTAAACTCTGAAAAATTCGGGTTTTTTGACCCTGCAGTATTGATGACATTGTACAACATTGTGAAAACAGGGGTCAGGAATTGAAACACGATAAGTGCGATAATCCATCTAAGCACCGTTTTGGCCGTGCGTTTATAGAAGGCGAGTAACAGGAAGCCGCTTACGGCGTAAAAGGTCAATATGTCACCGACCCAAACAAATGTGATGTGCAAAATGCCAAATCCCAACAGGATAGATAACCTACGGGCAAACAGCTTGTTGGGACTATCTACCTTCTGCGCGGCTCGATCCATAAAGATCATAAACCCAACTCCGAACAAGAAGGAGAATAATGTAACGAATTTCCCTTCGGCAAACCAGGAAACCAGATTGTGCAGTACGTCATCGGAGGCCATTTCGAATCCCTTTACTGAATCTACGATCAGAAAATAGTTGACAATAATAATGCCAAGCAAGGCAAATCCACGTACGATGTCCAGAAAATGAACCCGTTCCCGCAGACTTATCGGTTGCCCGCGTCCTTCGTTTTGTACAATCATATCAATACTCCTTTTCCATTTATCATTGCAATGTGCAGTGCGGATCTGAAAAACTTGAGCCTTACAATGGATAAATATAAAGACAGAATCTTAACAATTTATGAAGGTTCATCATTTTTTTAAAATGTGACAAAATTGTGGCGGACATCAGCTTTCATAAACTGTTAAGATTTACGTAGTATCTTATAACATACGTGTTACTTATGAATGATATATAGTAAGGTCACACGAGAATAACATCAAGAATCATGAGGTGAAAGAGGCATGACCCATCGAATATTAGTCGTAGAGGATGATCATGATATTGGTGATCTTTTGGAGGAATCCCTTACGCGTGCAGGATACGAGGTGCTAAGAGCCAAGGATGGGCAGCGAGCATTGCAACTTGTGAATGATTCGCTCGATTTGGTTATTTTGGATATTATGATGCCAGGCATTTCGGGAATCGAAACCTGTCAGCACATTAGGAAAACCTCTAACGTTCCAATTCTGTTTCTGACGGCCAGATCGAGTACACTCGATAAAACTGAGGGATTACTCGCCGGCGGCGATGATTATATGACTAAACCCTTCTCGGAAGAGGAACTTCACGCTAGAGTGATTGCTCAATTACGCAGATATACAATCTATCAGGAAAAGAAGGAACAGGAAGAAACATTTCTTATCGGGGGCAAACTGAGAGTGAGCGAAGAATTTAATGAGGTCTGGAAAGAGGAGCAGCAAATCAAGCTGTCAGATCTGGAATATCGTATCCTGAAACTGCTGATGAGCAAACGCAACAAAATATTTTCTGCTCAAAATATATATGAGAGTGTGTGGGGACAGCCTTACTTTTACTGTTCCAACAATACGGTGATGGTGCATATTCGGAAGCTGCGCTCCAAAATTGAGGATGATCCGGCACGTCCGGTTTATATAAAAACTGAATGGGGAAGAGGATATCGATTTGGCGCATCGTAAATTTACGCTAACCAAAAAACTGGCTTTGCTGATCATGGTTGCTGCGATTGTGAGCGGTGTGATCTTTCTGACGTTGCAAAAGATCACAGATGATCTGATCGAGGGATACCTGAGTTCGGATGAGTATTATCACAAGGAGTCAGCGAGATACATTCAAAAATTCAGTCAGTACGTTTCAGAAAATGAGTTGTCTACATCGGATAGAAAAGCGTTTGGCGAGTGGGTCAAAAAAGAAAATTATATTAACCTCACCATATTCAAGGATCAGGAGCTGCAATATGATTCCGTTTATTCTGAATCGGATTATGGAAAGGAAAAGCTGACTCAGTATGCTCAAAATCATTCACATCCGGTCAAGTTCAGCGATGGTGAAGGACGAGTCATTATCGACGGTTTCTACTCTTCCCGATATTATGATCTGGCCTTTACATTGGAATTGCTCGGTGCAACCCTCATCTTTTTAATCATTGTTCTCTTGGGCATTCGCCAAAGTCTTCGCTACCTTAAAACGCTTCACCAAGAGATTCATATTCTTGAAGGGGGCCAGCTGGACTACGAGATGACGATAAAAGGGCATGATGAATTAGCGATGATTGCAAAGAGCATTGAGGATCTGCGGAAAGCTTTCTTGGACAAACTTAAAGCGATCGAGGAATTGCAAGCAGAGAGCCACAGCCTGGTTACCGAAATGTCGCACGATATGCGCACACCGCTGACGTCGCTGATCATGAATCTGGAGTTTGCCAAAAAAGAAGGAGGCGAAGCGGGTACCAGCAAAGATCGTTATGTAGCCAATGCTTATGGTAAAGCACTGCAATTAAAAAACTTATCTGACAATCTGTTTGCGTATTTCCTGCTGAACAAGGAACATGGGGCCGACCTGGAGACCGTTGCAGTGAAAGAAGTGATCTACGATCTAATATCAGATCAGATTGCTATCCTTCATCAGGAGCATTTCCGGGTCCATATTTCAGGCGAGCTGCCGGAAACCTATATTAACGTGAATTTGGAGGAGCTTGGTCGTGTATTTGATAATGTGATGTCAAACTTATTTAAATACGCAGATCCGGAAGAAGAAATCAGCATCACGTTTGTATCGGATCAAGAAATATTTGAGATTCATGTTAGCAATACGATTAAACTTGCGGATGTAACACCGGAAAGCAACGGACTCGGTGAAAGAAGCATTGCGCGAATGATGTCCCGCATGCAGGGGCAGTTTCACAGTATACAAAAGAATTCCAAGTACTGCATCGTGCTGCGATTTTGGAACAGAAAATTGTAGGCTGCGAATCAAAACGACGAAAATATTGTAATAGGAGACAACAAGATGAGATTTTCCAACAATTTTAAAAAGGCGCCTTACCTGTTACAAGCGCTTCTCAATGTCTGTCTGTTCTTCCTGGCGATAGCCTTAAGCGGACTTCTGATCAGCGAGACATGGTACATTGTGCTATTCGTATATAAGTCACTGTTCAACAAAGTGGACAGCTATTATGAGATGCTTGGGGAACTGCTTATATTCTTCATGTACTTTGAGTTCATTGCTTTGATTATCAAATACTTCAAATCAGACTTTCATTTCCCGCTTCGCTACTTTATTTATATTGGCATCACGGCTGTCATTCGTTTGATTATCATCGATCATGATCAGGCGATCTCAACGTTCTGGTGGGCGATGGCCATTCTTGCAATGATTTGTGCATTCTTTATTGTCAATAGACGAAATTCTGTTGTTGAACATTAATAAATTAGTTCACTTTATACCGATACGCCACTGAAATGTCCTAATTGCGAATGAGATTGCTTCTTTATTTTACAAGGAAGAGATTAAAATTTTAATAAATAAGATGAAAAAGTTAGGACGGACGTTTATTGTTTTTTCCTCAACATTTTTTAACTATAATTGATAAATAGAAATGATGGCAAATGAATAAAAGGAGTGTAATGAAAATAACTTTATCAGGACAAACGGCTGTTACATAGCATTACCCAAGGGGTGATGCTGCTTGAACATCAGACTTTGAACCTTAATGATGGATGAAAACTCAAGTTATCTGCAATGACTGAACTTATCATTAGTGATGATTAGTCGAATTTCATTGACAGACAGTATGAATCAAGTAGCATCTAACCTTTTACTCACTTTGTTGATGCAGACAGTGCTTCAAATGTTGGTTTCAAAATGGCAGGAGATCAAGTTAGGACTAAAGGAAGGGAAAACCCCTTCCTTTTTACTTGGACAGACTGAAAACAGTGCCCTTTTTCTGGCCGAAATGAATATAAAATGATGTAAATGAGCGGAAGGTGTCTGTAAGTAATCATTGTAAAAGAAATAACTATGTCCTATACGAACTGTAAAATCTCCCGTTTTTGTTTATACACTCCAAGCTTGGGTGAGAAATTCTTAAAATCGTAATTTGTCTTGAGAATTAGTAGCGGATTTCTTTAATTGACGCATCCAAATAAAATGTCGGATCAAATAAAAAGCAGTTATAAGGGCAATCATTAATAAAATCCATATTGATGAGAAAGAAAGGATAATCAAAAAGCTGATAATAAGCATTAATGATAAACTCTTTGAGAACTTACCAGGTAGCAGTTTATATGCAGACAAAATACCGCAAATCGCATTACTAATAAAGAAAGCATTTGCTATGCCGACAATTTGTTCAACATTAATGAAGTTTATAAATAAAAGAATAAAAACGATAGCATGAATTAATGTTAATAAGCCTAGGGCTCCAATTGGTATGTTTGTTTTGGAGCGGAAAGAAATCAAGGTTATTTTTTATTCTCTGAGGCTATTAGACGTGATACTCCGCCAGTAACCAATAAATATGTGCTCATACATAATATTGTTGTGATGAAAGCCATTGTTGGTGAAGCAAACGTTCCAAGCAATGGAATTAAAATAATCGTTAATGTGTGTGCCTGATGTAAATTAATCCATTGATAAGAAGCAGCTACAACGATACAAACCGTTGTGATGACCACTGAGCTTATTACTATTGCTTGGGGAATCGTTCTTTTTCTATTTTTGACATCCAAACTATAATTCCCTATAATTTCCTAACCTACTAGAGCCCAAAAAAGTAATAGAATACTATAACCAAAATCATCAAGATGAAATGGTGTTTTAATAAAAGCTTTATCCCTCATAAAGGGGATTGAACTAATTCCTCCACTTAACAATACTACTGTGGCAATTGTGGAGAACATAAATGACACTTTTCCTATAGAAGAGATATTCAATAATAGAACGAATAAACAAATCATCATCAGAATGATTCCATATGTCTCTAGTGGCCAACCATTACTTTTGAACAAAGCCTTTAGATATTGACTGGCTGTCATGAGAACGGCAACTGGCCCCACACTGCCCGCAATAATAAAAAATACAGAAGTTAATTGTTTTATATGTTGTCCAAATGCAAGTTCGACTGTATGCGCAACACCAGATTCATTCGGAAATAAAACACTCAATTTTCCAAACAATGAAGCAAATAGAAAACTAATGATCATCATCATAAACCATGCTAATATGGCATAATCTCCAGTCTTACCATAAATGATTGGTGGAAGCAATATAATTCCCGATCCTAAGATAGGACCAACAATTAATCCGCTTAAAAGTACGGGGCCGAGTTTTCTTTCTCTCACTTTACATTCCATCCTTTCCTAAACGTGTTTTACGATCATATTCCAATTGTAAGTTGTTTCCTTTCATCGGTAAAATAGATATATATGAACTTTTCCATCGGAATTAGTGATGTTCAAAGGGGGAGACATGATGGAAATACGGCACTTAAAAACATTTATAACAATTGTGGAAAAGGGAGGATTTACAAAGGCAGCTGAATATTTGGGTTATGCCCAATCGACCATAACTTCACATATTAAAGATATTGAGCAAGAAATAGGAAAACCGTTATTTAATCGTTTTGGGAAGAAAATGCTGTTAACTGAAGCGGGGGAACTTTTGTTTCCTTATGCAAACGAAATGATCAGGATTTCCGAAAAAGTAAAACAAATACAATCAAACGATGAACCGATCGGTACTCTCGTTATTGGTGCTCCGGAATCTTTAACGGTTTACCGTTTACCTCCAATTATTCACGAATTCAAAAAGCTCTTTCCTAAAGTGAAAATAACATTAAAATCATCGACATGCTGGGAATTAAAAAATGATCTCCGAAATGGGAAGGTGGATTTAGCGTTTCTTTTGGGGTACGAACAAGAGGAAGCTGATTTATATATAGAAAAACTGATAACTGAGCCAATGATATTGATATTCCCTGAACATCATCAGTTAAAAAATATTCCATTTGATGATTTTTATCTTTCATCTGATGAAGTGATTTTATATACAGAACATGGGTGCAGCTACCGTACTTACTTTGAAGAGTATATGAAACACCAAGGACTGGTTTCGGAGAATACCTTTGAATTCTGGAGTGTTGAGGCAATTAAGCAGTGTGTGATGTGCGGATTAGGAATTTCGTTATTACCGTTGATCACTGTACAAAAAGAGTTGAAAGAAAACAAATTAAGTGGATTGATTTTGGATGAAACACGTATTTTAACGCAGGTGGCTTATCATAAAAAAAGATGGCATTCCTTAGCGATGGCTGAATTTATAAATATCGTAAAAAAATATGCGGACTTATGGGAAAGAACTCAGACTTTATAGTCGGTGCAAAAAGAGGAAGGGATGAGACCCCTTCCTTAAAACCTTTAATTCCTCTAATTTCATTGTAAGATATATTCCTTTTTTGAAATGGGTATCCAAATTTCACTTTTAAAAGATGGCGATGTTACATCCTTATGCTCGTTCCACAGGGTTTCTGGGCCTTCAATTTGTTCATAATGTGACGATGGAAACCATTCGGAATAAATCCGCCCCCATACTTCCTGCAGTGCATCCGGAAATGATCCGGCTGCTTCGAATACAGCCCACGTTGAGGCAGGGACTCCAAGCTGTGATAGGTGATTTGGGCAATGTTTCGTTGTGGCTGCGCCAATATAGTGATCAAGCTCACCGTTTTCCTCTGTCCGGCCTTCAGAAAAGTTCGTGGATGCACTAATGAGTCCTACAGGCGCTGCATTAGAAAGCTCTTTTAGTTGATTGATTGCTGCTTTATCTAAACTTTCCCACATCGATGCAATGTCAGGATTCACGCCTTTGAACAAAATAGGGACTCTTTTTAATGCCGACGATGCGAAATTTATTATGCAATAGTTCACTCTATTTCTGCTTTCAATTTTTCGAACCACTCTAAATTAACCAAGTGATGTGAACGGGAATTTTCATTCATACGGCGAAAGTAATTGATTGTGCCGGGAATTTCTTGAGTGATGGACAGGTATTCATCAAGGAGCTCGATTCGAGTTTTAGTCTGATCAATTTGTGATTGGATCAGATCCAGTAATTTATTTTTGTCGATTTCATCGGCAAAGAGTAACGCCCCATAAAATTGCAGGTTCACATATTCCGATTTGGTGCCGTATTTGATCATTAATTTTTCAAATTCTGCCCTTCCCGAATCTGTGACTTTAAAGTTACGGATTTCACGCCCGCTGGTTGAGGGTTTCCGCTGAATCTGTTCAATCAAACACTTTTCTTCAAGTTGCTGCAGATTGTAATAAAATGAACCTTTCGTGAAGTTAACAATGTATTTGTAATGACGTTTTTCCATTAAGGCCAGAAGTTCATAGCCGTGAGCTCCGGGGTTTTGGATGAGCAAGCCAAGGATAAGTAAGGGAATTATGGTTTCATCACCTTCGCCATCCGCGCCTCAAATTCCGCGTACGTGATTTCACCCGAAGCCAAATCCATACTATGAAGGTAAATCTGTTCTGTTTTAGAATAGTCACCCTTCACTTTCAGTGATTGCTCCTCTCCCGAAATGGGTTTCAGGATATGGTGCTTTTTCGAAAAAGCCTCGAAATAGCGGTAACCGAATTTACGTTGTGAAGCTGCGTCTAAATGAATGCCATCAGGATTCGCAGTCAAACCTGCTGCAGTAACAAAATAACAATTCTGTTGTTCATTAGCAAAACGCAGCAATTGTTCATTAACCTGTCGAAATTCAGTCGCGTGCTGTCCAAAACCGGTCTTCCCAAGAAAGTCACCAAGCCCTCCAATAATCAACGGTAAATCATCAAGTTTCAACTCGTTTCTTAGCGTCTCGATGATAAGAGTTAATTTCTCGTAATAAGTTTCATGCAGCGAACGATAACTGTCACTCTCACCTTGGTGCCAAAGGATTCCGCAAATTTGACTGGAACGGAGGGCGAAGCGGGCTTCGGACAAAGCATGCTGAAAAAGGATGCCTTCCGGATGCCAGTCATTCAATGAACTGCCGCCTTCCGCACACGGGATTAAGCCAATTTCTTCATCGGGATGAGCTTTTGACCATGCATCTGCAAAAGATGCCGCCAGGCCAACGCCGGAAACCGGACGGTCATAATTAATCGGCTCTGTCATCATCTGCCACTGTCCATTGCGCAGCATTTTAATTTTTTCATTATAGATAGGGTCTACTTCATTCAAAAATCCACGGCCCGCCATATTCGACTGCCCCAACATTAAAAAAGACTTTATCATCTGATTTTTCACTTCTTTACATCAATATTTTAGTCTAATTAGACTATAGTCAATTCAGCTTGTCTTGTAAAGTTTTAATAAGGTTTTATTATGATGTATGAAAAGCGTTCCTGTGGCAGACACTCGACCTGCCTATAGATAAAAACTTAGGGTATGCCTGGATAGTTCCTTATGGAGGAAAGGCTCAATTCCAGCTAGGATACAAAGGGTACATACAGCTTGCTTTGCGAACAGGCCAATATAAGTCCATCACTTGTATACCGATTCATGAAGGCGAATTGCAGAAGTGGAATCCGCTGATTGAGGAGGTCGAGATTGATTTTGAAAAGCGTGCATTCAGACGTAGTGATTGGTTATGGAGCTTATTTTGAGTTGATAAATGGTTTCCGAAAAACAGTGTACTGGACAAAGGTACAAGTGGAGAAACACAAAAAGAAACTCAGTAAATCTGATTTGGATGGAAAAATGACTGGGATGCGATGACTCTTAAGACTGTATAAAAAGCAGGTTTGAGTAAGTGGGGAATTCTTTCTAAAAAGCAGTTATTAATGAAGCAGACAATTCAGAAATTATCGATTCCGAGCCTTCGAGCAAAGAAAATACAGAAAACCAAGCGCGCGAGAAGCCGATCCTTTGATGGCAAGCCTGTTCAAGCTTCAACTTTTATTCGAATGGTTCAAGATACGCCAACGATTTTAAGAGTTGCGCTGACTAAGGATCAAAAGTCTGTTCCATCAATTAGCACAGCTAACTTAAGCACAAAAGAAGTAATTGCTGAAGTTAACATTACCTCTGACACACTTGAAAACAACATCGAACAAGAAGTCGCATACAGATGCGACTTCTATTAATTTCTAATTAATAGAAAGTAACCTTAAGAAAAAATTTAAGGACTTGCAGCCCTATAGCCGTATAAACAAATTTAATCGCTCATAACATGTCATCAAACTTAGCCTATTCAATATGGATTCCAATTTAGGAGTTTAAGATCCATTGATGTGCTCATAAATATCTTTCACATCTACCGGACAGTGGGCGAGTAAAATACGTCACTATGCATATGCTGTATTTTTTCCCAGTTGGCGGGATTAGTTGTATCAGGAGAGCGGTGCTCCACAATGGCCTGATATAGGGCGGTTTTTTGTTCCAAATGGGCAATGTGCTGTTTGGCTTCTTCGAGCTGAGCGAGTGCTTCTTCTTTATGCTCCATCATGAGTGTGTACCGTTGTGGGATGGTCGAATCTCCTTCGAGACAGAGATTCACGTACGTTTTAATGTCTTCAATCGGCATTCCGGATTGCCTGAGGCATTTGACGCCAAACAGCCAGTTGATTGATTCTTCATCGAACAAACGGATATTGTTTTTATTGCGCTGTACGCTCGGCACCAGGCCTTTATCCGTGTAAAAGCGCACCGCATGCTCAGTGAGTCCGGTTATCATCGCTGCTTCTTTGACTGTATGCATGTGTAATCCTCCTTTAAAAATTTTTAAAAAAGTGCTTGCCTTCGTGTTGCACGAAGGTAATAAGCTTATTATAACGCAAACCAGCCGCAGCGGAATTCATTCTGCAGTGCCCGATTTTCGGGATGCGTGCCGTTTGTCGTTCTACATTTGAACAATAGGAGGAATTACAATGCAAACCGTAACATTAAACAACGGAGTGAAAATGCCAATTATCGGCTTCGGTGTATACCAAGTCCCCGATGCTCAAGAATGTGAAAACGCAGTATATGAAGCACTGATGGCCGGTTATCGCCTGATTGACACTGCTTCCGGTTACCTAAATGAGGAGGCAGTCGGACGTGCAATCAAGCGGAGCGGCGTACCGCGTGAGGAGCTGTTCATTACGACCAAGCTCTGGATTCAGGATGCCGGCTATGAAAGTGCCAAGGCGGCATTTTCCAAATCTTTAAATAAGCTGCAGCTGGATTATCTTGATTTATACCTTATTCACCAGCCATACGGCGATTACTACGGCGCTTGGCGCGCGATGGAGGATCTGTACCGCGAAGGAAAAATCAGGGCAATCGGAGTCAGCAACTTCCATCCCGACCGTCTAATGGATCTGATCATGCATAATGAAATCGTGCCAGCCGTCAATCAAGTCGAAACGCATCCATTCTGCCAGCAAAAAGAAAGTGCTGCTTTTATGAAAGAGCAGGGAGTTCAACACGAGTCATGGGCACCGTTCGCTGAAGGGCGCAATAACATGTTCAGCAACGGCGTGTTGACTTCCATTGCGGAAAAACACAATAAATCCGTCGCCCAGGTCGTGCTGCGTTGGCTTGTTCAGCGTGAAGTCGTTACGATTCCAAAATCGGTGCGCAAAGAACGGATTGTCGAAAACTTTGACATTTTTGATTTTGAGTTGAGCTTAGAGGATATCGAAAAGATTTCCACCCTTGATAAAGGAGAAAGTCTTTTCGGGTCGCACCGAGATCCTGAAATTGTAAAATCGATAGGCGCCATGAAATTCGATCTGTAAGCTTTGTCTAATAAAACAGTTAAGTTTAATGAACTTAAAAGGTTAATTCCATGGATTACACAGAGGATATTGATACGAAAACTTAGGGAATTAGAACCTTATCGGGTATGAAAATTATTAGAAAATGCCAAGTTTGTTCATAAGGAAGGGTTAATGCTAAAAAGACTGCGTGCAGCTTACATTATTAACGGAAGAACAATGTGATGAGATGGTTAAACCAGAAAATCCGAAACCTAATATTTGAATCTTTTAAGATAAAAACTAGTTACTAATCAGTAACTAGTTTTTCTTTTTTCCACCGTTGAAAATCACCTCAGTAGGACAAACTTCAGGATGATAGCCATTAGCTGTAAGGTTATCAACCGAGGAACAAGGGATCAAACATCGGCAGCCAGATCGAGGTCAGCATAAAGAAAGCAGGGACTGAAGTATGCCTGGGAAGGATTTTCTGAGGAGTTTTTAGAGCGTCCGGCGTTGAATCGTTTGAGAGAGGACGCAAGTTAAGGACTTATAAGTCAAGTCATTTGATACCAAAATGCAGTAACGAATGAGAAAAATGATTTTCATAACTGTCGCATCTCTTTTTCTATATTCTGACTTTATTGAATGTGAGTCACCGGTGGATATTATGCCGGCTGAAGTGATTTCCGTTTCATCTATTGAAATAAGGCTTAATGAAAATGACAAATTAATAATACCTGCTGATTTGATTATTATTCCTATACGGTTGCGCTCTGGAGAAGATGAATAACTGGAAATGAGTGAGAATTTGATGGTTGTCTCCTTAAAAGGCGGGCAATCATTTTTTATTCTCGATAAAATTTAATGATAATAATCCTGAAAAAATAAATAATTGTAAAGACCTAATCTATGCTATAGAATAACTATAATATTTTGAAAATTTCATCCGAGGTGGGTTATGAAAACTATTGGTCTTATTGGCGGAATGAGTTGGGAATCTTCAGCTGAGTATTATCGAATTATCAATGAAGAAATAAAAAAGAAGTTAGGAGGGCTTCACTCGGCAAAATGCCTTTTATACAGTGTTGATTTTAAGGAAATTGAACATTATCAATCCGTAGGGGCTTGGGATAAAGCAGGTGAAGCTTTAGGTCAAGTTGCAAGATCATTAGAAAAAGCAGGTGCAGATTTTATTGTAATATGTACAAATACTATGCATAAAGTTCTTGGATATATCCAAGAAATGATCACTATACCTATTTTGCATATTGCCGATGCAACTGCAGAACAAATTATTAGACAAGACATTCGCTCAATAGGATTGCTTGGTACTAAATATACGATGGAACAAGATTTTTATAAATCGCGTGTTGCGTCTCATGATATTAATGTCATTGTTCCTAATGATGAGGAAAGGGAATTAATAAATAATATTATTTATCAAGAACTGTGTCTGGGTGAAATTAAACAGTCTTCCAAAAACATTTATAAGAAGATCATAAATAATTTGGTGGATAGAGGAGCAGAAGGAATCATTCTTGGATGCACTGAAATTGGACTATTAGTAAAGGCAGAGGATTCAAAAGTGCCATTATTTGATACGACTTTAATCCATGCTCAAAAAGCAGTAAATAAATCGCTTTCGATTTCTTCTTAGAATGATTATTTCTTATATTTTAAAACCGCTCTTTAGGAGCGATTTTCTCAATCAATAAATGGAGGAACGTTATACGAGTGATCTTATCATGACCCTTTCCTCAGAAATTGAATTTGATAGTATTGAAGATGACAGCGAAGTTATAGAGACCTCTCAAACCTACAAAATAGATTTTGAAAATGGCCGTATCACAAATGAATTCATCACAGGCCTTGACGCGATTAAACAGTTTGTATATTTGTCCCTTCAAACTGAGCGCTACGCATATTCTGTTCATAGTCATGATTGAAAAAGATAAAATAGAAAAAGCCGGAATGTCAGATCCGGCTTTTCGCTCACTTTCCCTTCTTCTTCCGCTTCTCCTTCTCCGCCCGATAAAACTCATGGAACATCTTCATCAGCGCGCGTTTTTCAATCCGGGACACATAGCTCCTTGAAATGCCGAGCTCTTTCGCGATCTCGCGCTGCGTTTTTCTTTTTTAAATCAAGCCCGAAGCGGCCGACGATGACTTCTTTTTCGCGGTCGTCTAAAATATCAATATATTTTTTGACCTTTTCAAGTTCCATGTTGAGCTGAATGGTGTCGATCACATCTTCGCTTTCCGACTTGAGAACATCAATCAGGCTTATTTCATTCCCTTCTTTATCCTGGCCGATCGGGTCATGAAGGGAGACGTCTTTTTTCGTTTTTTTCAATGCGCGCAGATGCATTAAAATCTCATTCTCAATACATCGTGCGGCATATGTGGCAAGCTTCGTGCCTTTTCCGGCTGAGTAGCTTTCAATTCCTTTGATCAGCCCGATTGTACCGATGGAGATCAGATCTTCTGCGTCTTCTCCCGTGTTTTCGAATTTTTTTACAATATGGGCGACTAAACGGAGATTATGTTCGATCAGCATATTGCGGGCGTGTTCATCTCCTTCGGCCATAAGGTCTAAGTATTTTTTCTCCTCACTATTTGAGAGCGGTTGTGGAAAGGCATTATTTTTCACGTATGATACTAAAAACACGAGTTCTTTCACAATAAACCCGAGCGCTGCAAAAACACCTGTCACCATCCTCACCTCCACAAAGTTATGTAGGCAAAAGCCTATATGTAACTGTATGTGGCAGTCAGGCTGTTTGTGTCTGTACAGGGAAATTAATCAAAGGCAGGTTTTATTTCTTACAGCCTCTTGATTTTTTATGATTGAGCCTGTATATTGTTAAAAAAAGTAAGGGTGAAAAGAATATAACGAAAAGCGCTGAAGAGACGAGTAGACAGATATCATTCATGACAGAGAGCTCCGGGAGCTGTGAAGGAGTATGAATGGATGTGTTGAAACAAACCTCTTAGCTTCGCATCGGAATCATGAAAAACGAGGATGATGCGGCGGATACTCCTGTTACCGAGTAAGCTTTGTACCCGGCTTAGGCCGGCACCAAACCGAATTGAGGTGGCATAGCGGGCTGTTTCCCGTCCTCAAGACTTTATTGTCTTGAGGGCGTTTTTTATTTCTAAGGGAGGGATAAGATGAAAAACCGGAAGTCTTGGCTGTACCCGATGCTTCTGTTAACCGGAATCGGGATAGCAAATATTGGTGAATGGATCTATTTTTTGTCTCTTAATCTTATTGTCTTAAAAGAAACGG
This sequence comes from Paenibacillus lentimorbus NRRL B-30488, assembly GCF_000411595.1. Taxonomy (NCBI): domain Bacteria; kingdom Bacillati; phylum Bacillota; class Bacilli; order Caryophanales; family Paenibacillaceae; genus Paenibacillus; species Paenibacillus lentimorbus. The sequence continues at coordinate 152,808 of NZ_ANAT01000021.1, read as the reverse complement.
GGTCTGCTTTTGCGGTTTCCATCCTTTATTTAATCAGGCCTGCGGCTGTTTTGATGACAAATGGGTGGGCGGGCAGCATCATCGACCGGTGTAACAAACGAAATATGATGATGTCGCTTGATTTCATCAGGGCTGCATTCATTGCCGTTCTGCCGCTGATGTTTACTGTACGGTCTTTATTTTCCATTTATTGTATCGTTTTTTTGATTCAAATGGCCAATGCGATGTTTCGTCCGTGTTCCATGGCGTATGTGACGATGCTTATTCCGGCTGAAAGGAGAAAACGATTCAATTCACTAAGGGCTTTGTCGGAATCAGGGGCTTTTCTCCTCGGGCCGGCTGCGGCCGGGCTGCTTTTTATCGCCGGCACGCCGATTTTTGCGATTTGGGTGAATGCGGCGGCTTTAGTGCTGTCCGGTTTCATTACGATGATGCTGCCGAACCTTGAAAATGAGCCCCACGTACATTCTCCCGCACAGAAGCTTTCTTTGGCAGTGTACAAAGAAGATTGGAAGCTCGTCTATCGCTTCAGCCGCACGGCGCGAAACGTCATGATCATTTATTTTTATTCAGTCTGGTCATGACCGTTATGCCATCCGCGCTTGATTCGCTTGAAGCCGCTTTTGCAAAAGAGGTTCTTCAGCTGACTGATGCCGATTACGGTTTTCTCGTCAGTGTCTCAGGGGCAGGCATTATTGCGGGGGCGCTTGTCAATGTGTTCTTTAATAAAAAATGCCGGCTTCTTTATTGATGGGAATGGGCTCTTTATTCACAGCGGCCGGATATATGATTTATGCGTTTTCTGACGTTTTTTGGACGGCTGCTTTCGGATTTTTCCTTCTCGCTTTTTTTCTGGCGTTTGCCAATACAGGCTTTCTGACGTTTTATCAAAAGAATGTTCCGGTGGACATCATGGGGAGAGTGGGGAGCTTTTATTCATTAGTCGAAGCCGTCTTCATTATAGTGGTAACGGCGGTTTTCGGAGCGGCGGCTGTCAGTTCTTCCGTCCGCGGCATCGTCATCGCAGGGGCTGCTGTTATGCTGGCGTTGGCAGCCGTTTTATGCTCGTTCTTATTTGCGGCCTCAAAAAGGAGGACTCCCGATGTATTTCAAGCGGATCAATGTAAACAAACATAAAGAGACGGCCGTTTCATTTCGTGAGGATTCGTTTTTCGTCAGCTTTGGCACGGCGGATCATTTTAATAAGGATGAATATCTCAGGTGGCTGTCATCCCAAATCAAATACTCACCCGACAATTTTAAGCTGCTTCTTCATAACGGGCAGCCGATCGGACAGCTTGAAGCTTCCATCAAATTTTACCGCAGCCAAAAAACCGGTTATATGCACCTTTACTATATGACTGAGCAGCAGAGGGGAAGGGGGTGCGGAACAAAACTGTATCAATACGCGAATCAGTTTTTCAGAGCGAACGGTGTTTCGGAATATCACCTGAGAGTTTCGCCGGGCAATGAAGCGGCTCTGTCATTTTACAGAAAGAAAAACATGGAAGTGATCGGTTCAGAATGTAACGGAAAAGTTCTCAGAATGAGAGGAGCCGTACCGCCGGAATAGGGGGCGGTACGCGCTTCATTTTTTCGTTGTTTTTAAAAGGCCGGGAAACTTCTTATAAATGACCGCCATTAAGACGAGCATATACATTCCGTAAATCCCGAAAGACAGCAGTTTGTTGCTTGTAAATGAAGCGCCTGCGACGGTCACGATCACAATGTTCGGAATTTTGCCGAGCACCGACGCAGAAAAAAAGATCGGCCATCGGATATTACTCAGCCCGCAGACGGTATTCATGGCAAGCGACGGTATAATCGGAATCAGCCGCCCGAAAAGCACCGCCGTAAACGCGTGCTGATGAAATGAATCTTCATATTGGGCCGCTGCCGGGTAAGCCAGCAGCTTTTTTCTGGCCCAGTCTCTGAATCCGTACCGGACGAGAAAAAACAATGCCATTGTTCCGAGCATCGCGCCTGACAATGTAATCCACACCCCGTTTACAATCCCGAAAACCGCTCCGTTTAAGGCCGCGATAATGGCGAATGGAACAATCGGAAAAAATACGTCAGCTGCGACCAGAAGGATACTCATAAGCACGGCGTACATGCCGCCCGCGCGAATCATGCTGAGCCAGACGTCTTTTTGCATAAAGCCGATCATCACGACAGCAATGATGACGGCAAGACTGAATCCCTTTTTTATCATCTGCACGTTCACCTCTTGTCAATTAGTATACAGCACAAATCTATCTCCTTCTATTAAAATAAGCTGTCCGATAAGCGTATTTGATTTATCAGCATTTGCCGTTTGATGAGAAACGGCTGGCACCCGGGTTTGGACAAAAACAAGCGGGAAGCGGGATGTACATCATTTGATGCAGAGAATGATTTTTTATAAAAGGGGACACGTTAACAGTAGTGTTTACTGGAGGTGTAAACGTTGAGATGCTTTCATCTGATCATCATGATATGCGTCCTCACGAGTCTCACTGCCGTGTCCGCCGATGCGAAATCTTTAAAAAGAAGTGACATGGAGAAGACGGGAAACGTGTACTGGGATATAAGGTCTGAAAAAAGAAGCTATCTTTAACCTTCGATGACGGCCCCCATCCTGTCTATACGGAGGCTGTGTTAGACGTGCTGAAACAGCACAATGTTAAAGCAACCTTTTTTGTATCGGGAGCCGTATAGACAAATACCCCATAACGGCAAAACGCATCGTTGAAGAAGGACATGAAATCGGCAACCATACGATGAACCATGTTTATTTTCACCGTTTAAAACGCAAAGACATTTTACAAGAGCTTCACAGCTCCGCGCATCATATCAGATCGCTGCAGCCGGAAGGGGACAAGTTATTCCGCCCGCCGGGAGGGTCGCTGAATCAGACGGCTTTCAAAAGCATCTTAAAAGAGGGCTATCATATCATCATGTGGTCATGGAACCAAGATCCGAGGGACTGGAAAAGGCCCGGAAAAGGAAAAATTGTCAGGCACGTTGTTTCACATGCCAGAGATGGAGATATCGTTCTTCTGCATGACGGCGGAGGAAACCGGCGCCAGACGGTTGAGGCTTTGAAAGAAATCATTCCCCAGCTGAAAAAGCAGGGCTACACGTTTGTTAAGGTTTCGGATTTGATCGGACAGGATTCCGGTCCTTTTCATATCCAGTAAAGAGAGCGCCGCGTTGAAAGCCGCCAAAGAGATGTGTACCATAGGAGGTAAGGTTTGGAGGGAGAGAAAATGAAATTTGCTGTTCTTTTTATTACGATAACCTGTCTGTTATCAGGATGCGCTGCGGGCAAAGAAAAAAGTGTTGTCACGTTCGGCGACAGCAATACGCGCGGTTCCAACTGGGATTATCGTGATTATCCGAAGGCGCAGCAGTGGGTAAACATTTTAAAAACAGCGGAACGCGGCCGTCTTACGGTTATAAATGCGGGAATAGGCGGCCAGACGACTGAGGATGCGCGCCTGCGCTTTCAAAGCGATGTGCTGGAGCGTAAGCCCCAATATTTATTTATCATGTTCGGAACAAATGATGCGGGCATTTTGACGGGAGATCAGCCGCGAGTATCAAAGAAACGGTTTAAAGAAAACCTGACTTATTTCATAAACGAAAGCAGAAATCACGGCATAAAGCCGATTTTAATGACGTGCATCCCGGTTATAGAAGGAAACGGAACGCATCATCTCTATTACTATTCGAGATATAAAGCCTCAGCCTTTAAAGAAAAAGGCGGCGCGAGAAAATGGCATAATTCCTATAACGGCGTTACGAGGCAGGTTGCAGCTGAGTTGAAAGTGCCGCTGGTGGATAACTGGAAACACTTTATACGCGCGGACGGCGGTAAAGATACAGACCGGGCGCTGATCCAATCCGGACTGATAGATCCCTCCGGAAATCATATGACGCCAAAAGGCGCCAGAATCTTAATTGAAGGCATAAAAAATGGGCGGGTTTTGGAACGCTGACGCCGTCAGCTGCCTAAACCGTTTTGCTTCTGCTTCATAGGCTGTAGAAAAAACATCTATTGGAGGCGATTGCTATGAACCGCGGTTTCCCTCCGCAATATCCTGTATGCCCGCCTCCTCGGGTGAATGCGGGGTACTGGTACGCATTTTTTGTTGTGCTGCTCGTCGTCATTCTCGTCCTGGGCGGTCTGTATTGGTTCAATATATAGCAGCCGTCCTCTTAAACACCTCTATTTTAGGGGTGTTTTTTGTTGAAAGTGGTAGTAATGCGCATAACCGAAGTGATATAATATCAGTCATCTGAGTAAAAAAAGGAAATTCGCCCGGGAATTTTTTTCTGTTTAAGAAGAAACGGAAATAATGTGTCCGAGCGATCTTCTTTTGATTTCGTTTTCAATTAACTCGATAAATTCACGGCTCAAATTCATTTCATTGGCTTTGAAATAAGATTCTATTAGTAATTCATCAGAAAGCTTTCTCATGCCGGGGACCCAATTAATGGGAGTGGCACCTCCTTACAATTGTAATCAATCATCAGACGCAAGCATATGATGGAAGGTTGCGTTTCAATCATGGTGAGGTTATCTTTAATCTACCATGAAATACAAATAAGAACAATCGTTCTGTTATCCACACTCGTAAGTGGATAACTTGTTAGTATCTTGTTTATAATCTGGATAAATCCGGATGTAATAAGAGTGGATAATGTGTGTAATTTTATCCACAACTGGTGAAGAAACCCAATTTTTGTCGAAATTTTTTACTGAGTCCGACTTTGTTTTTAAATCTGACAGGTTTCGACATATAGATGATAGAAAGAAAAGGAAGGGTGCGGGTTTTGTTAAAAAAGTTTTTTTACCTGACGAATTTGTGAAAAATATATTTCATATCACACCGGAAAAGCTCAAGGAACGCAATGTGAAAGGGATTATTACAGACCTTGACAACACGCTTGTGGAGTGGGACAGACCGAGTGCGACACCTCGATTAATCGAGTGGTTTGAAGAAATGAAGGAGCACGGCATTAAAGTCACGATCGTCTCCAATAATAATGAACGAAGAGTGAAATTATTCTCGGAGCCGCTTGGCATACCGTTTATTTATAAGGCAAGAAAACCGATGGGGCGCGCCTTTAAAAGAGCCGTCAGCAGCATGGATCTGAAAAAAGAAGACTGTGTGGTCATCGGCGATCAGCTGCTTACTGATGTTCTCGGCGGAAACAGAAACGGGTATCATACGATCCTCGTCGTGCCTGTCGCTTCCTCTGACGGAGTCATGACGCGCTTTAACCGCCGGATTGAACGGAGAATATTGAGTTCTTTGAAACGTAAAGGCCATATTCAGTGGGAGGATTAGGAATGGAAAAGGTTGTTTGCATCGGCTGCGGAGTAACGATCCAGACCGAGGATAAACAAGGTCTCGGATACGCGCCAAAGGCATCGCTCACGAAGGAGAATGTCATTTGTCAGCGCTGCTTCAGACTGAAAAATTACAATGAAATTCAAGATGTTTCATTAACGGATGATGACTTTTTAAATATTTTGCACACAATCGGCGATACTGACTCTCTAATTGTCAAAGTCGTTGATATTTTTGATTTTAACGGAAGCTGGATAAACGGGCTGAACCGCTTTGTCGGCGGTAATCCGATCATTCTTGTCGGTAATAAGGCCGATATCCTGCCGAAATCCGTAAAGCGGGAACGGCTCGTCCAATGGATGAAACGCGAAGCGAAAGAATACGGCTTAAAACCCCTTGATGTCTTTTTAATCAGCGCTTCCCGCGGACAAGGGATGAAGGAAGTCATTGACGCCATTGAACATTACCGCGAAGGGCGCGATGTGTATGTGGTGGGCTGTACCAATGTCGGCAAATCCACATTTATCAACCGGATTATTAAAGAGGTCTCAGGGGAAGAGAATATTATTACCACCTCTCAATTTCCGGGCACGACGCTTGATGCGATTGAAATCCCGCTTGATGACGGATCTGCGCTTTATGATACGCCGGGAATCATTAACCATCACCAGATGGCGCATTACGTGGACAAGCGTGACTTAAAGGTGCTGACACCGAAAAAAGAACTGAAGCCGCGCACTTTTCAGCTGAATGAAAAACAAACGCTTTATTTCGGCGGGCTTGCCCGGTTTGACTATGTATCAGGCGATAAAACGGCGTTTGTCTGCTATATGCCGAATGAATTGATGATTCACAGAACAAAGCTTGAAAATGCTGATGCTTTATACGAAAAGCATGCGGGAGAACTGCTTACCCCGCCCGGAAAAGATCATTTGGATGAATTTCCGGAGCTTACGGCCCACGCGTTTACGATTAAAGAAGGAAAGACGGATATCGTTTTTTCCGGACTCGGCTGGGTCACGGTGCAGCAAGCAGATAAAAAAATAACGGCATACGCTCCGAAAGGCGTACACGTATTTGTCCGCCGTTCATTAATATAGAGAGAAGGGGAGAGGGAGCATGAAACAATTGTACGGAGTAATCGGAAATCCGATCGGGCATTCAATGTCACCCGATATTCATAACGCAGCTTTGCAAGATAAGAACATCAACGGGCAGTATTTTGCGTTTCAGGTGGAACCTCGTCATCTCAAGGACGCCGTTAACGGAATCAAGGCGCTTGGCATCTGCGGAGTGAACGTCACAGTCCCGCATAAAGTCGCGATCATGGAGCATTTGGATGAAATACATGAAAGCGCGAAAGTACTCGGGGCCGTAAATACCGTCAAAAGAGAGGGAGACAGGCTCATCGGGTATAATACTGACGGAGATGGGTTTTATAAATCCTTAGTCAAAGTATTGGACAAACCGATATCAGAGCTCTCCATCCTCATGATTGGGGCGGGAGGAGCGGCAAGAGCGATTTTTACGACGATCGTCCGCAGAGAGCCGAAACAATTTGACGTTTGCAACCGCACGCCGGAAAAAGCAGAAAGTCTGATTGCTGCTGCTCCCTCTTTTCAGCAGAAACGCGCCCTTACTTTAAAAGAAGCTGAAAATCAGCTTGAACAATATGACGTCATTATTCATACAACATCTGTCGGCATGTATCCGAAAACGGATGCCGTGCCGCTCTCATTGGAACGGGCCAAAACGGGCGCCATCGTTTGTGATATCGTATACAACCCGATTCAAACGGCGTTCTTAAAAGAAGCTGAAAAAAGAGGTTTAACAACCCTTGACGGTGTCGGCATGTTTGTGGAACAGGCTGCACTGTCTTTCAAGCTGTGGACGGAACAAGAGCCTGACAGCGGCTTAATGAGAGCAATTGTTGAAGAAAAACTAGGAGGAACACAATGTTAACAGGAAAACAAAAACGGTTTTTGCGTTCAAAAGCGCATCATTTAACGCCTATTTTTCAAGTGGGAAAAGGCGGAGTCAACGAAAACATGGTGAAACAGATTGCAGAGGCTTTAGAAGCAAGAGAGCTGATTAAAGTCAGCGTGCTTCAAAACTGCGAAGACGATAAAAACGATGTCGCAGAAGCGCTTGTGAAAGGCAGCCGCTCACAATTGGTGCAGACGATCGGAAATACGATCGTATTGTATAAGGAATCAAAGGAAAATAAACAAATCGAGCTTCCGTAAGGTGGTTGACATGAAGAAAATCGGAATATTCGGGGGCACATTTGACCCTCCGCACAACGGACATCTTCTGATGGCTAATGAAGTCCTTCATCAGGCGGAGCTCGATGAGATTTGGTTTATGCCTAATAAAATCCCGCCGCATAAGCAGAATGAAGACTTTACAGACAGCCGGCACCGGGTGGAGATGCTGAAGCTTGCCATCAGCTCTAATTCCGGCTTTAAGCTTGAGCTTGCGGAAATGGACCGGAAAGGCCCTTCTTATACCTATGATACCGTCCGTTTACTGAAGGAGCGGCACCCGAACGACAAGCTTTTCTTTATTATCGGGGCGGATATGATTGAATATCTGCCGAAATGGTACAAACTGGACGAACTGCTCACGCTCATTCAATTTATCGGAGTGCGGCGCCCGGGGTATCATATTGAGACCCCGTACCCGCTGCTTTTTGCCGACGTTCCGGAATTTGACGTTTCGTCAACGATGCTGAGAGAACGTCTCAAAGCAAAAAAGCCGACGCAATACTTAATGCCGGATAAAGTGAGGCAGTATATAGAGGAGAATGATTTATATGAATCGTGAGGAAGCACTTGCCTGCGTCAAAGAACAGCTGACCGAGCATCGCTACATCCACACAATCGGCGTGACAGATACGGCGGTTATTCTCGCAGGCCGGTTCGGAGCAGATCCGAAAAAAGCGGAAATGGCGGCTATTTTTCATGATTATGCAAAATTCCGGCCGAAAGAAGAAATGAAGCAGATCATCGTGCGGGAAAAAATGCCGGCTGAGCTCTTGGATTACAATGCCGAGCTGTGGCATGCCCCTGTGGGAGCGTATTTGGCTGAGAAAGAAGCGGGGATCACTGATCCTGAGATCTTGGATGCAATCCGCTATCACACGTCAGGGCGTCCCGGAATGACCCTTTTAGACAAAGTCATCTACGTTGCGGATTACATTGAACCCGGCCGCCGTTTTCCCGGAGTGGAAGAGGTGCGCCGTCTGGCGGAAACAGATCTGAACGAAGCGCTCATACAAGCGATGAAAAATACAATGATATTTCTGATGAAAAAAAACCAGCCGGTCTTTCCGGAGACGTTTGCAACCTATAACTGGCTGGTGTCTCAAAAATGACAGGAGGAATATGGAAAATGAATCAAGCTTCCGTATTAAAAATCGCGGCAAAAGCATGCGACGATAAACGTGCAGAAGATATTTTAGCGCTGGACATGGAAGGAATCTCACTTGTAGCGGATTACTTTTTAATCTGCCACGGGAATTCTGATAAACAGGTTCAGGCCATTGCGCGTGAAATTAAAGATCAGGCAGAAGAAAACGGCATTGATGTCAAAAAGATGGAAGGGTTTGATGAGGCCCGCTGGGTTTTAGTTGATCTCGGCGACGTCATTGTCCACGTTTTCCATAAAGATGAAAGAAGCTACTATAATCTTGAAAAGCTATGGGGCGACGCGCCGCTCGCAGAGCTTGAACTCGGCTTGAACTCATGATTTACCAAGGCTTCGCCGGTGTATATGACGAGTTAATGTCCCATGCGCCGTATGATGAATGGGCGGGCTGGATCGAAGCGTCTCTTCCGGAAAAGGGAAGGGTGCTTGATCTTGCCTGCGGAACCGGAGAAATATCCATCAGGCTTGCTGAAAAAGGCTGCGAAGTCACGGGGATTGATTTGAGTGAAGATATGCTGAGCTGTGCCCAGCAGAAAAAAACGGGAAAGCCGATTCTTTTTCTCCAGCAGGATATGAGAAAGCTTTCCGGTTTTGAAGAACAGTTTGATGCCGTAGTCATCTGCTGTGATTCCCTAAATTACTTAAAAACGAAAAATGATGTCTTAAGCACCTTCAAAAGTGTTTTTCAAGTTTTGAAGGAGGGCGGCCTGCTTCTGTTTGACGTCCATTCCCCGTATAAAATGACGGAGCTTTTTCCGGACAGCACCCATGCGGATCAGGATGAGCAGATCAGCTATATCTGGCAAAGCTTTGCCGGCGATGAAAAGCTTTCTGTCATCCATGATATGTCCTTTTTCGTATGGAACGGACAATCTTATGACCGCTATGACGAGACGCATGAGCAAAAAACATTTTACATTGAAGAATATGAACAAATGCTTGCAGAGACCGGATTTGAACTGAAGAAGGTGACGGCTGATTTTACAGACCGGCCTCCTTCAACAGAGTCTGAACGTCTTTTCTTTACGGCAGGCAAACCAAAAACCATCGTTTAAACGGAACGATGGTTTTTAAAATGCATTTTTTGCGATTGGCGCGATAAAGCTCTTTATGGCATACTCAGTTACACGTGAAATTGCTTCTTCACTAACGATATATCTTCATCGTATTTGTCATGTGTACGCTGAAAGACACGATTGAACATATCCTGAACACCGCTTTCGAGAGCCTTCAGTCCTTCTCCGGTGACGCCGCCTTTTACGCATACTTTTTCCTGCAAGGCGGGAAGCGTGTAATGCCCCGTTTCAAGAAGCTTTCCGAGACCGACAAGCATTTCTGTCGACATAATCACGGCTTCTTCTTTGGTGATGTCCGTTTCTTCCACTGCCGCGTCAATAAAGCGCTGAACGAGATAACTCATAAAAGCGGGCCCGCAGCTGACAATGTCTGACGCCGCTCTTGTAATGCCGCTGCTGATTTCCACAGGTTTTGAAATATGAGTGAACAGCGTTTGAATATCCGCTTTTGCAGCCTCGCTGCAGCTTTTGCCGAACGTAACAAGCGAGACGCCGGCAAAGGCGCGGTTCGTAATGCTCGGAATGACGCGGGCCGTCTGACACGGAACCGTATGTTCAATCTGATCCGTCTGAACGGGGCTGGTAATGGAGATTAAAATGTGATCTTTCCGTAAATGCGGTGTGAGTTTTTTCAGCAAAGGATATATATCCAGCGGTTTTACACAAATGAATATTATTTCATTATCCTGTACGAGTTTTTCCTGATCCTCAGTGACATGGATGCCGCTGAAACGTTCTTTTAGTTTTAATGCTTTTTCGATTGTTCTGTTTGTGATGGTGATATGTGAGGGATCGGCAGCGTTTGATTCGATAAACGATTCAATCAGGATCGTTCCCATGTTTCCGGTGCCGATAAAGCCTATTTTCAATGAATTCCCCTCCTTTTCCCTTAATCCTCTAAACCTTATGCGGGGAGGCAATGCAATATGACGAAAGCGATGATGACGGAGCGGCTGCGGCGGAATCTGAAAATTCTGGGCGCTTGTCTTGCGGCAGGGGCGGTTTTTATCTGTATTTGGCTGTTTCGTTCTGAAAAGGAAGAGCCGGTCAAACAGCAGTCCGTGCTCGGCCAAACAGCCTCAGCCTCCGTCGCGGACAAAAAAGACACCGCAGACGATAAGATTATGATTGATGTGAAAGGTGCGGTCCGAAATCCCGGCGTGTATGAAATGAAAGCGGGAGACAGAGTGACGCAAGCCATTGAAAAAGCCGGCGGCCTGAAGAAAAAGGCGGATGAATTGAATATTAATTTAGCAGAGCAGCTGCAGGACGGGACGATTGTTTATATTCCGAGTGAAGGTGAAGAGGAGAATCGCCCGAAAACAGCAGCGGGTGAAAAGGAGAATGCAGCTGTCAATATCAATACGGCATCTCTGGACGAACTTCAGGCGATTTCCGGGGTGGGGCAGAAAAAAGCGGAAGCCATTATCGCCTACCGAGAAGAAAACGGACGGTTTCAGACTGCTGAAGATTTGATGAATGTATCAGGCTTTGGAGAAAAGTCATTTGAGCGGATAAAAACTTCCATTACGGTAAAGTGAATTGACGGTTCTGCTTAAATCTATGTAAACTTAGAAAAGCAACAAGACTTTTTGGAGGGAACACTTGTGGAACGAATCTCATGGAATCAATATTTTATGGCGCAAAGCCATTTGCTGGCGCTGAGAAGCACATGTCCGAGACTGTCAGTCGGGGCAACCGTAGTCAGAGATAAGCGGATGATTGCCGGCGGATACAACGGCTCAATCGCCGGCGGCGTCCATTGCGCTGATGAAGGATGCCTTTTAATAGATAATCATTGCCAGAGGACCATACATGCAGAGATGAATGCGATTCTGCAATGTTCTAAGTTCGGTGTTCCGACGGAGGGCGCCGAAATTTATGTGACGCATTATCCTTGTATTCAATGCTGCAAATCAATTATCCAGGCAGGCATCAAAACGGTCTATTATGCCGAAGATTACAAAACACAGCCTTATGCAAAAGAGCTGTTCAGCCAAGCCGGAGTCAAGGTGGAGCAGGTCGAACTTGATGAAATGATCATCGATCTGAAAAACCGCGAAAAATTGTCTTTTGTCGCAGGTCTGATTCAGCAATTATCTGATGCGGGAGTTAAGGCAGATGAACTGAAAAAAATTCATGAACAGGCCAATGAGCTGTTTACCAGTTACGTATAAATGAAGTATAAATACCTTCTTCTGCCTCTGGCGGCGGTTTCTGCAACTGCGGGAATTGCCGCCGCTCATGTCTTCTGGGTTCTGCTCCTTTTTCTTCTGTATCTTCTCTTTATTATGATAAAAACAAAGCAGCCTGCTCCGGTTGTTGTCTGCCTCGTTTCTTTTTGTGTTTATTTCTTTCTTTATACGGTTTGTGACGCTGCGAATGTAACGCGGTATCAGGCCGGCAGTTATACTGAACAGGCCGTCATCACTAATATTCCGAAGGTTGACGGAGCGAAAATGACAGCCGTTATCCGTACACATGACAAGGAAAAATGGGCGGCTTCGTACAAAATCCGGTCTCTTGAAGAAAAGAGACTCATTGAACAGCTTGAACCGGGGATGCGCTGCACGTTTACAGGCTCTCTGGAACAGCCTGCACATGCGACGATTCCCGGGGGTTTTGATTATAAGGAATATCTTTACTCTCAGCAGATTCACTGGTTATTTACCGTGACTTCTATTCAGCAGTGTGAAAAATCCAAACAGCCGCTGTTTAAACTGCTGAGCATCAGAAAAAATTTGATTTCGATCATTCGGAATCACGTGCCTGAATCTTCCGCCGGAATTGTTGAAGCGCTGACCTTAGGTGAAAGATTTTCTATAGAGGACGATATACTGAGTGCATATCAAAATTTGGGAGTCGTTCATTTAATGGCGATTTCCGGAATGCATGTCGGTCTTATTACGGCGGGACTATTTTATGCTCTGATCAGAATCGGGCTGACAAGAGAAAAGGCGGGGATGTTGCTGCTGCTGTTTTTGCCGGTGTATACGCTGCTGAGCGGTGCCGCCCCATCCGTATTGCGCGCATCCCTCATGCTGGGATTTTATATCGCCGGAACTCTTGTTAAACGCGGCATTCATTCCTCTGCTGCATTGTCTCTGTCTTATCTGCTGCTCCTGCTGTTTAATCCTTACCTCCTTTGGCAGGCGGGCTTCCAGCTTTCCTTTGCGGTAAGCGCCTCTTTAATTCTGTCATCCTCCATTTTAAAGAAAGCGGGGAAAAGCAGACTTGCCGGGCTTGCGATGGCCTCATTCATTGCAGAGCTCAGCTCACTTCCGTTTCTTCTCTATCATTTTCAGCAAATTTCACTTGTCAGTTTTCCGATGAACATGGTGATGGTGCCATTTTATACGTTATTTGTCATTCCGGTTTCTGTCATCGGTTTCCTTCTTCTTTTGCTTTCAAGGCAGGTGGGAGAATGTTTGTTTGATATGTTTGACCTTGTGATGAAGCCTGTGCATGATTTCATTACATATGCGGCATCCGTTGATTTATTTACTATGATTGTGTCAAAGCCTGACTTTCTTTCCCTTCTTCTGCTTGCGGTTTCCGTTTTTACGCTTTTTGCGGCTTTGGAAAAGGGAGGTTTTTTAAAACTCAGGAAATCGGCTCTTTTTTTCTGCGCGGTTTTGGCTTATTTAATATGCCGTCCGTATTTCAGTCCATGGGGAGAAGCGGATATGCTTGATATCGGGCAGGGAGACTCGCTGTTTATAAGCGCGCCGCACCGCAAAGGGACCGTAATGGTTGATACAGGGGGAGTGATTGCTTATCCCGGAGAATCATGGAAAGAAAAACGCCACCCGTATTCTATCGGCGAGAAGGTTTTGATTCCGTTTTTAAACGGAAAAGGGGTGAAAAAGCTGGATGCGCTGATTTTAACCCATGCGGATCAGGATCACATCGGGGAAGCCGGAGTGTTAATCAAAAATCATAGAGTCAAACGGTTAATTGTCCCCGTGGGATTCGTAAAAGAACCGAAGGATCAGAACATATTAAATATGGCGAAAGAAAACAACATTCCCGTTGCCGAAGCAAAGCGGGGCGACACCATTACAGCGGGTGATCTTCAGTTTCAGGTGCTGTCTCCGGAGTCATCTGACGGAAAGAGTAAAAATGATTCATCACTGGTGCTTTGGACGGTTTTAGGCGGAGTGAGCTGGCTTTTGACGGGAGATTTAGAATCGGACGGCGAAACAGAAGTGCTGAAAACGTATCCGAAACTGAAGGCTGATATATTGAAGGCGGGTCATCACGGCAGCAAAAGCTCAACGAGTGAAGCCTTTTTGAAACAGCTTCAGCCGGAAGCAGCGCTGATTTCAGCAGGAAAAGAGAATCGATACCATCATCCGCATGAAGAAGTGCTGGATCGTTTGAAGGCGTACTCTGTCAATGTGCTTCGCACCGATATCAGCGGAACGATTCAATACAGATTTGAAAAAGGCGCCGGAACGTTTTCCGTCTTCCCTCCATATGATATAGAAGAAACCAGGGCGCAAGAAGTAAAAAAGACTGCCGATTGACAGCAGCCCGGAATGCGGCTAAGAGCCGATAAGATGGATGGCTGTTGCCATCACGAACAAAAAGGCGAAAAATCCGAAGGACACGACAAAACCGACAGCTGAGTCAACAGCATCATTTCGTTTGCTTTGAACGTTTTTTCAAAATCATTCAATTTCATCCCTCCTGACTTCCCTAAGTATACTGGAATTGTTTTGAAAAATCTAGAAGTGATGGTAACGTTTTCTGTTCTTGTGATTATCGCCTTTTTACAAGCAGACCCGGGAGCTTGTGAATCAGGCGTTTATTATAAATGAGGAAGCTGTCCTTTTTAAAGCTTCCTCTTTACTATTTGCCGAACTCAATTTAGGATAGAAGGGGATCAAGAAAGAGAGGAAGTCATACGATCATGGTATTTGATGTTTGGAAAGCCCTGAAAAAAGGGGATGTCCGCTCCGTTTATTGCTTATACGGAAAAGAAACGTATCTGCTCCAAGAGACTGTCAGCCGGATCAGACAAGCTGTCGTTGATGAGGAGACTAAAGATTTTAACCTGTCTGTTTTTGATCTTGAAGAGGATCCGCTTGACCAGGCCATAACCGATGCGGAAACGTTTCCGTTTATGGGAGAGAAGCGGCTGGTTATCGTAAAAAATCCGTCTTTTTTAACAGGGGAAAAAAGAAAGAAAAATAGAGCATAATACAAGCGCTTTGGAGACTTACCTGAAGGAGCCTGCGCCTTATACGGTCTTTGTGATTGTGGCTCCGTATGAAAAGCTGGACGAACGGAAAAAGCTGACGAAAGCGCTGAAGCAAAAAGGCCTTATGATTGAAGCTAAGGAGCTGAATGCAAAGGAGACGACTGATTTTACGATTAATCTGGCGAAATCCGAAAATAAAACGATGGATACAGAAGCTGCCGAGCATTTGGTTCTGCTTGCAAACGGCCATCTGTCTTCCATATATCAGGAAATACAAAAACTCTCCGCCTACACCGGTGACAGACATGAGATCACGCTTGAAGATGTCCGGGAGCTTGTCGCAAGAAGTTTGGAGCAGAATATTTTTGAGCTGATCAACAAAATCGTGAACCGAAAACGGACGGAAAGTCTTCAAATATTTTATGATCTTTTAAAACAAAACGAAGAACCGATCAAAATTATGGCGCTGATCGCCAACCAATTCCGTCTGATTATGCAGACAAAGTATTTTGCGGGACAAGGATACGGCCAAAAGCAAATCGCTTCCAACTTAAAGGTGCACCCTTTCCGGGTAAAGCTGGCGATGGATCAGGCGAGGCTTTTTTCTGAAGAAGAGCTGCGGCGTATTATAGAAAGGCTCGCAGTGATGGATTATGAAATGAAAACGGGGAAAAAGGACAAGCAGCTCTTGCTGGAGCTCTTTCTCCTTGAGCTTCTCCGGACTGAATGAAAAAAACGATCCCCGTTAAAGGGATCGTTTTTGTATTATGCAGAAAGTCCGTTCACTTGTTTCGCAAGTCTAGATTTGTATCGAGCTGCGGCATTTTTGTGTACAAGACCTGTTTTCACTGCTTTATCAATGCGTTTCGCTGCTTCAGAAAGAGCAGTTTTCGCTTTATCCGCTTCGTTGTTAGCAACAGAAGCTTCAACTTGTTTGATTGCAGTACGCATAGCAGATTTGATTGTCGCGTTATGAGCGCGGCGTTCGTTGTTTGTTTTTGTACGTTTAATCGCTGATTTAATGTTTGGCATGTGTTTCACCTCCTAAGATACAACCTGTAGCACAGTGTCTTAAGGTTAAATCTTCTTCACAATAGAACAAATTGTATTCTATCAAACAGAACTTTAGATTGCAATATAAATGTAAAGTATTTTTCGTTGATGGGTAAATTCGCATGATTCGTTTTGTAAATGGCCACACTATGTACCACGATGATTGAAGGAGGTCTTTCCTGTGAAAAACAACGAACTGGATGTCAATCAATTTCTGATACGGACGGATTTAGCGGTAGAAACGAAACAGGCGGTAAAAGACGGACAAGCCGGTCAGACAAAAGAAATAAACGGGTTTATTGAAAAAGAACGCGACAAGGGCGGCATTAAAGTCAGAACCGTCGATATTACCAAAGAAGGCGCCGAGCTATCGGGGAAAAAGCAGGGACGCTATGTCACGATCGAGGCTCAAGGGGTTCGGGAACACGACTCTGACATGCAGGAAAAAGTAACGGAAGTGTTTGCCGAGGAATTTTCCGCCTATCTGTCGGCATTAAAGATTCCAAAGGATGCAAGCTGTTTGATCGTCGGTCTCGGCAACTGGAATGTGACGCCGGATGCGCTCGGCCCTCTCGTGACCGAAAACCTTCTTGTGACACGGCATCTGTTCAGGCTTCAGCCGGAAAACGTACAGGAAGGGTACAGGCCGGTCAGCGCGCTTGCTCCCGGTGTGATGGGATTAACGGGAATTGAAACGAGCGATATTATTCAAGGTGTGATCAAAGAATCAAAGCCGGATTTTGTGATTGCGGTAGACGCTCTTGCGGCAAGAGCCGTTGAAAGGGTGAACACGACCATCCAATTTTCTGATACGGGCATTCACCCGGGATCAGGCGTCGGCAATAAGAGAAAAGAATTAAGCAAGGAGACGCTCGGCATCCCCGTCATCGCAATCGGGGTACCGACTGTCGTTGATGCGGTTACGATCGCGAGCGATACGGTGGATTATATATTAAAGCATTTCGGCAGAGAGATGAAAGATGACAGCCCGTCAAGATCTCTGGTGCCCGCCGGAATGAACTTCGGCAAAAAGAAGGTGCTGACAGACGAAGACCTTCCCGGAGAAAAAGAACGCCAATCCTTTCTCGGTATTGTCGGCACACTGGACGAAAACGAAAAACGCCAGCTGATTCACGAAGTGCTCTCTCCGCTCGGCCATAATCTGATGGTCACGCCGAAGGAGATTGACACCTTTATTGATGATATGGCGAACGTGCTTGCAAACGGGTTAAACACCGCCCTTCATGAAAAAGTGTCACAAGATAACAAAGGTTCTTATAATCATTAAAATGGTTCTACCTCCTCTAGCTTGTTCATAGAGTAATTACTAGACAAGCGCTGGAGGGATTCAAATCATGAGAAAAAACGCAGAAACCGTCAAATTGTCGTTGCAGTAAACGGTGGAAATGCGCTCAAGGGCATGTTTTTGTTTATGACAAGCCTTATCGTTATTTTCGTATTATCGGGTGTGCTCACATCGCTTCGCCCTGAACTGAGGCTTTCTTCGAATTCTCTTCACGGAATTGCCGGAGAACTTCCGGGTGACGCGTTTGCACACCTCCTCGGTATGGAAAATCATTATTTCGCCTCAGAGCTTCCTGAAAAAGACTCTTTTCAGCTGTCCCGGCTTTCCTTAAAACTGGCGACAAGCATTAATATGGAAGACCCGCGGAGTTTCTTGGGACGTGAGCTGCCGGGATTTGCCCAATACGATACGGAGATCCTTCTGGCGGGGCAGGGGACTGATTATACGAATATGCCTGCTGAATCCCCGCCGCCGTCAAAGGTGATGGAAAAAGAAAAAGAAGTGAACCTGGCAGAAATCGAAAACAAAACGAAAAAGAAGAAAAGGCGCCGCCGAAACATTCAACAGGCAGCAAAAAAGTCGTTTTTATTTACCACACTCATAATACCGAATCCTATCTTCCTCTGTTAAAGGGGGAAACAAATCCGGATAACGCCCGCCATTCGAAGGCCAATGTCACGCTTGTCGGAGATATGTTCGGAAAAGCGCTTGAAGCGCAAGGTGTAGGAGCGACCGTAGATAAAACCGACATTCAGGCCCGCCTGAACAAAGACGGTTTAAATTATGCGCGAAGCTACGACGAATCAAGGCCGGTCGTAAAAAAGCGCGCTCGCCAAAAATAAAAACCTGCAATATACCATAGACATTCACCGGGATTCCCGCCGCAAGAAAAATACGACAGCCGACATCAAAGGAAAAAGCTA
This sequence comes from Paenibacillus lentimorbus NRRL B-30488, assembly GCF_000411595.1. NCBI lineage: Bacteria > Bacillati > Bacillota > Bacilli > Caryophanales > Paenibacillaceae > Paenibacillus > Paenibacillus lentimorbus. The sequence goes on along the minus strand of NZ_ANAT01000021.1, from coordinate 134,473 downwards.
TGCCAGGGTCGCCATCGTCGTCGGCAAAAAAAGCGCTAATTTTGAAGAAAACTATAAACTCGCAAGTGAACTTCATAAGCTGATGGAGAAAAAATACCCAGGCTTAAGCGTCGGTGTTTTATCAAAAGGCTCTCCGGGAGATAATGGAGTATACAACCAGGATTTAAACGACCGGTCGCTTCTGCTGGAATTCGGGGGCGTGGATAACAATCTAGAAGAACTGAGGCGCGCATCAGATGCCGTGGCCGATGTGTTCAGCGAACTGTACTGGGATGCAGACAAGGTCAGCTCGCAATCAGGAGAGAAGAAAAACAATAGAAATCAGGTGATGCGAATGATCCGTTTTACCGGCAAATGCCTGCTGATCGCCATTGTCATGTTTTTCGGCGTTTTGTTCGGCATGCAGCAGGCAAACAGCGGAATGCTTGATATGAAAGGATACAAAGATCCCTCCTTAAAAGGAGCATTCACGCTCGGCGGCGGAGAAGGACAGGAAAAAGAAGCTTCCATTTTGGGGCAAACCGTTACGGCGAAAGATCTGGAAGAAAAACAAAAACAGCTGGAACAGGCGGAAACCTTCAACCTGTTTTCAAAAGCGGGAGAAACCCTTTCAAATACCGTGACGGACTCGGCGCAGGCGATGTACGAGTGGGTTTCGAAACTGAACCGATAGCATTGATGAAGAGAAAAGCGGATGATTCCTTAAAGGAAGCTTTTCTCTTTCTTGTTTTAATTGAATGTTTACAATCCTATTGATATAATCTAAGCTAGTGTATTTTGCGTTTAATAGTAGGAGTGATAGATTGTGACAGATAAAGAAAAGCGTTTAGAGAGGCAGTCAAGAATCCGGAATTTCTCCATCATCGCCCATATAGACCACGGCAAATCGACCTTGGCGGATCGGATTTTAGAAAAACATCGGCGATCACCCAGCGGGAAATGAAAGAACAATTGCTTGATTCAATGGACCTTGAACGCGAACGGGGAATTACCATCAAATTAAATTCCGTTCAGCTGAAATACAAAGCAAAAGACGGAGAAGAATATATATTCCATCTCATCGACACGCCCGGACACGTCGACTTTACATATGAAGTTTCGCGAAGCCTGGCTGCCTGTGAAGGCGCGATTCTCGTTGTTGATGCGGCTCAGGGAATAGAAGCGCAGACATTGGCGAACGTCTATCTGGCGCTTGATAATGATCTTGAGATTCTTCCTGTCATTAATAAAATCGATCTTCCGAGCGCAGAGCCAGAACGTGTGCGTCAAGAGGTTGAGGACGTTATCGGCCTTGACGCTTCAGACGCCGTCCTCGCTTCAGCGAAAGCGGGCATCGGCATCGAAGACATTTTAGAACAGATCGTAGAAAAAGTGCCGGCTCCCGCGGGAGATCCGGAAGCTCCGCTGAAAGCGCTCATCTTTGACTCGCTTTATGACGCGTACCGCGGAGTCGTCGCGTATATCAGAGTCGTAGAAGGAACGGTCAAACCGGGCCAGAAAATTAAAATGATGGCAACCGGAAAAGAGTTTGAAGTCATTGAAGTCGGCGTCTTTACGCCGAAAGCGCAGCCGGCTGACGAATTGACAGTCGGTGACGTAGGCTATTTGACAGCCGCAATCAAAAACGTCGGCGACACCCGTGTCGGTGATACGATCACGAGCGCGGTTAAGCCTGCGGCAGAAGCGCTTCCGGGCTACCGCAAACTCAATCCGATGGTATACTGCGGACTTTATCCGATTGACACAGCCAAATATAATGATTTGCGTGAAGCTCTGGAAAAACTTGAATTGAACGATTCATCTCTTCAATACGAGGCGGAGACGTCACAAGCCCTCGGCTTCGGTTTCCGCTGCGGTTTTTTAGGAATGCTTCACATGGAAATCATTCAAGAGCGGATTGAACGGGAATTTAAAATTGACCTTATTACGACCGCGCCGAGCGTTATTTATGACGTTTATATGACGGACGGCGAAAAGATCATCGTGGATAACCCGTCAAACATGCCTGACCCGCAAAAAATAGAGTGGGTGGAAGAACCTTATGTCAAAGCGACGATGATGGTTCCGAACGATTACGTCGGAGCGGTTATGGAGCTTTGTCAGGGGAAACGGGGCAACTTTATCGATATGCAGTACTTAGACGCCAACCGGGTCAGCATTGTATATGAGATGCCTCTTGCGGAAATCGTATATGAATTTTTTGATCAGCTGAAATCCAGCACGAAAGGGTACGCCTCTTTCGATTACGAGCTGATCGGCTACAAACCGTCCAAACTCGTCAAAATGGATATTATGCTGAATGCAGAAAAAATTGATGCGCTGTCGTTTATCGTGCACCGCGATTACGCATACGAGCGCGGGAAAGTCATCGTCGAAAAATTGAAAGAATTGATTCCCCGCCAGCAATTCGAAGTGCCCGTACAGGCAGCGATCGGACAGAAAATCGTGGCCCGCTCAACCATTAAGGCCATGCGGAAAAACGTCCTTGCAAAATGTTACGGAGGAGACATCTCGCGGAAACGGAAGCTTCTTGAAAAACAAAAAGAAGGAAAACGCCGGATGAAGCAGGTCGGCTCGGTAGAAGTGCCGCAGGAAGCGTTTATGGCCGTTCTTAAAATGGATGACAGCCCGAAAAAATAACGGAAGCCGCCGCAGTCCCGCGCTGCGGCTTCTTTCTGTAAAGAAGAAGGTGTTTCAAAATGAAATCAGCTTATATTCATATTCCGTTTTGTGAGCATATCTGCCACTATTGCGATTTCAATAAATATTTTATTCAGAGCCAGCCTGTCGATGAGTACTTAAACTCACTCGAAAAGGAAATGATAAATACAATAGAACGGACGGGACGCCCTGATCTCCGCACGATTTTTATCGGGGGAGGCACGCCGACATCGCTCTCACCCGCCCAGCTGGAAAAATTGATGGATTCCATTCACCGTGTGCTGAAACCTTCTGACGGACTCATAGAATTTGCCGCGGAAGCGAATCCGGATGATTTGTCCCCGGAAAAATTAAAAATCATGAAAAATGCCGGTGTCAACAGGCTGAGCTTCGGTGTTCAAACCTTTGAAGATGAGCTTTTACAAAAAATCGGCAGAGTGCATAAACAAAAGGACGTATTCACTTCCTTTGAACGAGCGAGGGCTCTCGGCTTCGACAACATCAGTCTCGATTTGATGTTCGGCCTGCCGGGTCAGACGCTGGCCGATCTTGACAATTCCGTCAAAACGGCTTTGTCTCTTGATGCGGAGCATTATTCCGTTTACTCGCTGATCGTAGAGCCGAAAACGGTGTTTTATAATTTAATGCAAAAAGGCCGCCTGCATCTCCCGGCGCAAGAACAAGAGGCCGAGATGTATGAAACGGTCATGAGGCAGATGAGCGAAGCGGGCATCCGTCAATACGAGATCAGTAACTTTGCAAAGCCCGGATTCGAGTCGCAGCATAATCTGACGTATTGGAGCAATGAAGCGTATTTCGGTTTTGGCGCAGGCGCTCACGGATATATCAGCGGCACGCGCACCGTCAACGCCGGGCCTGTGAAACATTACATTCAGCTCATCGAAGAAAAGGGGCTGCCTTATCGTGACACGCACGAGGTGACACGTGAGGAGCAGATTGAAGAAGAAATGTTCCTCGGTCTCAGAAAAATGTCCGGCGTACAAAAGCAAGCTTTTCTCGATAAATTCGGACGCTCGGTTGACGAACTGTTTCCCGATGTTCTCAAAGATTTAACCGAAAAAGGCCTGATCTGTGGCACGGAAGAATCGGTTGCATTAACGCATGAGGGCAAATTATTAGGAAATGAGGTTTTTGGCGCTTTTTTGGGTGAGTTATAATTGACATTTTTCTTTTGGTTTGTTACTTTTGATATAGAATTAGCACTCGCTGACCTTGAGTGCTAACAGGGGTGATGATGATGTTAACAAATCGTCAGCTGTTGATCCTGCAAGTGATTATTAATGATTTTATACAATCAGCGCAGCCTGTAGGATCAAGAACTCTTTCAAAAAAAGACGAGATTACATTCAGCTCTGCAACGATCAGAAACGAGATGGCTGACTTGGAGGAATTGGGCTTTATTGAAAAAACCCATTCATCCTCAGGACGGATTCCGTCGGAAAAAGGGTACAGGTATTATGTCGATCATTTGCTGTCACCCGTCAAGCTGACAAAAACCGATCTGGATTTAATTCACTCGATATTTAAAGAAAAATCTTCGAGCTGGAAAAAACAGTCCAAAAATCAGCGCAAATCCTGTCCGACCTGACAAACTACACATCGATTGTCCTCGGGCCGACGCTGAGCGAGAACTATCTTAAACAGATTCAAATCGTTCCGATCCAGCCGGATAAGGCGGTCGCCATCCTCGTCACGAACACGGGGCATGTCGAAAACCGCACCATCAATTTCCCGGCTAAAGTGGATTTGGCCGATATTGAAAAACTGGTCAATATATTAAACGATCGATTAGCGGGCGTGCCGATGGACGAACTGAATGAGCGCATTTTTAAAGAGGTTGTCACATATTTAAGGCAGCATATCGCCAACTATGACAGCATACTTGAATCGCTCCGCTCCACATTCCATCCGGCGGCCCACGTTGAGAAATTGTTTTTCGGCGGAAAGATCAACATGCTGAATCAGCCGGAGTTCCATGATATTGAAAGGGTCCGCTCGCTCTTATCTTTAATTGAAAAAGAGCAGGATGTTCTGAAGCTGTTTCAGTCATCAAAAGCGGGGATTTCAATCAAAATCGGGAAAGAAAACGACTACGAAGAAATGGAAAACTGCAGCTTAATCACGGCCACTTATACAGTTGATACGAAACAGATCGGATCAATCGCGATTATCGGGCCGACGCGCATGGATTATTCAAGAGTCGTCAGCCTGCTGCAGCATGTGACTTCGGACTTGTCAAAAGCATTCACAAGTTTGTATGATGAATAAGGGAATTTTGGCAATCATTTTCAGTCATCTTTTTACAGCATTTGAGGGAGGTGAACACAATGTCAGAAGAAAAACAAACCGCAGAACAGGTTGAAGCAGCAGAACAAGAAGAAGTGACAGAACAGGCAGAACAAGCGGCTTCACAAGAGCAGCATGAAGAAACGGCAGGTCAGGAAGAAGCCCTTCAGCACCAAATTGATGAATTGCAGGGTTTGATTGATGAAAAAGAAAACAAGCTTTTGCGTGTTCAAGCAGACTTTGAAAACTATAAACGACGCAGCCGCCTTGAAATGGAAGCTGCTCAGAAATACCGTTCTCAAAACGTCGTAACGGAAATCCTTCCGGCTCTCGACAACTTTGAACGGGCGTTACAGGTAGAAGCTGAAAGCGAGCAGACAAAAAGCTTGCTGCAAGGTATGGAAATGGTCCGCCGCCAGCTGATGGACGCACTTGAAAAAGAAGGCGTTGAAGCCATCGAAGCTGTCGGTCAGGAATTTGATCCGAACCTTCACCAAGCCGTCATGCAGGTGGAAGATGAAAACTTCGGCAGCAATATTGTTATCGAAGAACTGCAAAAAGGCTACAAACTGAAGGATCGCGTCATCCGTCCTTCAATGGTAAAAGTGAATCAATAACTACATAGCAGGAGGTAATTCAAAGTGAGTAAAGTAATCGGAATTGACTTGGGTACGACAAACTCATGTGTGGCAGTGCTTGAAGGCGGAGAGCCTACAGTAATCGCCAACGCTGAAGGAAACCGTACGACTCCGTCAGTCGTTGCATTTAAAAACGGCGAGCGCCAAGTAGGGGAAGTGGCGAAACGCCAATCAATCACAAATCCTAACACAATCATGTCTGTTAAACGCCATATGGGTACTGACTATAAAGTGGAAATCGAAGGAAAAGACTACACGCCTCAAGAAGTGTCAGCTATTATCCTTCAGCATCTGAAAGCATACGCTGAAAGCTACCTCGGCGAAACAGTTTCAAAAGCCGTTATCACGGTTCCTGCATACTTCAACGATGCAGAGCGCCAAGCGACAAAAGATGCCGGTAAAATCGCCGGTCTTGAAGTAGAGCGTATTATCAACGAACCGACTGCAGCAGCGCTTGCATACGGACTTGATAAAACGGACGAAGACCAAACGATTCTTGTTTACGACCTTGGCGGCGGTACGTTTGACGTATCTGTTCTTGAACTTGGCGACGGCGTGTTTGAAGTCCGTTCAACTGCCGGTGACAACCGTCTTGGCGGGGACGACTTTGACCAAGTCATCATCGATCATCTCGTAGCAGAATTCAAAAAAGAAAACGGCATTGATCTTTCAAAAGACAAAATGGCGCTTCAGCGTTTGAAAGATGCGGCTGAGAAAGCGAAAAAAGATCTTTCCGGCGTATCATCTACACAAATTTCTTTACCATTTATCACAGCGGGAGAAGCAGGTCCTCTTCACCTTGAGCTGACACTGACCCGCGCTAAATTCGAAGAGCTTTCCGCTCACCTTGTTGAGCGCACAATGGCTCCTGTCCGTCAGGCTCTTCAAGATGCGGATCTTTCTGCGAGCGAAATCGACAAAGTTATCCTTGTCGGCGGATCAACACGTATTCCTGCCGTACAGGAAGCAATTAAAAAAGAAACGGGTAAAGAAGCGCATAAAGGCGTAAACCCTGATGAAGTTGTAGCGCTGGGTGCAGCGATTCAAGGCGGCGTCATCACGGGAGACGTAAAAGACGTTGTTCTTCTTGACGTTACACCGCTTTCTCTCGGTATTGAAACAATGGGCGGCGTGTTCACGAAACTGATCGACCGCAACACGACAATTCCGACGAGCAAGTCTCAAGTATTCTCAACTGCAGCTGACAACCAAACGGCTGTTGACATTCACGTGCTTCAAGGTGAGCGCCCGATGTCTGCCGACAACAAAACGCTCGGCCGCTTCCAGCTTACTGATATCCCGCCTGCACCGCGCGGCGTACCGCAAATCGAAGTTTCTTTCGATATTGACAAAAACGGTATCGTAAACGTAAGAGCGAAAGACTTAGGCACAGGAAAAGAACAAAACATTACAATCAAATCTTCTTCAGGTCTTTCTGATGATGAGATCGAACGCATGGTAAAAGAAGCGGAAGAAAACGCTGACGCTGATGCGAAGAGAAAAGAAGAAATCGAAGTCCGCAACGAAGCTGACCAGCTTGTGTTCCAAACGGAAAAAACATTAAAAGATCTGGAAGGCAAAGTGGACGAAGAGCAAGTGAAAAAAGCAAACGACGCGAAAGACGCGCTGAAAGCCGCTATCGAGAAAAACGAAATTGAAGACATCAAAGCGAAAAAAGATGAGCTTCAAACAATCGTTCAAGAGCTTTCTATGAAGCTTTATGAAGAAGCGGCAAAAGCGCAGCAGGCTGAAGGCGCAGCAAACGCTGAAGGCAAAAAAGCGGATGACAACGTTGTCGATGCGGAATACGAAGAAGTAAAAGACGACGAAACGAAAAATAAGTTCTTTCCCGCATGGCTTTAGGCGGAAGAACACACAGCATATTCTGATTCAACAGACAGAAAGTCAAAGTCAGGCATCTCTTGGCTTTGACTTTTTTTCTTGCCCGGGATAAAAGGAATTGAAAAAACATAATTCAAAATGATACAATCTAATTTATGTGAGAAATTCGGGAGAGTGAAGCGAGATGAGTAAGCGTGATTACTATGAAGTGCTTGGGGTAAGTAAGAGCGCTTCAAAGGATGAAATCAAAAAAGCCTATCGGAAGCTTTCAAAAAAATATCATCCTGATATCAATAAAGAATCCGGAGCAGATGAAAAATTCAAAGAGGTAAAAGAAGCGTACGAAGCGCTCTCAGACGACCAAAAACGCGCTCAATATGACCAATTCGGCCATACAGACCCTAACCAGGGATTCGGCGGCGGTTTCGGAGGCGGCGGAGACTTCGGCGGCTTCGGTTTCGATGACATATTCTCAAGCATCTTCGGAGGCGGCACGAGACGCCGTGACCCGAATGCGCCGCGGCAAGGCGCGGATCTGCAGTATACAATGACCCTGTCATTTGAAGACGCGGCTTTCGGAAAAGAAACGATCATTGAAATTCCGCGCGAAGAGAATTGCGAAACATGTAAAGGATCGGGCGCGAAGCCGGGAACAAAGCCGGATACGTGCTCGCACTGCGGAGGTTCAGGCCAGCTGAACGTCGAACAGAACACGCCGTTTGGCAAAGTGGTTAACCGAAGAGTCTGCCACCACTGTGAAGGAACAGGAAAAATCATCAAAAACAAGTGTTCTGACTGCGGCGGCACGGGCAAAGTGAAAAACGGAAAAAAATCAATGTCACGATTCCTGCCGGTGTGGATGACGGACAGCAGCTGCGCGTTCCGGGCCAAGGTGAACCTGGCGTAAACGGAGGGCCTGCGGGAGATCTGTTTGTCGTATTCCATGTGCGCGCCCACGAGTTCTTTGAACGCGACGGAGACGATATTTATTGCGAAATGCCGTTAACGTTTGCCCAAGCGGCACTCGGAGACGAAGTGGAAGTGCCGACGCTTCACGGAAAAGTGAAATTGAAAATACCTGCCGGCACACAAACAGGCACGAAATTCAGATTAAGAGGCAAAGGCGTTCAGAACGTCCGGGGCTACGGACAAGGCGACCAGCACATTGTCGTCCGCGTCGTCACACCGACGAATCTGACAGACAAACAAAAAGACATCATCCGCGAGTTCGCTGAAGTCAGCGGAAACCTGCCGGATGAACAAGAAATGAGTTTCTTTGACAAAGTAAAACGCGCATTTAAAGGCGAGTAATGATTGGATAGGAGTTGGTAGTTTTGAAATGGTCCGAAATCAGCATTCACACAACACATGAAGCGGTCGAACCCATCTCAAATATTTTGCATGAAGCTGGTGCGAGCGGGGTTGTCATCGAAGATCCGCTTGATTTAATGAAAGAGCGTGAGAATGTTTACGGGGAAATCTACCAGCTCGACCCCAATGATTACCCCGATGAGGGTGTCATTGTCAAAGCGTATCTGCCGATTAACAGTTTCCTCGGCGAAACGGTGGACGGCATTAAAGAGACGATTAATAATCTGCTTTTGTACGACATTGATTTAGGCAGAAACACAATCACCATTTCTGAAGTTAATGAAGAAGAATGGGCGACAGCTTGGAAAAAGTATTATCATCCGGTGAAAATTTCTGAAAAATTCACGATCGTACCCACATGGGAAACGTACACACCCGTGAATACCGATGAACTGATTATCGAAATGGATCCGGGCATGGCATTCGGTACGGGAACGCATCCGACAACCGTTCTGTGCATTCAGGCGCTTGAGCGTATCGTTCAAAAAGGCGACCGTGTCATTGATGTCGGCACCGGTTCAGGAATTTTAAGCATCGCGGCCGCCATGCTTGAGGCCGAATCGGTTCATGCATATGACCTTGATCCGGTCGCTGTTGAAAGCGCGCGTCTGAATCTAAAATTGAACAAAGTGAGTGATACGGCCGAAGTGAAGCAGAACAATTTGTTAGACGGCATCACGGGCGAACATGATGTCATTGTCGCAAATATTTTGGCGGAAGTGATTCTCCGCTTTACATCACAGGCGTACGACCTGCTCAAAGACGGAGGCCATTTTATTACTTCAGGCATTATCGGCCAGAAAAACAGGAAGTAAAAGAAGCGTTGGAAAAAGCCGGCTTTACCATCACAGAGATTCTGTCTATGGAAGATTGGGTCAGCATCATCGCGAAAAAATAACAGTTAGTAGGTGTCACAGCGTATGCAACGATATTTTATCGAGCTCACGAAGCAGGAGATGGACGAAACTCCCGATTTTCAAATTACGGGGGAAGACGTCCACCATATAGCGAACGTCATGAGAATGAGTGCGGGAGACCGGATTATCTGCTGTTCGAAAGACGGCCATGAAGCGTTATGCCTGCTTAAAGAGGTTTCTAAAGATCATATATCATGCAGCATTGCTGAATGGACGGGTGAAAACCGTGAACTGCCTTTGAAGATCAGGATCGCCAGCGGCCTTCCGAAAGGCGATAAGCTTGAATGGATTATCCAAAAAGGGACCGAGCTGGGGGCTAGTATGTTCATCCCCTTTCAAGGCGCCAGATCCGTCGTTAAGCTAGACGACAAAAAGGCAAAGAAAAGCGGGAGAGATGGGTGAAAATCGCGAAGGAAGCGGCGGAGCAATCGTACCGCAATGAAATTCCCGAAGTGAAAACCGTTCATACGTTCCCGCAGCTGCTTGAAATGGCGGAGAATGTCGATAAATGTGTCGTTGCATACGAGGAGTCATCAAAGCAGGGGGAAACGGGCGCTTTCGCCGCGGAGCTTAAAAGCCTTCCGCAAGGTTCGTCTCTTTTAATCGTATTCGGCCCTGAAGGCGGTCTGACTGAGTCTGAAGTTCATCAGCTTTCAGAAAAAGGCGCCGTCTTATGCGGCCTCGGACCGAGAATTTTACGGACTGAAACTGCGCCTCTTTACGCGTTAAGCGCAGTTTCCTATCATACAGAGTTATTAAGAGGTGATCAGTAATGGCAACTGTTGCTTTTCATACCCTTGGCTGCAAGGTCAATCATTATGAAACAGAAGCAATCTGGCAGCTGTTTAAAGATGCGGGTTATGAACGAAAAGAATTCGAACAGACAGCAGATGTATATGTCATTAATACATGTACGGTAACAAACACGGGAGATAAAAAAAGCCGTCAAGTCATCAGACGGGCGATCCGCCAAAATCCTGACGGCGTCATCTGCGTAACAGGGTGCTATGCGCAAACCTCTCCGGCAGAAATTATGGCCATCCCGGGTGTTGACATCGTCGTCGGCACGCAGGATCGTGAAAAAATGCTCGGTTACATTGAGCAGTACAGGGAAGAGCGTCAGCCGATCAACGGCGTCGGCAATATTATGAAAGCACGCGTGTTTGAAGAGCTGGATGTTCCCGCTTTTACTGACCGCACAAGAGCGTCGTTAAAAATCCAAGAGGGCTGCAACAACTTCTGTACGTTCTGCATTATCCCTTGGGCGCGCGGCCTGCTTCGTTCCCGCGATCCGGAAGAAGTCATTAAACAGGCGCAGCAGCTGGTGGATGCCGGCTATAAAGAAATCGTCCTGACGGGGATTCATACGGGCGGCTACGGCGAAGATATGAAAGATTATAATTTCGCCAAGCTTCTCCGCGAGCTTGATACACGTGTAGAAGGACTGAAGCGGATCAGAATTTCATCTATTGAAGCAAGCCAAATCACTGATGAAGTGATTGAAGTGCTGGACGCGTCTGATAAAATCGTCCGCCACCTTCATATCCCGATTCAGTCAGGATCAAACACCGTTCTGAAACGGATGAGACGCAAATATACGATGGAATTTTTCGCGGACCGTTTAAATAAGCTGAAAGAAGCGCTGCCGGGTCTTGCCGTCACATCTGATGTCATCGTCGGTTTCCCGGGTGAAACGGAAGAAGAATTTATGGAAACATACCGGTTCATTAAAGAACATAAGTTTTCAGAGCTTCACGTATTCCCTTACAGCAAACGCACCGGAACACCTGCGGCCAGAATGGAAGACCAGGTTGACGAGAACGTGAAAAACGAACGGGTGCATAAGCTGATTGCGCTGTCTGACCAGCTTGCCAAAGAATACGCCTCCGATTATGAAGGAGAGGTTCTGGAAATCATTCCGGAAGAGGCGTTTAAAGAGTCTGATGAGGACGGCATGTTCGTCGGCTATACGGACAATTACATGAAAGTCGTCTTCAAAGGCACGGAAGATGTAATCGGCAAACTTGTCAAAGTCAAAATTCAAAAAGCGGGCTATCCGTATAACGAAGGACAATTCGTCCGCGTCGTTGAGGATGAAATGACCCGGAACATGCGCATGTCTTCATAACAGATAAAAAAACCGGTGCCTTCCCGCATCGGTTTTTTTACGGTTTCGGAGGAATCATCCTGTCAATCAGCCGATAAAACAAATGTGTGAACGGCAGAAACAATAAGGCGGTGACTACGTTAAATAACAGGCTGAAATGCGCAATCATCTGCGCGGGATCATCAGACAGGCGCTCCGTAATACCTGCTGATGCAGACAGGAAGGGAAAGACGAGCAGTACGCCGAGAATATTAAACACTACGTGAGCACCGGCGGTCTGTCTGGCGGCATAACCGCCTGAAACAGCAGCCATGACGGCCGTGACGCATGTCCCGATATTAGATCCCAGAACGACGCTGACCGCTTGTTCAATGCCGATCACCCCTTCGTTCATAAAACTCATCAAAATGCCGATGCAGACGGAGCTTGAATGAATGATTGCCGTCAATATCATGCCGATAAAAAGAGCGGACCAGCTCGAATCATTCACATGGCGCAAAACCTCCGCCCCCGCCTTCATTTCTGTCAGCGGAACGGCAAGCCGGCTGAAGCATGTGATGCAAAAAAGATGATGCCGAGACCGAGGAAGCTTATACCGATCTGCCTGAACGGATATTTACGGATGAGGATAAACACAAGGCCTCCGATAAAAAGCACCCAAATGAGCACGTCCATCTTTATGGCTAAAAACTCCGTCGTAAATGTGGAGCCGACATTCGTGCCGAGAATCATCGGAATGGTCCGTTTAAAAGATAAAGCGCCTGCGCTGACAAAGCCGATGACAATGACCATGAAGGCTGAGCTGCTCTGAAGAAAACCGGTGAATATGATGCTTATGAGAAAAGCTTTCAAAGGGTGGTCGGTAAATAAGAGCAGGCTTTTCTCAATTTTTGAATACGTTAATGCGATCAGGCCCTGCCTGAGCAGGCTCATTCCGAGTAAAAAAACAGGATAAGTGCGGTAAAGAGAATCAGTATTATCAAACGAAACACCCCTTTCCATCATTATATAGACAAGCAGCCTTATTCATGACGGAAAAGTGAGCTCGCTTAGTTGACCTGACTGATGGCTTATATTATAATGTCAAAGTACATGTTTATATATGTATCTTTTTAAAGGTAGTCGATTGGTGTATTCGGAGGGAGGGAAAGAGAATGTCAAAAACGGTCGTTAGAAAAAACGAATCGCTTGAAGATGCTCTTCGTCGCTTCAAACGCAGTGTATCAAAGACAGGTACTTTGCAAGAAGCAAGAAAGCGCGAATTTTATGAAAAACCTAGCGTAAAGCGCAAGAAAAAGTCAGAAGCTGCTAGAAAACGCAAATTCTAAAAGAGGGTGGATTTATGAGTCTTCTTGAGCGACTTAACCAAGATATGAAGCTGTATATGAAAAGCCGTGAGAAAGACAAACTGACTGTCGTTCGAATGGTGAAAGCTTCACTTCAAAACGAAGCAATTAAGCTTAAGAAAGACAGTTTGACCGAGGATGAGGAACTTACTGTCCTATCTCGTGAACTTAAGCAACGTAAAGACTCCCTCCATGAATTTTCAAACGCTGATCGTTTAGATTTAGTAGATAAAGTTCAAAAAGAGCTGGACATTTTAGAAATTTATTTACCGAAGCAGCTTTCTGAAGAAGAGCTGCAGACAATTGTAAATGAAACCATCGCTGAAGTCGGTGCGAGCTCCAAAGCGGACATGGGCAAAGTGATGAGTGCTATTATGCCTAAAGTAAAAGGTAAAGCTGACGGCAGCGTAATTAACAGACTTGTCAGCAGTCAATTATCTTAATTGACAAGAAAAAAGACATCTTTCCTAGAGAGATGTCTTTTTTTATACATAAAAAAATGAAACTAAAGTACATTTGTTACGTATATAAAGAAGAACGAAACGGGAAGGAGGGTATATTTGCCTTGTTCCGAAAAAAACCGGAATTGCTGTTGCTCTATTGGGCTTATTTGTATTATCTTTATTAGGGGTTCAATTGAACGCGAAAGCTGATCACCCATCGGTTTATGTCATCCCGGTTGAGAAAAATGTCGAACAGGGGCTCGCCTCGTTTTTATCGCGTTCTTTCAAAGAAGCGAAGGAGTCCGGCGCGTCACACATTATTCTTGACATCAATACACCGGGAGGCGCCGTTCAATCAGCCTTGGATATTGCGGATATCATCGGCCGCGCGGATGTGCCTGTTACCGCTTACGTTAATAAACGGGCGCTTTCTGCCGGAGCGTATATAGCGCTTCAGGCTGATGAAATCTATATGGCGCCGGGCGGAAAAATCGGTGCCGCAGCCATCATCGACGGAAAAGGAAACGCGGCGGACAAAAAGGCTCAATCACTGTGGCATGCAGAAATGGAGGACGCAGCGGTTAAAAACAACCGAAATCCGAAATACGCCCTGGCCATGGCAGATCCCGCCATCAATGCAAAGGAAGCGGGCGCCCCAAAGGGAAAACTGCTGACACTGACAGCTGAAAAAGCCAAGGAAGTCGGATATTCGGAGGGCACGGTTTCAAACCTTGATGCTTTATATACAAAGCTCGGTTTTGACAAAGCGGATGTTCACCATGCAAAAGAAGGTTTTGTCGGCAAATTGGGCAGATGGCTGACAAATCCGTTTGTTGTCCCCGTCTTATTAACGCTTGCTTTGCTTGGTTTGACCATTGAATTGTTCTCGCCGGGCCTCGGAATACCGGGTGCCGTCGGACTGACGGCCATGCTGCTGTTTTTCACCGGGCATATCGCTGCCGGATTCGCCGGCTATGACAGCGTATTCTTATTTTGCGCGGGATTGGTTTTTATCCTTTTAGAGATATTTCTGCCCGGAGGCATAATCGGTCTTATCGGTATTGCAGGCGTCATCGCGAGCCTCTTTCTCGCTGCGGGCAGCTTTACCGTAATGGCGGTTTCTCTCTTGATCGCCATTGCTGTGTCTATTACAGCCTTTATCATATTAACAAGGGTGTTGGGGAAACGAATGAAATTCTTTAAAAAATTAATATTAACTGATTCAACAAGCACGGAGAGCGGTTATGTTTCAAATCAGAACCGGACGGAGCTGTTGGGGAAAGTCGGCATTACCGCTACAGCCCTCAGACCGTCAGGCACCGTCATTATTGATGATGAACGTCTGGATGTCGTCTCGGAAGGATCGTTCACTGAAAAAGACAGACAGGTGAAAGTAGTGAAAGCGGAAGGCTCACGCATTGTCGTGAGAGAAATATAGATGATAACCTTGAGGAGGAATTAGATGGAACTGTCAAGTTTGGCGATTTTAGCAATAGTTGCAGCTGCCATAATCGTGTTAGCCATATTCTTCACCTTTGTACCGGTGATGCTATGGATTTCGGCGCTTGCGGCAGGAGTCAGAATCAGCATTTTCACTTTGGTCGGGATGAGGCTGCGGCGCGTCATACCAAGCCGCGTTGTCAATCCGTTAATTAAAGCGCACAAAGCCGGCCTATCCGCAACAACAAATCAGCTCGAAAGCCATTATCTGGCCGGTGGTAATGTCGACAGGGTGGTCAATGCCCTGATTGCGGCACAGCGCGCCAATATTGAGCTGACATTTGAACGCTGCGCAGCCATTGACCTGGCCGGGCGTGACGTATTGGAAGCCGTACAGATGAGCGTCAATCCGAAGGTCATTGAAACACCGTTTATCGCGGGTGTCGCCATGGACGGAATTGAAGTAAAAGCAAAAGCCAGAATCACCGTAAGAGCCAATATCGAGCGCCTTGTCGGAGGAGCGGGAGAAGAGACGGTTGTCGCCCGTGTCGGAGAAGGGATTGTCTCGACAATCGGTTCCTCGGGTAATCATAAAAAAGTGCTGGAAAACCCTGATATGATTTCGCAGACCGTACTTGGCAAAGGGCTGGATTCAGGCACCGCCTTTGAAATTCTTTCGATTGACATCGCCGACGTTGATATCGGCAAAAACATCGGAGCGATTCTTCAAACGGATCAGGCAGAAGCAGACAAAAACATTGCGCAGGCCAAAGCCGAAGAGCGCCGTGCCATGGCGGTCGCCCAAGAGCAGGAAATGCGCGCTCGCGTAGAAGAAATGCGTGCAAAAGTCGTGGAAGCAGAAGCCGAAGTGCCGCTTGCGATGGCAGAAGCGCTGCGTGAAGGAAACATCGGCGTCATGGACTATATGAACATAAAAAATATCGACGCGGATACGGACATGAGGGATTCTATCGGCAAGCTGACGAATGACCAGCAAGATGAAGACCAACAATAACCTCTCTATTAAGGAGGGAGCCGCTATATGCACGAGATTCTGACAAATCCGCTCGTCATTGCCGCCGTCATCGGCATTATATCGGCAATATTCGGCAAGAAAAACAAAGATGAAAAACGGCCGCCGGGTACACGTCCCGAAAATCAGACAAAAAAGCAGGATCAAAAACAGCCGCAGAAAGAGCATAAGCCGGAAGCGGAAGAATTGCAAGCCGTTTCAGAAGAGAACCCTTTTGAGCAAAAAAGAAGGGAAGCTGAAAAGCGCCTAGCGGAGACGGAGCAGATGTTTAACGGGCTTGAACATAAGCTGACATCTCAACGCGCACGAAACGCGTCTCTGAAGAAATCAGCCCTCAAAATAAATAAAGAAACTGCGGTCCAAGGCATCATATTCAGTGAGGTTTTGGGTCCGCCCCGTGCAAAAAAACCGCATCGGACCATGCGGAACATCGGTAAAAAATAAAGTGTTAGAACCCCTTTTCAAATCATACATATGAGATGAAAGGGGGTTCTTTTTTTATGGGGCAAAGAAAGAATCGTGTAAAGGCATGGCTGACAAGAGCATTGGAAATTCCCCCGGACGTTATGATGGATCTGCCTCGTATTACGATGGTCGGCAGACTTCATATCTACATAGAGAATCACAGAGGCCTCCTGCTGTTCAGCGAAGAAGAAGTCAGGCTGATGCTCAAGCAGGGGCAATGTATCATATCAGGAAAAAACTTGGTCATTAAGGCAATCCTTCCTGAGGAAATCCTTTTGGAAGGCACGATAGATCACGTACGATATGTCGATTCATAAAGCCGGGGGGAAATAATGTGAAAAACAAATGGCTGTCATTTTTTTCGGGTAAAGTCCAAATGGAAGTCAAAGGAAAAGGGATTGAACGGCTGCTGAATGAATGCACGAGAAACGGAATCGCCATCTTTGCGGTGAAAAAAAAGCAAGACTGTGTTCTGCTGATGATTCAGCTTCAAGATGTACATGCTTTCAGAAGAGTCATCAGAAAACATGAATGCAAAGCAAGCTTTACAAAAAGAAAGGGTCTTCCCTTTCTGCTTCTCAAATCAAAATTAAACCTGGGCTTCACTGCGGGATTTGTGATGTTTTTCATTATATTGTTTCTTTTGTCCAACATGATTTGGGACATTGATATTAAAGGGGCCAAGCCCGAAACCGAGCATCAGATGGTAAAGCACCTTGAAGAAATCGGTGTGAAAAAAGGCCGTTTGCAATTTTTAATGATGACGCCGGAGAAAATCCAAAAATCATTAACAAACGGCATTGATAATATTACGTGGGTCGGTGTGGAATTGAACGGGACAGCCCTTCATATGAAAGTGGTCGAAAAAAACGAACCGACAAAAGAAAAGTACGTGAGCCCCCGCCATATCGTTGCCAAAAAGAAGGCGGTCATCAAAAGGATGTTCGTGCAAAAGGGGCAGCCGATGGCTTTTGTGAACGATCATGTTGACAAAGGACAGCTTCTCGTCTCAGGACTGATCGGAAATGAAGACCGGAAAGTCGCCTCAAAAGCGGAAATTTACGGAGAAACATGGTACAAGTCTGAAGTAACCGTGCCTCTTGAAACATCATTTACGCTATATACGGGTAAAGTAAGGACGAAGCACAAGCTGTCTTTCGGATCATGGGGCGTGCCTTTTTGGGGCTTTGAATTTAATGAGGAGCCGCTGAAACATCCGAAAACAGAGGAAGAAAAGCACCCGTTTCAATTTCTGGGGATGAAGCTTCCGGTGTCTTACGTTCAAGAACAGACAAGAGAAAGTGAAACAACCGTGCGGACTTATACGAAAGGCGAAGCGGTTCAGGCCGGTATCAAAATGGGAAGACAAGATGTAGAAAAGCGATTAAACGGCAGCGGAGAGGTGGAAAGTGAAAAAGTTTTGCACCAATCCGTTGAGAATGGTAAAGTAAAGTTGATTATTCTCTACCAAGTTATAGAAGATATCGTTCAAACCACACCTATTGTTCAGGGAGACTAAAGAATGGCAGAACATTTACTTGCGATTAATCACAAACTGAAAAGCCCGGACGAAGCACTTTCTTTGTTCGGCAGCCAAGATGCCTTTTTACATTTAATGGAGAAGGATCTGGGCATTAGCCTCATCACACGCGGTGAAACCATTTACGTTTCCGGGAATGATGAAACATTTGAGATCGCTGACAGATTATTGGGCTCGCTCCTTACTTTAATTCGCAAGGGGATCGAGATTTCGGAACGTGATGTGCTGTATGCCGTGAAAATGGCAAAAAAAGATGAACTGGACTATTTTGAAAGCATGTATGAAGAGGAAATAACGAAAACGGCAAAAGGCAAACCGATCCGTGTCAAAACCCTCGGCCAAAGAGAATATGTGGCGGCGATGAAGAAAAACGACATGGTGTTCGGCATCGGGCCGGCGGGAACCGGCAAAACTTATTTGGCGGTCGTAAAAGCGGTGCATGCTTTAAAAAACGGCCACATTAAAAAAATCATTTTAACAAGACCCGCTGTGGAAGCCGGCGAGAGCCTCGGTTTTCTGCCCGGAGATTTAAAGGAAAAAGTAGATCCTTATCTGCGCCCGCTGTATGACGCGCTCCATGATGTGCTCGGAAGCGACCATACGGAGCGTCTTATGGAAAGAGGGGTTATTGAAATCGCCCCGCTTGCCTATATGAGAGGGCGGACGCTTGACGACGCGTATGTGATTCTTGATGAAGCCCAGAATACCACACCCGCTCAAATGAAAATGTTTTTGACGAGATTGGGTTTTGGCTCTAAAATGATCATTACGGGCGACGTAAGCCAAATTGACCTGCCGAAAGGCGTCACATCGGGACTTGCAGTAGCGAAGGATATGCTGAAGGACATAAACGGCATCTCCGTGATTGAACTTGACCAGACAGATGTGGTCAGGCATCCGCTTGTTGCAAAAATTATTGAAGCTTATGATAAGCAAAAGTAATGCGAAAATGACCCGATCTCCCGTTATCGGGTCATTTTTATATGATGTGTTCCTGATGTTTCAGGGAGGAGGTTCTTGTTTTGAAAAAGAAGGGAAAGGGCAAAAGCGCCCGGGAACGGTTCCGCAGTTTCAGACATGCCCGCTCAGCCCATGTGCTGCTGTACCTGCTGCTTTCAGCGATCATGTTTGGTTTGCTCTTTATTCATGTAAAACCTGAATCACTTAATTTGGATTTGTTTTCAGTCAGTGATAAGACGATTTACGCGCCCGCCACAGTGGAAGATCAGCAGGCGACGGAATCGAAAAAACAGGCGGCCGAAGATGCGGTGGAAGATCAATACACCCTGAAAAAAGGCTATACCGACAACCGGCTTGACCTGATCACTTCCATTTTTGACAGCATCGGCGAAGTGAAAAAAGATGCGGAAAAAGACAAAAAGTCACCTTCGGAAAAATCACTGGTCAAATCGGTGAAAAACAAGCTGACACAGGATGTCAATGAATCCGTCTCGGAAGATGCCATTAAATCGCTTCTCCATGCAAACAATGAAGATTTCTCATTTGTGAGGGATTCGGTCATTACCGCGGTGAATACGGTGATGAGCAGTGAAATTCCTTCTGAAAAGCTTGCCGAAGCGAAGGATAAGGTCGCAAAAGAGCTGAAAAGCGCTTCTGTGCCGTCAAAATATTTAGCGGCTGCGACTGAAATCGGAAAATACGCGGTCATCCCGAATTACGTATTTGATCCGAAAGCGACGGATGAAAAACGCCAGGAAGCGTCAGACAGCGTCCAGCCGGTACAGATCAAACAGGGACAGGTTCTCGTGGAAGAGAATGATCTGATCGACCGGGAAGTATACAGGAAGCTTGAACTGACGGGGCTTTTGAATAATTCCAACCTGTTAAAACCGATCAGCGGTCTGCTTCTGATGATCGGGCTGTTTATTGCCACGCTTGTCTACTATTTTGAGAAACAGCAGCAGGAGCTTAAGCTGAAAAATAAATCTCTTTTGCTGTTTTCTATCATTACAACGCTTATTCTCGTCATTATGGAAGTCGTCAGTCTCTTTCAGAAGATTGAATACACCAATATCGGCTATCTTGTGCCGATCGCCGCCGGCGCGATTTTAATCAGGCTGCTGCTCAATGAAAGGCTCGCCATTTTAGGAAGCATCATTCTGGCGATCTGCGGCAGTATGATGTTTAATCAGGGTGTGACGGGAACATTTAATTACGTCATCGGCATTTACTATTTAATCAGCAGCATTTCAGGCATTCTGTTTTTGGGGAAACACAATGCGAGATCAAAAATATTGCAGGCGGGACTGTTCGTCTCATTTATTAATATGATTATCGTGCTGTCGCTTTTATTAATACAAAATACGGCGCTGTCACCGGTTGAAATCGGAACGCTGATGCTGATGGGGGTCGTCTCGGGACTTGCTTCATCCGTTCTGATTATCGGTCTGATGCCGTTTTTTGAGACGGGATTCGGCATTCTTTCAACGATGAGGCTGATTGAACTGTCTAATCCGAATCATCCCCTGCTTCGAAAGATTTTAACGGAAACACCCGGTACATATCATCACAGCGTCATGGTGGCAAATCTGTCGGAAGCGGCTTGTGAAGCCGTAGGGGCAAACGGTCTTTTGGCACGGGTCGGAGCGTATTATCACGATCTCGGCAAAACGAAACGTCCACAATATTTTATTGAAAATCAGATGAATATGGATAATCCGCATGACAAGCTGTCTCCGCAGCTCAGCAAAAATATCATTATCGCACATACGACAGACGGTGCGAATATGCTCAGAAGCTATAAGTTTCCGAAAGAGCTTGTGGATATCGCGGAGCAGCATCACGGAACGTCCCTTTTAAAATTCTTTTATTATAAAGCGAAAGAAAAGGGCGACCAGATTACAGAGAAAGAGTTCCGCTACCCGGGGCCGAAGCCGCAATCGAAAGAAGCGGCTATTATCTCAGTGGCCGACAGCGTTGAAGCCGCCGTCCGTTCCATGCATAATCCCAATCCCGAGCGGATCGAAAAACTGGTGCGGGGAATTATATCCGATAAGCTTCAGGACGGACAATTCTCAGAATGTGATCTCACGTTCCGAGAACTGGATACGATCGCAAAAACACTATGTGCGACTTTAAAAGGAATTTTCCACTCCCGGATTGAATATCCGGAGGCTACGAAGAAGGTGAAATAAATGGGTTTACTCATAGATATTGTTGATGAAACGAACAGCGTCTCAGCTGATGCGCTCCAAGAAGTGGAGAAGCTGCTCCAATTCGCGGCGGAAAAAGAAGGCGTTCAGGATCAGGCTGAAGTATCGGTCACGATTGTGACAAATGAAGAAATCAGAGAAATCAACAGAGACTACCGGGGAAAAGACACTCCGACTGACGTCATTTCGTTTGCGCTTGAAGAAGAAGGCGAAGACGAGGTTGAAATCGTAGGCGCCGACATGCCGCCTGTTTTAGGAGATATTATCATCAGCGCAGACAGAACGAAAGAGCAGGCGGAAGAGTACGGCCATTCGTTTATGAGAGAGCTCGGTTTTCTGGCCGTGCACGGCTTTTTGCATTTGCTTGGCTATGATCACATGACAAAAGAAGAAGAGGAAGAAATGTTTTCAAAGCAAAAGGATTTGCTGGATGAGTATGGACTCACGAGATCATAAAAACGAGTGGAGCAGGTTCCTGAAGAGCTTTGTCCATGCATGGAGGGGAATCTGGAAAACGGCGCGGTCAGAGCGGAATTTTCAATTTCATATTACCGCGGCCTGCGCCGTTATCGTTTGCGGTTTTCTCACCGGGCTGAGCACAGCCGAATGGGCCGTTGTTTTGGTGCTGATCGGAGGGATGCTTGCTTTGGAGCTTTTAAATACGGCGATAGAGCATGTTGTGGATTTAGTTACCGATCAGTATCACCCGCTCGCAAAAGCGGCAAAGGACGCGGCCGCCGGAGCCGTTTGCGTCTTTGCCGTGATATCGTGTATCATTGGTTTACTCATCTTCCTGCCGAAGATATGTTAGCAGAAGATTCTTACAATTATTTTACATTGCCAAAAATGGGCGTGAAAAACCGATCATAATTATGTAAAATAAAAGTGACAGCGGTATCATACAGGATAAAGGTAAGAGAGGAATTAAGTACACATGAACAGACAAGAATTGATTGCAGAAGCATTAAAAGCACGGGACACAGCGTATGTACCGTATTCAAATTTCAGAGTGGGAGCCGCTCTTCTTACCAAAGACGGAAAAGTGTACAGAGGCTGCAACATTGAAAATGCGGCATACAGCATGTGCAACTGTGCTGAACGCACGGCGATATTCAAAGCTGTTTCCGAGGGGGATACGGAATTTGCGATGCTCGCCGTGGCTGCGGATACTCCGGGACCGGTTTCGCCGTGCGGAGCCTGCAGACAAGTAATTTCCGAGCTGTGCTCAAAGGATATGCTTGTTATTCTGACCAACTTACAAGGACAAATAAAAGAAATGACTGCGGAAGAATTATTGCCGGGCGCATTTTCATCGGAGGATTTACATGACGAACGAAAGCTTTAAATCAGGATTTGTATCTATCATCGGAAGACCGAACGTAGGAAAGTCTACCTTTTTAAACAGGGTCATCGGTCAAAAGATCGCCATCATGAGCGACAAACCCCAGACGACAAGAAATAAAGTCCAAGGGGTGCTGACAACAGGCACATCGCAGACCATTTTTATTGATACACCGGGCATTCACAAACCGAAGCACAAGCTTGGCGATTTTATGATGAAAGTGGCGCAGAATACGCTGAAAGAAGTTGACTTGGTGTTATTTATGATTAACGCCGAAGAAGGGTACGGAAAGGGCGACGAGTTTATCATTGAAAAGCTCGGACAGACGTCCACGCCGGTCTTTCTGATCGTAAACAAAATTGATAAGATCCACCCTGACCAGCTGCTTCTTTTAATTGATGAGTACCGTACGCGCTATCCGTTTAAAGAAATCGTGCCGATCTCAGCTTTGGAAGGGAACAACGTTGAAACCCTTCTCGCGCAGATTGAAGCGTATTTACCGGAAGGGCCTCAGTTCTATCCGAGCGATCAGGTGACTGACCATCCCGAGCGGTTCATTATTTCTGAACTGATCAGGGAAAAGGTGCTCCATCTGACAAGGGAAGAAGTGCCGCACAGCATCGCTGTCGCTATCGAGTCCATTAAAGGGCAGGAAAACGGCTCTGTCCATGTCGCCGCCACCATTGTGGTCGAGCGGGATTCTCAAAAAGGCATCGTCATCGGGAAAAAAGGAGCGCTTCTGAAAGAAGTCGGCAAAAGAGCGCGGGCTGATATTGAAGCGCTGCTGGGTTCACGCGTTTACCTCGAATTATGGGTGAAAGTGCAGAAGGACTGGCGGAATAAAATGTCTCAGCTGCGTGATTTCGGCTTCAAAGAGGATGAATATTAATTCATCTGAGGCGCATGCCTGATGTGTGGGATTACCTCACAGAAACAGGGATTCGTTAGCAAAATTTGTTTAACATGAAAAGGAGGACATCAGGTCAAGATAAGGGTAAGAATTTGGATTGGCAAGCTAGTTTAATGATGAAAGGTGGGTTTTTGTGTTGAATTTTACCTGGAACGTATTTTCTCAAACAGGAAGTGTTGATACGTACCTTCTTTTTAAAGAACTGGAAAAAGAGAACCTGGAAAGACCCGAAGAACCGGAAGATGAGCTAGCCCGAATTGATTTTCCAATTTTGTAAACCTCTTGGCCCCTCCCGTTGTTGGAAGGTGCGGAAATGCTGACTAAATGTGAAGGAATCGTGCTCCGTACGAATGACTACGGGGAGACGAATAAAATCGTGACATTGCTGACGAGGGAACACGGCAAAATCGGCGTCATGGCAAGAGGCGCCAGGAAGTCAGCCAGCCGGCTGTCAGCAGTCAGCCAGCCGTTTTTGTACGGGTCATTTTTAATGCAAAGAACATCCGGACTCGGCACGCTCCAGCAGGGTGAAATGATTCTCAGCATGAGAACGATCAGAGAAGATTTATTTTTGACGGCGTATGCCGCTTTTATCGCTGAACTCACTGACAAAGGAACGGAAGAGAAGAAACCGAACCCCTATTTATTCGAATTGATTCTCGAATCCTTTAAGAGGCTGAATGACGGGACTGACCCGGACGTGATCACATTCATCGTGCAGATGAAAATGCTCGGCGTCATGGGGCTGTATCCGGAGCTGAATCATTGTGTCCACTGCAAAAGCGGGGAAGGGACGTTTCATTTTTCGATAAGAGATAACGGTTTTATCTGCCACCGCTGCTTTGAAAAGGATCCGTACAGAGTTCCGATTTCGCCGCAAACGGCAAGGCTGCTAAGGCTTTTTTATTACTTTGATATCGGAAGGCTCGGCAGCGTCTCGTTAAAACAGGAAACGAAAAACGAAATTAAACAGGTCATTGATCTGTATTACGAGGAATATTCAGGACTTTATTTAAAGTCAAAACGGTTTTTAGACCAGATGGAAAGCATGAAGAACCTTTTGGATGAAAACAAAAGTTGACATTCTGCCCATCTTTTTATATGATCATTTATTATAAAATATGTTGCAGTGACAGAAAGAAGTACTTGCGTCCAACTCATACAAGCGACCTTAGGGCAGTGTAAGCTAAGGATGAGCGCGCAACGAAAGGCATTCTCGAGCAACCCTTTAAAAAGAGGCTGAGTGATTCACATCCTCAGCAACTAGGGTGGAACCGCGGGAGAACTCTCGTCCCTATGTTTGCGGCCGGCAAGCATAGAGACGGGAGTTTTTTGGTTGCCGCCGCACTTGTAAAAGAATGGAGAAAGTGGAGGTGCTTGAAATGAACATTCAAGATATGATTTTAACCTTGCAGAAGCACTGGTCGAATGAAGGCTGTGTGCTTATGCAGTCGTATGATGTGGAGAAAGGCGCAGGCACAATGAGCCCGTATACATTTTTACGAAGCATCGGGCCGGAGCCGTGGAGAGTGGCTTACGTTGAGCCGTCCAGACGGCCTGCGGACGGACGGTACGGTGAAAACCCGAACAGGCTCTATCAGCATCACCAATTCCAAGTCATTATCAAGCCGTCGCCTGATAACATTCAAGAGCTTTACCTTGATTCATTGCGTGCGCTCGGCATTGACCCGCTTGAACATGATATCCGTTTCGTAGAAGACAACTGGGAAAACCCGTCTTTAGGCTGTGCAGGTCTCGGCTGGGAAGTATGGCTTGACGGGATGGAAATTACTCAGTTTACATATTTCCAGCAGGTGGGCGGAATTGAATGTAAACCGGTGTCCGTTGAGATCACATATGGTATTGAACGTCTCGCGTCATATATTCAGGATAAAGAAAACGTCTTTGATCTTGAATGGACGTCAGGATTTACTGTGAAAGATTTATTTATGATGGCTGAATACGAGCATTCCGTTTATACTTTTGAAACATCTGACGTGGATATGCTTTTCCATTTGTTCAGCACCTATGAAAAAGAAGCGATCAGACAAATGGATAACGGGCTTGTGCATCCGGCCTATGATTATGTGCTGAAATGCTCTCACACATTTAATCTGCTTGATGCAAAAGGCGCGATCTCGGTGACAGAGCGGACGGGATATATCGGCCGTGTCCGCAACTTAGCGAGAAAAGTGGCAAAAACGTATTATGAAGAACGGGAAAAATTAGGGTTCCCAATGCTTAAAGAGGAGGGCTCTTCCCATGAGTAAACAAGACTTGCTTTTAGAGATCGGACTCGAGGAAATGCCGGCGCGGTTTTTACATGACAGCATGGTGCAGCTCGGTGACAAACTGACCGGCTGGCTTGCTGAAAAAAATATCGCCCACGGCGAAGTGAAACTTTTTAATACGCCGAGACGTCTGGCAGTATATATAAAAGACGTAGCAGAAAAACAGGCTGATATTCAGGAAGAAGCAAAAGGCCCTGCGAAAAAAATCGCTCTGGATGCTGACGGAAACTGGACAAAAGCCGCTATCGGATTTTCAAAAGGCCAAGGCGCCGGAGTGGATGACCTGTATATAAAAGATGTAAACGGCACGGAATATGTCTTCGTTCAAAAATTCCAGGCGGGACAAGAGACGAAGACACTTTTACCGCAGCTGGAAAATTTGATTGCCGGAATGCATTTTCCGAAAAACATGCGCTGGGGCACGCAGGATCTGCGTTATATCCGTCCGATCAAATGGATTGCCGCCCTCTTTGGAAAAGATGTCATTCCGTTTGAAATCACAAATGTCGAGACGGGCCGGAACACGCAGGGGCACCGCTTTCTCGGCCAAGAAGTATCTGTTGATGCGCCGTCATCATACGAAAAGCTGCTGAAAGAACAAAGCGTCATTGCTGACCCGAAAGAACGCAAACAAATGATCCAAAGCCAGCTGGATGCGCTTGCGGCTAAGAAAAAATGGAACATTCCGGTCGATGAGGATCTGCTGAACGAAGTCAACCATCTGGTGGAATATCCGACGGCGCTTTACGGATCTTTTGAATCCGAGTTTCTTTCTATCCCTGAAGAAGTGCTCGTGACAACAATGAAAGAGCATCAGCGCTACTTCCCGGTAAAAGATGAAAACGGGAATCTGCTTCCTCATTTTATTACGGTGCGAAACGGGAACAGCCATGCAATTGAAAATGTTGCCCGCGGAAACGAGAAAGTGCTGAGAGCAAGGCTTTCAGATGCTGCGTTCTTCTACAAAGAAGACCAAAAGCTGAACATTGATGAAAACGTGAAGAAACTGGAAAATATCGTTTTCCATGAAGAGCTCGGCTCCCTCGGGGATAAAGTGAGAAGAGTGGTCACCATTGCGGGCAAACTTGCCGTCCGCCTGAAAGCGGATGAACAGACGCAAAAACTTGTGAAGCGCGCCGCAGAGATTTCTAAATTTGACCTGGTTACACATATGATCTATGAGTTCCCTGAGCTTCAAGGCGTGATGGGAGAAAAATATGCGCGCATGCTCGGTGAAGATGAAGCCGTCGCTGCCGCTGTCAATGAGCACTATATGCCGAGAGCGGCCGGGGGAGAAGTGCCTTCAACCTTTACCGGCGCGGTCGTGGCGTTAGCTGATAAACTGGACACGATTGCTTCCTTCTTCAGCATTGACGTAATTCCGACAGGTTCTCAGGATCCGTACGGATTGCGCCGTCAGGCAAGCGGCATTGTTTCCATTCTGATCGACCGCAACTGGGGCATTTCTTTTAAAGAACTGCTGTCGTTGACAGAAACGGAAAAAGAAAATGAGCTCCTTGATTTCTTTACACAGCGTCTGAAATACGTCTTAAACGCTGAAGACATCCGTCATGACGTTATTGAAGCCGTTCTGGACAGCACAGAACTTGAGCCGTATGCAGCCGTTCATAAGGCAAGAGTGCTTGAGAAGCACCTCGGCACACCCGGCTTTAAAGAAACGGCTGAATCACTCGGCCGGGTCATCTCCATCAGCAAAAAAGGCGAGAGCCGCGATATCAAGCCGGATCTGTTTGAAAATGAACAGGAGAAAAAGCTGTTTGACGCTTATGAAAAAACAAAAGACAGTGTCGCGGAAAGCTTTGCCTCCAAAAACTATGAACAGGCGCTTGCCGTGCTCAGCGGATTAAAAGAGCCGATCGAAGATTACTTTAATCACACGATGGTAAATGCGGACGATGAAGCATTAAAAACCAACCGTTTAGCGCAAATGACCGCTCTTGCAGATGTAATCAAGTCTTTTGCTAATATGAATCATCTTATTGTAAAATAAAGAAAAAGACGGTTGCTGTGTGATCGGCAATCGTCTTTTCCCCTTTTACATAAACATCACAGAATGAAAACATAGATAAAGAAACCCTTCCATAAAGGTGGTGAGTACGATCGAATTAAATAAACGGCAAGAACAAATTTTACAGATTGTAAAGGAAAACGGCCCGATTACCGGAGAGCATATCGCAGAACAGCTCAATTTAACGAGGGCCACGCTGCGGCCGGACTTGGCCATACTCACCATGTCAGGCTTCTTAGAGGCCCGTCCGCGGGTCGGTTATTTTTATACGGGGAAAACGGGAAATCAGCTGCTTGCGGATAAATTGAAAAAGCTGCAAGTGAAAGATTTTCAATCGATCCCTGTTGTCATCAATGAAAATGTCTCGGTATACGATGCCATCTGCACCATGTTTTTAGAAGATGTCGGCACGTTATTTGTCGTAGATCGTGATGCTGTCTTAGTCGGTGTGCTGTCACGCAAAGATTTGCTGCGGGCGAGCATCGGCCAGCAGGAACTTGCCTCAATACCGGTTCATATTATCATGACAAGAATGCCGAATATCGCCGTCTGCCGGCGTGATGATTATGTGATGGACATCGCCAAGTATTTAATTGAAAAACAGATCGATGCCCTGCCCGTTATTAAAGATACGGATAAAGGCTTTGAGGTCATCGGCCGGTTTACCAAAACGAATATGACTAAGATACTTGTCAGTTTATCAGAAAATGAAATCATATAAGCTTGAAAACTAACGGGGGGATAACATGGACAATCGCATCATTTATGTAGTATCAGACTCAGTCGGAGAAACCGCCGAACTCGTTGTAAAAGCCTCGCTCAGCCAGTTTAACGGCTCAGCCGATGATACGCATATCAGAAGAATACCTTATGTGGAAGATATCGGCACCATTAATGAAGTCGTGTCTCTCGCCAAAGCGGACGGCGGCATTATTTGTTTTACGCTCGTTGTTCCTGAAATGCGCAAATACCTGGTTGAACAAGCGGAAAAAGCGAATGTGCTGTATTACGATATTATCGGTCCGCTCATCGATAAAATGGAATCGGCTTACGGTCTGACCGCCAAATATGAACCGGGCCGCGTCCGCCAGCTTGATGAAGATTATTTCAAAAAGGTCGAGGCGATCGAGTTTGCCGTCAAATATGACGATGGCAGGGATCCAAGAGGCATTTTAAAAGCCGATATCATCCTGCTCGGAGTATCCAGAACGTCTAAAACCCCATTATCACAATATCTTGCCCATAAGCGTCTGAAAGTGGCCAATGTGCCGATCGTTCCTGAGGTCGATCCGCCGGAAGAACTGTTCAGCGTTGATCCGAAAAAATGCATCGGCTTAAAAATCAGCCCTGATAAACTGAACCATATACGTAAAGAACGGTTAAAATCTCTCGGCTTAAATGACAAAGCCATCTACGCCAATATCAACAGAATTAAAGAAGAGCTGGAGTATTTTGAGAAAATCGTGGATCGGATCGGCTGCCAAGTCGTTGACGTTTCGAATAAAGCAGTCGAAGAAACAGCGAACATCATTCATCATCTCAAAACAAAGGGCCGATAACTCAGGACGCTTTATCCTGGGTTTTTGGGTATGCAAATAGGGAATAAACAAAAAGGATGGCATCTTCGCGAAGTTTGTATTATAATAAAAAATTGTGATAAAATGTTTATTTTTAGGTTTAAGCTTCGTGTGATACGAATAAACTATTATGGGTAAGATGTCAAGAATAACTCCCGGAAATTTTTCGACAAAGCTCAAAATAGATCCGCAGTCATGGGGCATATGCGATTTCGCTTGTTTTTATGCAGGAGATTGATGGAGGGATGGAGAATTAGTCTTCTAAATGAAAAAGAAAAGACGATTTTTGTCGATGCAGACGCATGCCCCGTAAAAGAGGAAATAATGCTCATTGCATCGCAATTCAGCGTTCGGGTTATTTTCGTCGCATCATTTGAACACTACCAGCTTTCCAGAAGCAAAGACGAGAACTGGGTATACGTTGATCCTCATAAAGAAGCGGCAGATTTATATATCGCAAACCATGTGAGATCGGGAGACGTCGTAGTCACGCAGGATATCGGTTTAGCATCTCTTTTGCTGAACAGAAATATTGCCGTCTTATCGGAAAGGGGCCGTTCTTATACTGAAGACACGATTGACTTCGCTCTGATGAGCCGTCATATGTCAGGCAAAATGAGAAGAAGCGGCATTCATTCCAAAGGACCTAAAAAATTAAATAAAGAAGATCGGAATCGATTTGTTACCCTGCTTAAAAAATCCTGTCGAATGATGAAGGGATTTCAAATCAAAACATCGAATAATGTACGACGGAGTGTTATAAGATGGGAAACCGCATACCAGATGAAGTAGTTAATCAGGTGCAGCAGTCAGCAGACATTGTTGAAGTCATAGGTGATTATGTCCAATTGAAAAAGCAAGGCCGCAACTACTTTGGGCTCTGTCCGTTTCACGGGGAAAACACGCCCTCGTTTTCCGTCTCCAGCGATAAGCAGATCTTTCATTGCTTCGGATGCGGAGCGGGCGGGAACGTTTTCTCTTTCTTACGGCAGATGGAAGGCTATTCATTTACGGAAGCTGTTTCTCACCTTGCGGATAAATATCAGATTGATTTCCCTGATGATATAACGATTCACTCTGCATCCAGGCCGGAATCTTCCGGAGAGCAGAAGATGGCGGAAGCCCACGAGCTTCTGAAGAAATTTTACCATCATTTGCTAATAAATACAAAGGAAGGCCAGGAAGCGTTAGATTACCTTTTATCAAGGGGTTTTACGAAAGAGCTCATAGATGAGTTTGAAATCGGCTACGCGCTGGATTCCTGGGATTTCATGACGAAATTCTTGAAAAAAGCGCGGTTTTGAGGAAGAAATGATGGAAAAAGCGGGTCTGCTGATCAGAAGGGAAGACGGCAGCGGGTATTTTGACCGTTTCAGAAACAGAATTATGTTTCCCATTCATGATCACCACGGAGCCGTGGCGGCTTTTTCAGGAAGGGCGCTCGGAAGCCAGCAGCCGAAGTATATGAACAGCCCGGAAACGCCGCTGTTTCATAAATCTAAGCTGCTGTATAACTTTCATAAGGCGCGCCTGCCGATCAGGAAAGAGGAGAGAGCCGTTCTGTTTGAAGGCTTCGCTGACGTCATATCCGCCGTCAGCTCAGGCGTAAAAGAAAGTATCGCCACAATGGGGACGTCGCTCACCGAAGAGCATGTGAAAATCCTCAGAAGAAATGTTCAGGAGGTCATTCTCTGCTACGATTCGGATAAAGCCGGGTACGAAGCTACGCTGAAAGCGGCCGGCCTGCTCCAGAAAGCCGATTGTAAGGTAAGAGTAAGCATGCTGCCTGACGGGCTTGATCCTGATGATTATATCAGAACCCGGGGCGGAGAAAAATTCCGGACCGATATCATTGATGCAAGCGTTACGGTCATGGCTTTTAAAATGCAATATTTCCGCAAAGGGAAAAACTTATCTGACGAAGGAGACCGGCTCGCTTATATGAAAGAAGTGCTGAAAGAAATCAGCGCTCTTTCCGGGTCGCTTGAGCAGGAAATGTATGTGAAGCAGCTCGCCTCAGAATTTTCTCTTTCGGTAGAATCTTTGACGGAACAGCTTTCCATCTACGCCAGACAAAACACCCCCGGCGACAAAAACGCCGAACCGCAGACAAGACGGGCCCGGGTGACGACAAAAGCGAAACGGCGCCGTCTCCGTCCCGCCTATGAGAACGCGGAAAGACTTCTGCTCGCTCATATGCTGAGAGACCGAAACGTCATCAAGAAAGTGATTGAGCGTGTCGGCTTTGAATTTAACATTGACGGACATCGTGCGCTGGCAGCATACCTGTACGCTGTTTATGAAGAGGGTGCTGACATGACGCCGCAGCATCTTATGGCGAGAATGCAGGATGAGGAAATCAGCCAGCTGCTTTCAGATATAGGGATGCTCCAAGTAAACGAGGAGCTCTCAGAGGCCGAGTTATCCGATTACGTAAAAAAGTGTTGGATCACCGAAAATGGTCAATGATAAAGGAAAAAGAAGCAGAAAGAGCGGATGCGGAGAGGCAGAAAGACTTCGTGAAAGCTGCGTCTCTGGCTCAAGAAATTGTTGCATTGAACCGATCATTAAAGTAACACCAAAAAGAGGCTTGCGTTCTGATTGGCAATGATTCCTTGCGGAGGAGCAAATAGATCGCTTAACCTCATCATGAATTGTCATTTATTATCCGCAGCCCTGCATGCTGAAAAAGAGAGAAGGCTTCCGGGGCGGATAAGAAACATACCGCTTTTAGAATTCGTTGCAAGCTTTGGAAGGAGGGATCCATAATGGCTGATAAACAAACCCACGAAACAGAAACAGAACTTACATTAGACCAGGTGAAAGAGCAGCTTACTGAAACTGGAAAAAAACGTGGCGTTTTAACATATGAAGAAATTGCTGAACGCATGTCCAGCTTTGAAATTGAATCAGACCAAATGGATGAGTATTATGAATTTTTAGGAGAACAAGGTGTTGAATTAATTAGTGAAAATGAAGAAACGGAAGATCCTAATATTCAACAGCTTGCCAAAGCCGAAGAAGAATTTGACCTTAATGACCTCAGCGTACCGCCTGGCGTAAAGATCAATGATCCAGTCCGCATGTACCTTAAGGAAATCGGACGGGTAAATCTTCTTTCTGCTAAAGAAGAAATCACCTACGCTCAAAAAATTGAAGAGGGTGACGAGGAATCTAAACGCAGACTGGCTGAAGCAAACCTTCGTTTAGTTGTCAGCATTGCTAAACGGTATGTCGGCCGCGGCATGCTTTTCTTAGACTTGATCCAAGAAGGAAACATGGGTCTCATGAAAGCCGTCGAGAAGTTTGACTACCGTAAAGGATATAAATTCAGTACGTATGCGACTTGGTGGATCAGACAGGCGATTACACGCGCCATCGCTGACCAGGCGAGAACAATCCGTATCCCGGTTCATATGGTGGAAACCATCAACAAATTAATCCGGGTGCAGCGTCAGCTTCTTCAGGATCTTGGCAGAGAGCCCACACCGGAAGAGATTGCTGAAGACATGGATCTTACGCCTGAAAAAGTCCGTGAAATATTAAAAATTGCTCAAGAGCCAGTTTCTTTAGAAACGCCGATCGGTGAAGAAGACGACTCACATCTCGGTGATTTCA
Organism: Paenibacillus lentimorbus NRRL B-30488; assembly: GCF_000411595.1. Classification (NCBI taxonomy): domain Bacteria; kingdom Bacillati; phylum Bacillota; class Bacilli; order Caryophanales; family Paenibacillaceae; genus Paenibacillus; species Paenibacillus lentimorbus. Next base: position 101,423 of record NZ_ANAT01000021.1, on the reverse strand, counting down.
TCGAAGACCAGGAAGCGACATCTCCGTCGGATCATGCGGCATATGAGCTTTTAAAAGAACAGCTGGAAGATGTGCTGGATACGTTGACAGATCGTGAAGAAAACGTGCTGCGTCTCCGTTTCGGTCTGGATGACGGACGCACAAGAACTTTAGAAGAAGTCGGCAAAGTGTTTGGAGTAACGAGAGAGCGTATTCGCCAAATTGAAGCAAAAGCGCTTCGTAAATTGAGACATCCGAGCAGAAGCAAACGTCTGAAGGATTTTCTCGAATAGAATGGAACGGGTCTTTTTGATCCGTTCTTTTTATGTATAAGATATATGGATAATATACCTTTATTTTACTGGATAAGCATATGTTTTGCAAATGGGTTCGGAAAAAATGCGGCATGTCCTGAAAGAGGGAAAATGAGATAAGTTTATTTATATTCTTTATTGTAAGCGTATACAATTCATTATACAATAGAATAAAGATAATTTTGTGATAAACAAAACAGTTATTTTTGCTTTTTGTATAAATTGTGAAATCAATGAAATTGCTGAGCAAGACCATTTACTTTTTGTAAAAATAAGTTAGAATTAGAAGTGTTTACATAGGGGGAGAATGAAAAAGGGGGATGGAGATATGAAGTGGAATCCGCTGATTCCTTTTTTGCTCATTGCAGTGCTGGGAATAGGGCTGACTTTCTTTTTAGCTGTAAAAGGCAATGGAGATGCGCATCAGATCGCAAGCGGCGGTGAAAGCAAAAATGCCGAGAAGGAAACTGCAAACGCTTCACCTGAAGAGATTTATAAAGCGAACTGTATCACCTGTCACGGGGAAAACTATGAAGGTGTGTCAGGGCCGAACTTAAAAGGCGTCGGCAAAAGAAAAGATGTCGCTGAGATTAAAACAAAAATTGAAAAAGGCGGCAACGGGATGCCCGCGGGCCTTGTGCCGGCCGAAAAGCTGGATGACATGGCAAAATGGGTTTCTGACATTAAATAAAGCTTTACCGGTCCCTATATAAAAGACATATGAAAAACTCTATCCGCCGCTTGGATTTCGGGCGGTTTTTTTATATGATAGTAAGGAAAAAGAACCTGAGAAAAGTTGTGATATTGTGAATGAAATGAAGTTATCTAAAAGATTGCAGTCTGTGGCGGAATATATCCCTCCGGATGCTCTGGTTGCTGATATCGGGTCAGACCACGCGTATCTTCCTTGCTATGCCGTTTTGAATCATTTGGCAAGCCGCGCAATCGCCGGTGAAATTACAGACGGACCGTTTCTATCCGCCAAACAGCAGGTGGAAAAACTGGACTTAAGCACTCTTATCTCCGTAAGGAAAGGTGACGGGCTGAGCGTCCTTGAAAAAGGAGAAGCCGGCGCCATTACGATCGCTGGCATGGGCGGAGCGCTGATCGCTCATATTTTGGAGTCCGGAAAAACGAAATTGACGGGGCGTGAACGGCTGATTCTGCAGCCGAATATTCATGCCGTTCATATAAGAGAGTGGCTGTATCAGGAAGGTTATGAACTGCTTGATGAAGTGATTCTCGAAGAAGACGGAAAGTGTTATGAAATCCTCGTTGCGGAAACTGGCGACCGTGATGCGCCGTATCAGGACGTGCCGATGGCTGCCGGAATGCTTGCGGGTCCGTTTTTATTAAAAGAGAGGAACGAAGTGTTTCTTCGGAAATGGAGCCAGGAACTTAAGCATACTGAACAAATTTATGAACAGATCAGCCGCAGCGCAAAGCATGAAAATCATGAAAAATTAGCTGAATTGAAAGAGCGGATTTCTCTGCTGAAGGAGGTAATCGGACATGCCTAAACATGTGAACGGACAGGAAATCATCCAGCTGTTTGAACAATTTTCACCGAAGGCTTATGCGGTGGAAGGAGATAAAATCGGACTGCAGATCGGTACATTGAATAAGCCGGTGAAAAATGTCATGGTGACACTGGATGTTCTGGAACAAACGGTAGATGAAGCCATTGAGAAAAAAGTTGACTTAATTATCGCCCACCATCCGCCGATTTTTCGGCCGCTTAAACAGATCACCACTGATCAGCCGGGCGGAAGACTGATTGAGAAATGTATAAAGCATGATATTGCCGTATATGCGGCTCATACGAATCTTGATGTAGCGGACGGCGGTGTTAACGATCTGCTTGCCGAAGCTCTCGGTCTGACAGACACAGAAGTGCTCGTCCCGACATATTCGGACCCGATGAAAAAACTTGCCGTATACGTTCCGAAAGATTATGAAGAAGCTGTAAGAACCGCGCTCGGCAACGCCGGAGCGGGACATATCGGCAATTACAGCCATTGCGCGTTCTCTTCTGAGGGAATCGGGAGCTTTAAGCCGCTGGAGGGGGCAGACCCGTTTATCGGACAGACGGGAGAGCTGGAACTCGTCCATGAAGTGAGACTTGAGACCGTTTTTCCGGCAAGTATGGAGAAAACCGTCGTAAAAGCGCTGAAAAAAAGCCATCCGTATGAAGAGGTGGCGTATGATATTTATCCGGTGGAGCAGTCTCCGCTTGAAAAAGGCCTCGGCCGGATCGGAAAACTTCAGCAGGACATGACGCTTGAAGAGTTTGCTCTGTTTGTGAAAGAAAAGTTTGACGTTAACGGAGTCCGGATGGTCGGAGAGCGAAACAGCAAGGTGAAAGAAGTCGCGGTTCTTGGCGGCGACGGAAATAAATATATTAATCAGGCAAAGCGGAAAGGTGCAGATGTTTACGTGACGGGCGACCTTTATTTTCATGTAGCGCATGATGCGATGATGATGGGATTAAACGTCGTGGACCCGGGGCATTATGCTGAAAAGATCATGAGAAAAGGCACGGCTGAGAAGCTTACGGCAATGGCCGGAGAGAAAAACTATGACGTGCGCATTTTCGCTTCCGAAACAGATACAAACCCATTTACCTTCTTATAAAAAAAACTGAGGCCCCGGGCCTCAGTTTTTTATTTTTACTTTCGGAAGGATTTTTTTGAGCGGCACACTGTGTTCAAGCTGCCATGTCGATTCATCGTTGTGGTCAAACTGCTCTAAAAAGCGGATGACTTCCTTTGTAATCGGTGTCGGTGTTGATGCGCCTGCGGTAACGGCGACGGTATTGACGTCTTTCAGCCATTCGAGCTTCAGTTCACTGATGTCTCCGATTCGGTAGGCTTTTGTTCCGGCGATTTCTTCTGACACTTGAGCCAGCCTGTTGGAGTTATTGCTTTTCGGATCGCCGACAACAATGGTTAAGTCCGCTTTTTTTGCCTGCTCTGATACAGCTTCTTGACGAACCTGTGTGGCCAGGCAGATTTCCTGGTGGTATTCCACGTGCGGGTACTTTTCTTTGACTGATTCCATAATATCGTGGACGTCCCACTGGGACATTGTCGTTTGGTTTGTAACGATTAATTTCTCAGCCTGAATATCGAGATTTCTCACGTCTTCTTCTGTTTCAACGAGATGAACGATTTCAGGAGCGACGCCGACGGCTCCTTCAGGCTCGGGGTGGCCTTTTTTGCCGATGTATATGACGTGATAGCCTTCAGCTTTTACTTTTCGGATTAAGTCATGTGTTTTCGTGACGTCCGGGCATGTGGCGTCAATCGTAACAAGCCCTTTTTCCTCAGCGGCTTTTCTTACTTCCGGAGATACCCCGTGAGCTGTGAAAATAACGGTTCCTTTTTCCACCTTCTTTAAAATCTCCAGACGGTTTGTGCCGTCAAGCGTGTAAATGCCGTCTTCCTCAAACGCATCTGTGACATGCTTATTATGAACAATCATTCCGAGTATATATATAGGTCTTGGCAATGTTTTATCGAGTGACGCGTTTTTGGCTATGACCATGGCATCAACAACGCCGTAACAGTAGCCGCGCGGCGATATTTTGATAACGTCCAATGTAGATGTCCTCCTATCAAAAGTGAGTGTAGAGGCAATATAAAAAGCCGTAGTTAAACGGCTCAAATCTTGCATTCTTCTGATCTCATTATAGCTAATCTTTCGTGAGATATCAAAGAATGTTAAATATATAATTTCGGCTTTGATCTGCCCGATGTTCTTTTTGGACGCGGCTGTTCCGCTGATTCTGCCTGTGCGGCGTCTTTTTCTTTTGAAGCGGATGCTTTTTTTGACGTCTTCTTTGATGTTTTGGATGAGGCGTCTGATTTGTTTTCATCTTCTGTTTCATCTGTTTTTTCGGCTTCATCCTTTTTGTCCTGTTCGTCTGTTTCTTTTGTCTCGTCAGATTCATTCTCATCATCGCTGCTGCTTAATTGGCTGTAAAGCTTCATCATGGCGGGCAGACTCCGTACTAAAGGACCGTACTGCTGGATCATCGGCGTAACCTGCTGCGCCACGCCGAGCACCTTCTGAACGTTGCCGAGCATGCTCGACAGGGATGCCGGACTTGCCAGGTTCTGTATTCCCTGCAGTCCTGCACCTGCTCCTCCGCTGGCCGCCGGTGCAGACGCGGCAGCGCTTCCTCCTCCTGAACCGGGTAAAAAACGGGAAAGCATCCCTTTTAAGCCCCCTCCGCCGCCCGTGCCTGCGTTTCTCAGGCCCGCTCCGGCAATCTGCTGCTGAGGGAAAAGCTGCCGGCCCTGCTGCATCAGCTGCCGGCCCGGCAATGACGGTCTTCCTCCCATCATCATACGCGGATTCATCAACGGCCGGCCCTGTTGCGCCATATTTCTCATCGGCTGCTGTGGAAACATACTTGTACCTCCTTTCTGTCTCTCTGCTATTACAATATGCATCGGAGGGGGCATTTGCTTTTCTGTCTCAAAAACAGGATTCCCCCAAGACATGGTGTTTTTAAATAAAATCGGTTATAATGTGATGATGGACACAGAATGTGCCGCTTTAAGGAGCTGGGAAAAATGAAAGAAACTAAATTTGATGGATACAACTTAAAACCGTTTATTATAGATGCAGTTCACCGCCTTGGTTTTTATGAACCGACAGATATTCAAAAGCGGCTGATACCTGCCGTACTGAAAAACGAAAGCGTGATCGGCCAGTCCCAGACGGGGACGGGGAAAACCCACGCCTATTTATTGCCAATTTTGAATCGGATTGATCCGGGTTCTGATACAGTGCAGGCTGTTATCACGGCGCCGACGAGAGAGCTTGCCAATCAGATTCATCAGGAAGCGCTCAAAATCACACAGGGTGCGGAAGATGAGCCGATCCGGACAAAATGTTTTATCGGCGGGACGGACAAGCAAAAATCAATTGATAAGCTGAAAACACAGCCTCATCTCGTCGTCGGAACGCCGGGCCGGATCGCGGATCTGATTAAGGCGCAGGCATTGAACGTCTATAAAGCGCAGTCTCTCGTCATTGACGAAGCTGATCTGATGCTTGACATGGGCTTTTTAGAAGACGTTGATTATATCGGATCGCGGATGCCGGAAGAACTTCAGATGCTTGTGTTCTCAGCTACGATTCCGGAAAAGCTGAAGCCGTTTTTGAAAAAGTATATGGAAAATCCGAAGTACGCGCATGTTGAGCCGAAAAGAATCACAGCCGAAAAGATTGAACATGTTTTGGTTCCTTCTAAACAGCGTGATAAAGACAAACTGCTTTTTGATATGATGTCTCATCTGAACCCTTATCTGGGCATTGTGTTTGCCAATACGAAAAACACGGCTGACCATATTGCGAAATACCTGACTGAAAAGGGCATGAGGATCGGTCTTCTGCACGGGGGATTAACGCCGCGTGAGCGTAAGAAGGTAATGAAGCAGATTAATGATCTGGAATTCACTTATGTCATTGCGACAGACCTTGCGGCAAGAGGAATTGACATTAAAGGCGTAAGCCACGTCATCAACTATGAGCTTCCGGACGATCTGGATTTTTATGTTCACCGCGTCGGGAGAACCGCACGCGCCGGTTCATCAGGCCAAGCACTGACCATTTATGAGCTTTCTGACGAAGATGCGCTCGTAAGACTCGAAAAGATGGGTATTGTGTTTGAATATGCGGAGCTTGTAAACGGCGAATGGAAGAAAGGTGATGACCGCCACCGCCGCAAAAATCGCAAAAAGACGGCAAATGAGGCTGACCAAATGGCGAAACGCCTTGTGAAAAAGCCGAAAAAGTAAAGCCGGGCTATAAAAAGAAAATGAGCTACGAAATGGAAAAAATCAGAAAGAAGCAGAGAAGAAACCAATCTAACAGAGGAAAGTAGGGGGAATCGGGTTGCTGAAAATAGGCTCACACGTCTCAATGAGCGGAAAACATATGCTCCTTGCTGCAAGCAAGGAAGCCGTTTCATACGGGGCGAACACATTTATGATCTATACGGGCGCTCCCCAAAATACGCGCCGCAAAAAAATTGAAGACTTGAATATTGAAGCGGGCCGCGCCCATATGAAGGAAAACGGCATCGACGAGATTGTCGTGCATGCGCCGTACATCATTAACATCGGAAATACGACAAATCCGGCAACGTTTGAGCTGGGCGTTGATTTTCTGCGTTCTGAAATTGAAAGAACGGCAGCGATCGGCGCAAAACAGATCGTGCTTCATCCGGGAGCGCATGTCGGAGCCGGGGCTGAGACGGGCATCAAAAAAATCATTGAAGGTTTAAACGAAGTGATTGTTCCCGGTCAACACGTGCAGATTGCGCTGGAGACAATGGCGGGCAAAGGATCAGAATGCGGAAGAAGCTTTGAAGAGCTGGCCGAGATCATTTCGGGGGTTACGCATAATGAACATCTATCCGTCTGCTTTGACACTTGCCACACCCATGACGCCGGGTATGATGTTGCCAATGATTTTGACGGTGTTCTTAACGAGTTTGATAAAATCGTCGGCATCGATCGGATAAAAGTCCTTCATGTGAATGACAGTAAAAATATTAAAGGCGCCCGGAAAGACCGCCATGAAAATATCGGGTTCGGAGAGATCGGTTTTGACGCTCTGCAGTACATCGTTCATCACGAGCAGCTTGCCGATATTCCGAAAATCCTCGAAACACCGTATGTAGGCGAAGACAAGAAAAATAAGAAGCCGCCGTACCGTTTTGAAATCGAAATGCTGAAAGAAAAGCAGTTTGATCAGGAGCTTCTTGAAAAAATATCAGCTCAATAAAAAAGGAGGGGGAATTGCCCCTCCTTTTTTATCCTGAGAATTGATTGAAAAGTTCGTCAACTTTCCGAGCCGTTTCTTTTGAGGTTATCGTTTCCACTTTTTTCAGCAGGCGCAGCCGCTCCTGTTCATCAAAAATATTGATGTTTTTTCCGTGCATCAGAGCCGCTACCTCAGCCGCTTGACTTCTCGTAATGCTGATTCCGTATTGCTTGGAATATTTCAGAAGATCGTCCGCAGTGACTTGATTGAGCCGCTGCAAAATAATTCTTTGTATTAAAATCATCGATACTTTCACCTCTTTAGACATAATGTATTGAGCAAATCATTAAAATGTTACGGCTTTTAATGGTAAAATGAAGTTGCTTACTGTTTAAAATAGTTATTACAGGAAAGGAGATTTTATGACCCCAAATAAACAGCACAAAAGAGAATCATTTTTACACTTTATCTTCAGGGTCATCATGATTCTGATCGGGGCGGGTTCAGCCGCCGTAAGTATTGAATTGTTTCTGGTCCCTAATAATTTTATCGACGGAGGCATTATCGGTGTTTCATTAATTTTAGACCACCTCTTTATGTCCAATCCCCTCCTCAATTTCGCCTTATTCGTTGTGTTACTCAACATTCCATTTATGATTTTCGGATATAAATATATCGGAAAAACATTTCTCATCTCTACTGTTATCGGAATTGTCGGTTTAGCGCTGATTGAATCCTCCTTGCACCATGTGGAGGCCATTACGACCCAGCCTATTTTGGCGACGGTATTCGGCGGGCTTTTGCTCGGTTTCGGGGTAGGCCTTGTCATCCGAAACGGAGGCTCGATGGACGGTACTGAAATACTCGGTATCCTTCTCACAAAAAAGCTGCCCTTCTCAGTCGGAGAATTCGTTATGCTCATCAATGTGTTTATTTTTATTTGGGCCGGTTTTGTGTTCGGTCCGGAGCAGGCGATGTATTCTTTCATGACTTATTATATTGCCATGAAAACGATTGACGCCGTGATCCAGGGGCTTGATGAAACAAAAGCGGTCATTATTGTGGCAGATCAGTATGCGGAAATTTCAGACGCAATCTTGCACCGGCTTGGAAGGGGAACCACCAAGCTTCAGGGAAAAGGCGGATATACGGATGAATCCAAAGAAGTCATTTACGCGGTCGTGACAAGGCTTGAAGTGACTAAATTGAAATCCATTGTGTTTGAAATTGATAAAAACGCCTTTATTACGATCATGAATACCCATGAAACGAGGGGCGGTAAGTTCAAAACCGCGATTCACTAGGCTTTCATTTACTTTTCATCATTTTATAGGTATAATTTGATACATCATAAGAAAATGGCCTGCTGTTCAGACAGCTGCCATTTTCTTTTTGGAGCGATACCGTGTTGTAAAGGGGAGGTCCTCATGAACGTACAAGAAGCGTTGAACCTGCTGAAAGAAAAAGGGTATAAATATACGAGTAAGCGAGAAGACATGCTGCAGCTTTTTGCTGATTCTGATAAATATCTGACCGCCAAAAACGTGCTTGCCGCATTAAATGACGACTATCCGGGTCTGAGCTTTGATACCATATACAGAAATCTTTCGTTATATGAAGAACTCGGCATTTTGGAAACGACGGAGCTTTCCGGAGAAAAACTGTTCCGTTTTACATGCTCTTATACCCATCATCATCACCATTTTATCTGTTTAACCTGCGGGAAAACGAAGGAAATTGAGTCCTGTCCGATGGATAAGCTGCACGATGATTTGGAAGGGTATGAAATCAGCGGCCATAAGTTTGAAATTTACGGCACCTGTCCGGCGTGCCGATAAAAAACCTCCTGCTTATACAGGAGGTTTTTTTCAGCTTTTAACATGCTGAAAGCTGTGTTTGTTTTTATGAATCCAGGCGACGGCTTCAATCCAATTCTGCACCCTGATAATATTGGAATCGATGGGGAGCTGATTATATGGGGAGTTAAAAAGGATAACCGGAATGCCTGCTTCTTTTGCGATCATTGTCGCGTTGCCGTGGTGATCTTCGAAAAATAAATCAATGCCGTGTTTTTTGACGGCTTCCACTTTGTGATGGCCTCCGACAAGCTCAATGTGATCGTAATGAATGTCCCGGTTTGCAAACCAGTCCAGCGTAACATCTTCTAAATGGCCGCGTCTTGCCGTAATGTAGATAAGACGGTGCTCTTCTTTCAGTCCGTCCAGTGCCTGCTTGGCAAATTCCGCGAGCTTCGCTTCTTTATATATGGCTGCTTCATGAACGTTCATCCATTCCCAAAATTCCTCGTCTGTAATGTTCAAAAGCTTCGTCAGATCATAATCAGTCATATCATCCAAGGTAATGGAAAGATGAAATGAGCGGTTTAAATAAGGGACAAATGTATCCTGTGCCGTAACTGTGCCGTCAATATCTATACCTAACCGTAACATGTCCACACTCCTATAAATTCATCCCTTCAAGTGTAACATAAACAATTAACAATACCAGAAAAGTTTAGCAAACATGAATTCGTAAAAAACGCGGAAACTAAAAAAGCTCCTTTCATAAAAGAAAAAGGGGGAATTGAAGGTGGCATACGATTACGAAAATCGAAAAGGCAACGATTACTATGTAGATCATGGATCGGAAGGAACCGATATCACGCGTGATGTTTATTCAGAAGAAACAGCGGCCGAAATCTCAGAGCCATATCGTGCTTCTGACCGGGCAGCAGACCGTGATGATAATCGGGACGGAGTAAGTGAAGGCCGGGGGATAGGGTATGCAGCATTGGCTATTTCTATCATTTCCCTGTTTGTGCTCCCTGTTTTATTAGGGGCATGCGGCATTATCGTCGGCTATATCGCCAGAAGAAGAGGAGCAGGCGCTTTAGGCGGATGGGCGATGGGAATCGGTATTGTTTCCCTTGTGCTTGGCATCTTCATTACACCGTTTTTTTAACACAACGCAAAAAAAAAGCTTGGCGGAATATCCGTCAAGCTTTTTGTGTTTCTTGTTCTGCTTTTGCTTTTTCTGCTTCAAGCTTTGCATAGTGTTCTTCTGCCAGCTTGTCGATTTCTTTTTTGAGCTCTTCGACCATTGTTTCTTCAGGGACTTTGCGGACGATTTGGCCTTTGCGGAAAAGAAGTCCTTCGCCGCGCGCGCCGGCAATCCCGATATCGGCTTCTCTTGCTTCTCCCGGTCCGTTAACGGCACATCCGAGAACCGCTACTTTAATCGGCGCTTTGACTTTTGAAATGTATTCTTCCACTTCATTTGCGATGCTGATGAGATCAATTTCGATCCGTCCGCATGTCGGGCATGAAATAAGCGTAGCCGCGTTTGAAGCAAGACCGAATGATTTCAGCAGTTCTCTGGCTACTTTTACTTCTTCAACCGGGTCGGCGCTCAGAGAGATCCGGAGCGTGTTTCCGATTCCTTTGCTTAAAATCGCTCCGAGTCCGGCCGCGCTTTTTACCGTTCCGGCAAACAGCGTGCCCGATTCTGTAATTCCGAGGTGGAGCGGATAATCAAATGCTTTTGAAGCTTTTTCGTATGCTTCTATGGCTAGATTGACGTCAGACGCTTTCATGCTGACGATGATGTCGTGAAAGTCAAGGTCTTCCAGGATTTTGATATGATGAAGCGCACTCTCAACCATTCCGTCAGCAGTCGGATAGCCGTATTTTTCTAAAATGCGTTTTTCCAAAGAACCCGCGTTTACGCCGATCCGGATCGGAATTCCTTTTTCTTTCGCTGCTTTTACGACGGCTTCCACTTTTTCGCGGCGGCCGATGTTTCCCGGGTTGATTCTGATTTTGTCGGCCCCGCCCTCAATTGCTTTTAATGCAAGCTTGTAGTCAAAATGAATATCGACAACGAGAGGGATGGAAATTTGTTTTTTGATGTCGGCAATTGCGTTAGCGGCGCGTTCGTCCGGACATGCCACCCGGACAATTTGGCAGCCGGCTTCGGCTAAACGGTTGATTTCCGCAACTGTTGCTTCTACGTCGTGTGTTTTGGTCGTCGTCATACTCTGAATGACGACTTCGTTATTTCCGCCTATTGTTAAAGGTCCCACTTTGACGGGACGCGTTTTTGTACGATGTGTGATTTCACTCACTTGTCAATCGCTCCTTAATTGTAGTTACCGCTTTTGCAGGCTGAGCCTTTTACATGTCAGGCAACTTCTATTTACATGTTATATTGTAACAGTGTATTTGCCGAACTGACAAGAAATTAACGTTTAATTGCGGTAGACGGGGAATTTATAAGCGGTGCCTGCCTGAATGGCGTTTGCTTTTACATTCGGATTCAGCGCCTCAAAATCTTGTGCAATATCATCTGGCGCTTTATGTGCGCCGACTATCGACATCACCGTATCGCCTTTTTTGACCGTAACCGTTCTGTATGAAGCTTCCTGTTGGGCTGGCTGTGCCGCCGCTGCGTATGCTGGAAGGTCTTGAGAAGGGATCGTGCCGATTTTAAGATCGTAAAAGATAATGAATATCACAAATAAACTGCCGAATACAAAAGTAAGCCGCTTCATTCCAACCGCCTCCCGCATACATTTTTACTTCATTGTATGCTTGTCCCATTTTGTTCATGACAAAAAAGAAGACCGCCGGGGGCAGTCTTTGTTACACAGCTGTTTTTCTTGGCGGTATCTCTTTTAAGACGAGGAAAAGGATGATAAAGTTTACAAACCAATTCACTAAAAATTCACTCGGCACCGTAATAACAAGCGCGCGCATGATCGTAAAGAATACGGTCGAAAGTGTAATGGAATAAGCCGAAAGCTTCCAGAGCTGCTGGTAATTCAATGTCTTTCTTTGCGCATTTTTCAATATCAGGCCGATGACGGCGAGAAATGATACTTCAATGAATTTGCCGGCCGCTGTCATGATGAACAGCAGAACGGACAGGACGGTGACGATCATTGTTTTATTTTGGTTTAATGCTGATATGATTTCTTTTTTTGTGATATCGGCAGGCATCAGCGAATAATTCATTTCTGTCGCCTGTCCGTCTACAGCAAGCACCATTTTATTTTTCAAAATGCCGATCGCATTTTGTTTCGCCGCTATTTGTTTCGCTCCGTAAGCATCTGTGGGATCAAACACGATGACGAACCCGTTCGCTTCCGTTTCCTTAGAGGCGGACGCTTTCGTCTGCAATTCTCCGTTTGAAATGCTGAAATCAGGGAAATCTTTCTTTAACACGGTTTTGAAACCGTTCATTGAGTTTACGGTGCCGGAGCAAAGGTAATAAGCGCTTGGCAGCGTAAAAAGGACAGACAGCAAAAATACATAAAGGATCGCTTTTCCTATCCCCTGAAACCGTGTTTTTGCAATATCTGCCGGAGAGTATGTACTTTTCAATAAAGCCGTAAATATGTTCAACATCTTCACTTCCTAGCCTAAACTGGTATATGTTGCTTATTGTATCGTTCACAGGGGATGAACACAAGTGAGAGTATTTAAAGCGGTGATAAGGAATCATACATAATAAGATAAAGCGGGAAGCGGTGATCGCCCGCAAAACAAAGGAGGGTGTTTTTGTCATGAGTGTTTTGTATTGGCTGATTATCATTGCGGTCTTCGTCATTGCTTTTATCGGGCTTGTATACCCGGTGATTCCAAGCGTTATTTTTATTGTGGCCGGTTTTCTTCTCTACGGATTTTTGTTTTCCTTCAGTCCTTATTCTTACCTGTTTTGGCTCATTGAGGCGGTATTTGCGGCCGTTTTATTTGCAGCTGATTATGTGTCAAATTTACTTGGCGTTAAAAGGTACGGAGGAAGCAGGGCGGCAATCTGGGGAAGCACGATCGGATTGTTGATCGGGCCCTTCGTTATTCCCGTGGCAGGCATTATAATAGGCCCGTTTATCGGTGCTGTCTGCGCTGAGGTGTTTGTTCATCAAAAGGATATCAAGTCCGCGGCAAAAGTGGGGCTCGGCTCGTTAATCGGCTTTTTAACAAGCGTGGCGGCAAAAGGTGTCATTCAGCTCTTTATGATCGGATATTTCTTATGGACGGTGCTTTAGAAAGGTTTAATTTCGGCAGTGAACGGATAAAGTGTAATATGTCTGCTGGAATCGCCGGATTGTGAGCTTTTTCATTGATTACCATGCTTTCTTTTGTTACATTGAGATTAGAAAAGTTCGCGTTAAGCGGCATTTCAGTACATATATTTAAAGGAGGAAAAAAATTATGGCTTACAAACTTCCAGAATTGCCTTACGCTTATGATGCTTTAGAACCTCATATCGATAAGGAAACGATGACGATTCATCATACGAAGCACCATAACACATACGTGACAAACCTCAATAAAGCGATCGAAGGATCAGCGCTTGCAGAGAAATCTGTAGATGAGCTTGTTGCTGATTTGAACGCAGTGCCGGAGGACATCCGCACAGCTGTCCGCAACAATGGCGGCGGACATGCCAACCACTCTTTATTCTGGACTCTTTTATCTCCGAACGGCGGAGGCGAACCGACTGGTGAGCTTGCTGAAGAGATCAAAAGCACGTTCGGAAGCTTCGATCAATTTAAAGAAAAATTCGCCGCAGCAGCTGCCGGCCGTTTCGGTTCAGGCTGGGCTTGGCTTGTTGTAAACAACGGCAAACTTGAAATTACAAGCACGCCAAACCAAGATTCACCGCTTTCAGAGGGTAAAACGCCTGTCCTCGGTCTTGATGTTTGGGAGCATGCGTACTACCTGAACTACCAAAACCGCCGTCCTGATTACATTTCAGCTTTCTGGAATGTTGTGAACTGGGATGAAGTTGCCCGTCTTTACAGCGAAGCAAAATAAATAGTTCGATCAAACAAGGTCTCCCGCGGGAGGCCTTGTTTTTTATTGACTTTGAATCCTTTTACATATCTCAGTTTGAGTGAGACAAACTAATGTGTAGTAAAGGGGAGTCAATGATGAGCAAAATAAAAAAATTATCGGCGACATCGAAATAAATAAAGGGCTGCTGCTGTTATTGACGATTGGCGGCCTTTACTCATTGGGCATCGCGCTGTCAAATACATTTGTCAACGTGTATTTGTGGAAGCAGTCGGGAAAATTTATTGATTTGGCCATATACAATTTGTCGGTCGTAACGATGCAGCCGGTTACCTTTCTGCTGGCTGGCCGGCTGGCTAAAAAAATCGACAGGGTGTTTATTCTCAGGTTCGGCGTTATCTTTTTGGCGGCTTTTTATTTAAGTGTGCTGCTTGCCGGAGAAACTGCGGCTTCCCGTCTCGTTTTGATAGGGGCCGTGCTCGGAGTTGGATACGGCTTTTACTGGCTGGCTTTTAATGTGCTGACGTTCGAAATTACGGAACCGGAAACGAGAGATTTTTTAACGGGTTTTTAGGCATTTTGTCTTCATCGGCGGGCATGATCGGTCCGATTGTGGCCGGATATGTCATTTCAAGACTTGAAAACAATACGGGTTATACAATCATTTTCAGCCTGTCGCTCGGCTTATTTGCCCTTGCCGTGGTCATGAGCTTTTTTCTGAAGCGGAGGGAGTCGAAAGGCCGGTTTATGCTGAAAAAAGTTTTTGATGAGCGCCACACGAATCTGAATTGGCGCCGGATTACCAACGCGCACTTTTTTCAAGGCTTGAGAGAAGGGATTTTTGTTTTTTAATCAGCGTATTTGTATTCATTGCGACAAACAGTGAGCTGGCGCTCGGAACATTCGGTCTCGTCAATTCCGCGGTTTCTTTTTTGCCTATTATTTTGCATCAAGGCTCATCAAAAAAGAGCGCGGAAAAAGGCGATTCTTATCGGCGGATTGATCTTGTACGGCGCCCTGTTTCTCATCATTTTTAAAATGAGCTTCACGACGCTCCTTTTGTACGGAGTGTTTATTGCGATCGGCTATCCAGTTCTGCTCGTGCCGTATGTCTCGCTTACATATGATGTGATAGGCCGGGCGCGTCTTGCCAGAAAAGCCAGAATTGAATACATTGTGCTCAGGGAGTTATTTTTAAATGCGGGCCGGATCGTTTCCATCCTTTGTTTCCTTGTAATCGTTACATTATTCAAGGAAAAAGTGGGAATACCGGCGGCGCTCGTGCTGCTCGGAGCCGGCCATCCGCTGATTTATTACTTTATAAAAGACATCAGACTGGATACGGAAACTTCTGATGAAACAGTAGAAGAAGACCGACAAAAACAGGCGGCGGAACCGAATTTTATAAAAGGAGAAAGATAAAAGGGTTATCTGTAGAAAAATATCGAAAAAACCTTTAGAATGAAAAATGGCACCTGAACAGAAGGTGTCATTTCTTTCTGTAAATAAGAAAAGGTGATGTCATGAGGAGAAATAAAAAGAAAATAGCTGTAAACAAAGAAAAGAAAAATCACTGCCGATCCGGCTTAATTTTTGTTTTTGGCCGCGTTTCTTATTTTCACTTGGATTATCGTCGAGCTTGGCATCAAGCAGATTGTTCAGGGTGATGATTATAAAAACGCCGCTAATAAGCAGGAGGAGTCTGATGTCAGCACGGCGGTTCCGAGAGGGAAAATATACGACCGGAACCTAAATCCCATCGTAACGAATAAAGCATTAAATGCGATTACATATACACGTTCAGCCTCAACCACCCAGGCGCAGCGTTTAAAAATCGCAAAAAAACTGTCGGGTATGATTAAGGTAAGCACCAAAAAGGTGACTGAGCGGGATAAAAAAGACTATTGGATGTTAACGAGGCCTGATGAAGCGAAAAAACTGATTACGGCCGAAGAAAAGCAAAAAGCTGAAGACAAAAAACTGTCTGAAGATGATTTATATCAGCTTCAGCTGAAACGTATCACAGACAAACAGCTGAATGAGCTCACTTCAAAAGATATGCAGATCCTTGCGATCAAAAGGCAGATGGATTCAGGCTATTCACTGACGCCTCAATACATCAAAAATGAAGGGGTGTCGGCAAAAGAAATGGCCGTCGTCAGCGAACATTTAGATGAACTGCCGGGAGTTGACGTGACGTCTGACTGGGAACGGTCTTATCCTTATAAAAGCCTGATCCGGACATTGCTCGGCAGTGTATCCAGTGCGAACGAAGGTCTTCCTTCCAATCTGCTGGATCACTATCTGTCACTCGGCTACAGCCGGAATGACAGGGTCGGAAAAAGCTATTTAGAATATCAATATGAAAGCCTGCTGCAGGGTCAGAAAGAGAAAGTGCAGAACTTAACCGACTCATCCGGAAATGTCACGGGCAGCAAAGTGATTTCAAAAGGACAGGCCGGCAAAGACCTTGTTTTATCCATTGATATGGACCTGCAGAAATCCGTTGAAAAAATCATTGAGAAAAATTTAAGATCGGCAAAAGCGAGACCGAGCACGAAGCTTCTTGATCGGGCCTTCGTCGTCATGATGAACCCGAAAAACGGAGAAGTGCTGACGATGGCCGGCAAGCAGATTACGAATGACCATGGAAAGTACAAAATTAATGATTATGCCCTCGGCGCAATGACTTCCTCCTACGCAATGGGATCGGCGGTCAAAGGAGCGACGGTGTTGACCGGACTGCAGACGGGCGCGATTAATTTGAACACCGTTTTCCAGGATGAACCTATGTATTTCAAGGGAAGTAAAACCCGAAAAATCATGGACAAATTTAGGTCCCGTAGATATCCAAAAAGCGCTTCAGGAATCATCAAACGTGTTCATGTTCAAAACGGCGATTGCTGTCGGTAAAGGGGAGTACAAAAAAGGCCAGTCCCTGCCGCTTGATATGAAGGCATTCGATACTTTCAGATACTACTTCAATCAGTTCGGACTCGGAGTTAAGACGGGGATTGATCTTCCGAATGAAGCAACCGGGTACCAAGGGACACAGCGAATTTCCGGTCTTCTGTTAGACTTTGCCATCGGGCAGTATGATACGTTTACACCGCTGCAAATGGCGCAGTATGTATCAACGATCGCCAATGGAGGCTATCGTTTGAAACCTCAGCTTGTAAAAGAGGTCAGACAGCCTGATTCGAAAAAAGGAATCGGAGCCGTTGTAGAGTCTGTTCAGCCTCAAGTACTGAATAAGATTGATATGAATCATGCAGACATTAAAGAAGTGCAGGCAGGTTTCAGACGTGTCATGACAAAAGGGACAGCCGCAACTGATTTTGCGACGGCGACATACAGTCCTGCCGGTAAAACGGGTACGGCGCAATCTTTCTATGACGGTCCTGACAAATCAGAGACGGGTGAAGGAACGTATAATACGACTCTTGTCGCGTATGCACCTGCTGATAATCCGGAAGTGGCTATTTCTGTAGTCGTTCCTTGGGCCTATATTAATTACAGCGATCGATATTCGATTACGAATGATATAGGAAGAGCAGCTCTGGACAAATACTTTGAGCTGAAAAAGAAACAAGAAGAAAATAATACGAAGCAGAAAAACGAAGATAAAATTCAGGAAGACGCTGAAAATGGCAATACAAGCAACTAACAGAAAAACGCTCACAACCTGTGAGCGTTTTTTTTTTATACAAAAAAACATCCGGATTTACAAAATCTTAACACTTGATTTATACGCATTTTACAAGAACCCTTTACTCTATACGTGTAGGACAAATTACACATTAAATGCAGGGGGAATTCAGGAAATGAAAAAAACAAATGGATGCTTACGCTTCTGATGGCTGCTGTTATGATTGTTGCTGCAGCATGCGGAAATGCAAAGGAAAGCGGCAAGACAGACAGTCAATCTGCAAGTGAGGATAAAAAAGCATCAGGTTCTTTAACCATTTCTGGTTCATCAGCCATGCAGCCGTTAGTACTGGCAGCGGCGGAAAAGTTTATGGAAAAACATCCGGATGCTGATGTGCAGGTGCAAGCGGGAGGTTCAGGAACAGGACTTTCGCAAGTGTCTGAAGGGGCAGTGCAAATCGGCAACTCAGATGTCTTCGCTGAAGAAAAAGAAGGCATTGATGCGAAAGCCCTAAAAGACCACCGAGTAGCGGTAGTGGCGATGGCGGCTGCGGTCAACCCCGGTGCGGGCGTAAAGGATATAACCAAAAAACAGCTCACAGACGTCTTTACAGGCAAAATTAAAAACTGGAAAGAGCTTGGCGGTAAAGATCAAAAAATTACACTCGTGAACCGTCCTGATTCATCTGGAACACGCGCTACGTTCGTCAAATATGCTCTTGACGGAGCAGAGCCTGCAGAGGGCATTACAGAGGATTCCTCCAATACAGTCAAAAAAATCATTGCGGAAACGCCGGGAGCAATCGGTTATCTGGCATTCTCTTATATAAACGATGACAAAGTAACGCCTTTATCGATCGGAGGCATCAAACCGGAAGAGAAAAATGTCGTCACAGGCGAGTATCCGATTTGGGCTTACGAGCACTCTTATACGAAAGGTGAAGCGTCAGGCCTTACAAAAACGTTTCTTGACTATATGAACAGCGATGAAGTACAGAAAAGTATCGTAAAAGATCAGGGCTACATTCCGATCTCTGATATGAAAGTCACACGTGACGCAAACGGCAAGCAAAGCTGAGGGGAGGGCGGGCTCCCCGCCTCTTCTTCTTTATAGGAGTGTAAACAAATGATAAATCACAGAGAAAAAGAGTCTGTAAGCGAACGCTTAATAAGCTCAAAACAAAACAGGCAATTGGATGAAGTCCGCGGAAGGGTGATTGTGTCTGTGTGTGCCGCGATTATCATTGCGGCATCAGCGGCGATCACAATTTTTCTCGGCATAAAGGGGCTGCAATCTTTTTTTGTAAATGGTGTAAGCCCGATTGAGTTCTTAACAAGTCTGAATTGGAATCCAACCCAGGCAAAACCTGAGTTCGGCGCGCTGCCTTTTATTTTCGGATCATTTGCGGTCACGGTTCTGTCCGCTCTGATCGCAGCGCCCCTCGGTATTGCGGGTGCCGTGTTTATGACGGAAATTGCGCCGACTTGGGGAAAAAAGGTGCTGCAGCCGGTAATTGAGCTGCTTGTCGGCATTCCGTCCGTCGTTTATGGATTCATAGGTCTTACAGTATTGGTTCCGTTTATCGGCTCTTTTAAATCAAGCGGAACGGGTCACAGCCTTCTGGCGGGGACGATCGTACTCTCGGTAATGATTCTGCCGACTGTTACATCGATTTCCGCTGATGCGCTTGCGTCACTTCCGAAACACCTTCGCGACGGTTCATACGCGCTTGGTGCGACGAGGTGGCAGACAATCAGAAAGGTGCTTATCCCGGCGGCGTTTCCGACATTGCTGACCGCTGTCGTGCTCGGGATGGCAAGAGCATTCGGAGAAGCACTCGCCGTACAGATGGTTATCGGAAATACAAAGCTTCTGCCGGAAAGCCTGCTTGATACGGCGGGAACATTAACGACGATTATCACGTTAAACATGGGCCATACCACATACGGCAGTATTGAAAATAATACGTTATGGTCTATGGGGCTTGTACTTCTCATCATGTCGTTTCTGTTTATATTGCTTATACGCTACTTGTCATCTAGGAGGAAAGTGTAATGAACCGGAAAATAACGGATAAATTGGCCACCGGTGTATTCGGGTTATGCGCCGCTGTAATCGCGGCGATTTTGGCAGGACTGTTTTTGTACATTCTTATTCACGGCGTCTCTGAAATCTCCTTGCATTTTCTTACGTCAAAATCGAGCGCCATTGCGTCAGGCGGCGGAATACGGGATCAGCTTTTTAACTCCTTTTACATTCTGTTTATCACCATGCTGATCACGATACCGCTTGGTGTGGGGGGCGGCGTCTTTATGGCTGAATATGCGCCCCGAAATAAAATCACCGATTTTATCAGAACGTGTATTGAGGTGCTGTCTTCGCTTCCGTCCATTGTCATCGGGATGTTCGGCATGCTGATGTTTGTAAACTTGACCGGATGGGGCTACACGATTATCGGGGGCGCGCTCGCATTAACGGTCTTTAACCTTCCCGTTATGGTCCGGGTGACAGAAGGCGCGCTCACTGCAGTCCCTAAGGAGCTGAAAGAAGCTTCTCTCGCTTTAGGCGTATCGAGATGGCATACCGTCAAAACGGTGCTGATTCCGAGTGCGATTCCTTCGATTTTAACCGGAGCCATTCTCGCATCAGGAAGAGTATTCGGAGAAGCGGCCGCATTGTTATTTACAGCGGGGCTGACAACGCCGCGGCTGAACTTTACGGATTTGAACCCGTTTTCTGAATCATCTCCTTTCAACATTTTCAGGCCGGCTGAGACGCTGGCGGTTCATATATGGAGTGTCAATACGCAGGGAATCATCCCTGACGCCGAAGCGATTGCAAACGGCGGCTCGGCGGTGCTGGTGATTTCGGTTCTCTTGTTTAACCTTTGTGCGAGATGGCTCGGGTCTGTCATTTATAAAAAGCTTACGGCAAATTAATCGGAAAGAGGCGAAAACATGATTGATCACATCATCAGGGAACAAGCGGAACAGACAAAGCGTTTGCCGGAGTCTTCGATTTTGGAAGTGAAGCATTTATCAATTTATTACGGTGACAAACAAGCGGTAAAAGACGTAAACATGAATATTGAAAAACATGCGGTGACGGCTCTGATCGGTCCGTCCGGCTGCGGGAAATCAACATTTTTGAGACAGATTAACAGAATGAACGATGCCATTGCTTCGGCAAGAAGCGAGGGAGAGATCCTTTATGAAGGGCTGAATATTTTGGGTGAAGCGATTAATGTCGTGTCTCTCAGACGGGAGATCGGTATGGTGTTTCAAAAACCGAATCCGTTCCCGAAATCCATTTACAATAACATCACACATGCGCTGAAGTATGCAGGGGAACGCAGGAAAGCCGTTTTGGATGATGCGGTCGAGGAAAGCTTAACGAAGGCGGCGCTTTGGGATGAAGTCAAAGACCGGCTTCATTCATCGGCTCTGTCGTTATCAGGCGGCCAGCAGCAGCGCCTTTGTATCGCCCGTACGCTTGCGATGAAACCTGCCGTGCTTCTTTTAGATGAACCGGCATCCGCTCTGGACCCTATTTCAAACGCCAGAATCGAGACGCTTTTGACAGAACTGAAAAAAGATTATTCGATTATTATCGTTACGCATAACATGCAGCAGGCGCTGAGGGTGTCTGACCGAACGGCTTTCTTTTTAAACGGGGAAGTGGTGGAATACGGGCAGACAGAACAAATTTTTACGAGTCCTAAAGCGCAAAAGACAGATGACTACATTAACGGAAAGTTCGGATAGGGGGAAGGACTGTGAGTCTTGTGAAGGAAGCGGTGCACACACAGAATTTATTTGATATTCACGGCATGAACGTATGGTACGGAGCCCATCAGGCTTTAAAAGACATTACGATCGGTTTTGAGGAGCGGAAGGTAACTGCGATCATCGGTCCGTCCGGCTGCGGGAAATCCACTTTTATTAAAACATTAAATTTAATGCTGCAAATGGCTCCGAATGTCAAAGTGACAGGCGACATGATCTATAACGGGCGTAATCTGCTGAAGGAAAAGACGGATGCGGCAGAATTAAGAAAACAGATCGGTATGGTGTTTCAAAAAGGCAATCCGTTTCCCCAGTCAATATTTGAGAATGTCGTGTACGGTCCGAGAATTCACGGCGAAAAAAATAAAAAGAAACTGCTTGAAATCGCTGAGGAATCTTTAAAAGCAGCTGCGCTCTGGGATGAAGTGAAGGATCGCCTTCACCAACAGGCGCTTTCACTGTCAGGCGGTCAGCAGCAGCGGCTGTGCATCGCAAGGGCGCTCGCCACCAAACCGGACGTCCTTCTGATGGATGAACCGACGTCCGCTCTTGATCCCGTGTCCACGCGGAAAATAGAAGAGCTGATTTTGACATTGAAAGAAAAGTATACAATCGTCATTGTGACTCATAACATGCAGCAGGCTGCGAGGGTCTCTGATCAAACCGCGTTTTTCTATATGGGCGAACTGGTGGAGTGGGGCGATACAGGAAAAATATTTTCTCAGCCGGATCATCAAAAAACACATGATTATATCACCGGAAAATTCGGATAAAAAAACGGGCCCGGCCATTGACCGGGTCCTTTTTATATGCCTATTAAAAAAGCCTGCCGGCCGTATCCATCTGAATGGACGATGCCTGCAAGCTTTTTTAGCGGGTTAATGTTTTGACGATTTTTTTAAAGCTCATATCTGAGTCGACTTTGAAATGGCCGGCGCGGATTTCTTTGTGGTAGCCTGCGTCAATGACGTAATCATTGAAGTCTTTCGCTGAAGGAATAATCCCTTCTTTTTCAAGAATGGATGACACATCAGCAGTGCTCATTCCGTCTTTAATCGTCAGTTTGTATGTTACTTTTTCTTTTTAGCGTCTGTGTTTTGGTCGTTGTTTAATGATTTTTCTTTAGAATCAAGCAGTTTTTGATAGTCATCCCGGTTGACGGAGACTTTGTGCTGATCGTCGAGGTAGCTGTTTACTTCTTTTTCTGTCAATGCTGTTTTTTCAGTTTTAACGGCGGCTGCCTGGTCATGGTCAGTCAAATAGAAGACAGCGGCGAGAACGGCCGTCGCTAAAATCATGCCTGCTGCAAAAGCCTGAATGCCCCGTTTTGTCATACGAGCACCTTCTCATTATCTTTAATAATGGTATTGACGTCCTCGACAGACACGTGCTCCGCTTTTGCGATGGCTTCCGCAGACATTCCGTTGTTATATTTTGAAATGATTTGTTTGGCGATTTTTTGGTTAATGCCGCTGCTTTTGGCTTTGCGGATCACGAGGTTGGTTTCCAGCAATTCTTCTTCAAGCACCGTCATTTTCTTTTTCAACTTGTAAATTTCCTGCATGGCGGAAAGCTGAAGCGTTTCTAGCTCCTGTTCCACGTCTTTCATCGGATCTCTTTGAGAATATGAGAATGCAATAAGCGCTATACTGACGATAAACAACGCAATAATAGCAATTTCCACGTTTCATCACCTTCTATTATTAATTTACCCTTCTTTTTTATACCATAAAACGCCGCCATTCTAAAGGAAATAGAGAAAAAAACGGAATTTTGTCGGAAAATCTTTTTTACTCGGGGAGCAAACGGTTATTTCTCTATAGATTTCGTATCGGAAAGCCCTTTTTTGTCCTGTTTCGTCATATTTTGCCTTCTTCTGACGCAAGCTCATTCAGAGGATCAGAAGCGTAAACTGATGTTTTCTGCACTTAAACAACATTTCATGTAAATCAGCTCTAGCATTCCGTCCATTATAGTGGTATTATATATAAGTCTGAATAAGTAAATGATATTTAGTTTGGAGGGAAAATAATGCGCGTTAATATTACTTTGGCTTGCACTGAATGTGGTGAGCGTAACTATATTTCTAAAAAGAACAAACGCAACAATCCGGACCGCGTTGAATTTAAAAAATATTGCCCACGTGATAAAAAATCTACGTTACACCGTGAAACAAAATAAGCTGTTTAACACAGCGGAAAAAGCTGGAGCTTTCAATAAAGTTCTGGCTTTTTTGTCTTTCAGGGAGGTTTGAGAAACGTGAAAGCACAAATCAGAACCGATATAAAAGCAAAGCTTTCTGACATGACAGAAAGTGAATGGGAGAAAAAATGCCGCAGCATGCGTGAAACGCTGTTTTCTTTAAAAGAATGGAAACAGGCCCGCGTGATCGCCGTTACCATCTCGACACGCCTGGAAATTCCGACACGGCCGATTATTGAACAGGCCTGGAAAGAGAAAAAACAAGTCTGTATCCCAAAATGCTTTCCGCAGACGGGAGCAATGGAGTTCCGTACATTTTCTGCGTATGATCAGCTGGAAACCGTATATGCGGGCCTCAGTGAACCGATCGAGAGTCTGACGGAAAAAGCCGCCCAAAATGACATTGACCTTGTGATTGTGCCCGGCGTGGCTTTTGACCGGGAAGGCTTCAGAATCGGATACGGCGGAGGATATTATGATCGGTACCTGTCCGGTTATAAAGGCCGTACCGTGTCGCTTCTCTTTGACTGCCAGCTGACAGACCGCATTCCCCGCATGCCCCACGATATTCCGGTCGATATGATCGTGACTGAATCTGAAACCATCGCTTAATCGCATAAAAAAACTTCTTGCACCGGAATAATTCTCGCTGTTTGACAAACGATAGGGGCAGGAGGGATAAGATGAAAAAATTGTTGATCTACTCATTATGCGCCGTATCTGTTTTAGCCGTTTACCAAAACCGCTACCGTCTGATGAACAGCGTGCTCAGCCAGCCGGGGATCAGACGGACATTCATTCATTTCTTTTTAAAAATACCGTTTATCAGAAACAAATTCATTCAGCAGGCATTTTAAACAAATCCCGTTTTTTCAGCGGGATTTTTTGCATAAGAAAACCTGCCGGTAAAAAACGGCAGGTTTTCTCGTATTGTCAGCTTTTTTTCAGGAAACCGAGCAGAATTGAGATCATAGGAGAAATGTACAGGAAAAAGGTAAACGGCAGGTAGTCGATGACGGAAACCCCTAATGCGCTTGCCATAAAAGCGCCGCTTACTCCCCAGGGAATCAGCGGGTTGATCAATGTTCCGCCGTCCTCAAGCGACCGCGCAAGGTGAATCCGCTTAATACTGAGCTTGTCATATAAAGGTTTATAAGATTGACCCGGAATTAAGATCGACAAATACTGTTCACCTGTCGCAAGGTTTACGCCTATACTTGAGAAGACGGTCGCCATGACAAGACGTCCTTTCGTATGCACGCCTTTTATCAATCCTTGAAGCAGCGCCGCGATCAGGCCCGTTTTTTCCATCAGGCCGCCGAGCGCAAAGGCGATCATGATCAGAGAGACTGATCCCATCATCGATTGGAGCCCGCCTCTGTTGATAATGCTGGCCACAGCCTGGTCGCCGGTTTTAAACGCCGTCCCGCTTTGCAGGGCGGATATAAATCCTTGAATGCTGCTGTCAGGAATAAAAACAGCAGTCAGAAGCCCTGCGGAAATAATACCGGCGGTAAGCACCGGAATCACGGAAACCCGTCTCACAGCTAAAATGATCACCAACAGAGGTGAAAGAAGCGACCAAGGCGTAACGTGCACGGCCTCTTTTATTCCGGAAATGACCGCCTCAATATTTTGCGTTGAAGCGGCATTTATTGAAACAGATGAACCGAGAATATAAAAAAGAACGATCGTGATCAGCAGTGCCGGAACGGTAGTGCCCATCATATGGCGAATATGCTTAAAAATCGGAATTTCGCCGATTCCGGCGGCAAAATTCGTCGTGTCGGACATCGGTGACATTTTATCACCGAAACAAGCTCCGCAAATGACTGCTCCCGCCGTCCATTCGAGCGGAACTCCCGCCGCGCTTGCTACCCCTAACAGCGCGACGCCGATTGTACTGACAGTTGTCAGACTTGAGCCGACAAGCGTGCTGATAATCATGCAGGAAAATAATGCGGTCAAAAGCAGCTGACTCGGCTGTATAATTGACAGAGCGTAAACGGTGACGGTGGGAATGGCGCCGCTGTACATCCAGGCGCCGATCAGCACACCGATCAAAGCCAGCACGATAATCGGCTGCACACCGTTTTTCAATCCGCTGACAATTCCTTTTTCAAGACTGTCCCACGAGAAACCGAGCCATAAACCTGTCAGAGACAGGATAATGACGCAAAAGAACAGCGGCATATGCGGCTCTGTATGAAAGAAAAACAGGCAGGAAATGATGACTGCTAACATCAAGACAAATAAACTGATGGCTGAGATGAACGTCAGCCTTTTTTCTTGTTTCAAAACAACACCCCATCAAACTTTAATCCTTTTGTGCTTTTGGGCACGAAAGTATTGTAACAGAAAAACGCATAAATGAGTGTTTTTTTACAATTGCGAATATACAATTTATGAAAATAATACAAGGATATTTTCTCCAATCGTTTTTTGCTTGACGCCCGGATCAGAGATGAAATACGCTTATACTAAGAAGAATAGAAATGGTGAAGAAGATGAATTCATTTTATGACGTGCAGCAGCTGTTTAAGTCATTCGGACATATCGTTTATTTCGGTGACAGACAAGCCGAAATTGACTTTATGAAAGATGAATTAAAGGAAATGTACTTGTCAAACGTGATTGAAAGAGAATTATGGCAAAAAGCCGCCGGAGTTCTTCAGAGAGAATCGGAGCGGATCAAAGGCAGATAACACAGCAGGATTTTAAATAAGAAAAGGAGATTATTATGGAAGATACATGGTTTGCGGGGATTGATCTTGGCGGAACAACCATCAAGCTGGCCTTTATCAACATGTACGGTGAAATTCAGCATAAATGGGAAGTTCCGACCGATAAATCAGGAAACACAATTACGGTCAAGATCGCCAAAGCGCTTGATCAGAAGCTGGAAGAACTGAACAAGCCGAAACGGATCGTAAAATGGATCGGAATGGGAGCGCCCGGACCCGTGGAAATGGCGACGGGAATGGTCTATGAGACGACAAATATGGGGTGGAAAAACTATCCGCTGAAAGACCATCTCGAGGCGGAAACGGGTATTCCGGCCGTCATTGAAAACGATGCCAATATCGCGGCGCTCGGAGAAATGTGGAAGGGTGCAGGTGACGGGGCCAAAGATGTCATTTTAGTGACGCTTGGAACCGGAGTCGGCGGAGGCATCATCGTCAACGGAGAAATCGTTCACGGTAAAAACGGGGCCGGCGGAGAAATCGGTCATATTTGCAGTATTCCGGAAGGAGGAGCTCCGTGCAATTGCGGAAAATCCGGCTGCATCGAAACGATTGCGTCCGCAACCGGCATCGTCCGCATCGCGAAAGAAAAGCTTGCGGCGGTTTCCGACTCTTCACTCTTACAAGTACGCGATCTGACGGCACGTGACGTGTTCGAAGCGGCTAAACAGCAGGATAAGACAGCGCTTGAAGTCGTCGATTATGTCGCAAAACATTTAGGCCTCGTGCTCGGAAATCTGGCAAGCGCCATGAATCCGACGAAAATCGTGCTCGGCGGAGGCGTGTCTAAAGCGGGTGAAATCCTGCGGTCTAAAGTGGAAGAGACCTTCAAAATCACCGCGTTCCCGCGTTCTGCGGAAGCGGCCGATATTTCGATTGCGGCACTTGGAAATGACGCCGGAGTCATCGGCGGGGCGTGGATTGCCAAAAATGAATGGCTCAAACATCAAAACTGCTGAAGAAAGTCTGCCTGCCCATATCGCGGGCAGCTTTCTTTTTTATCTCCCCTGTCATATAGTTTTAAAAAAGGGGGATGAACATGGCGGGAATTCGTGTCAAACCTGAATTGAAACAGCATATGAAAGATATTGCAAAGGTGCTTTCAATTGATGAAAACTGTTGAAAGCCGCTGATAAAACGGCGGAAAGCGATGAATTATTTTGTCCCGGCTTTGCCGTGAGCGGGCAGTCAGAGGGGCCGCCGCTTGAGACGCTGAGCGGGCTTTCGCGATACATCCGGCACTGTGAAAGCGTTCTTTCCGCTGATCAATGGCTGAAGGAAGAAAAGGTGTACGGCTCCCAATCGGTTTATGAAGAAATTGAGAAAATAACGGATGTCTTTTCGTTTGTCACATGCCGTAAAATCGGCAGTTCCGTATTGGGAAAGCCGCTTTATGAGCTGAAAATAGGTGCGGATACAGCCGAAAGAAAAGTCCATGTAAACGCCTCATTTCATGCCAATGAATGGATCACCACCTCGGTCGCGCTTAAATGGTGTAAAGAATATTGCGCGGCATTATGCGAAAATAAAACCGTTTTCGGGCACTCTGCGCTTGATATATTCAGCCGGACATCATTGTCATTCGTTCCGCTCGTAAATCCCGACGGGGTTGATCTCGTACTTTACGGGTGTGAAGATTTATCAGAAAAAAATGAATTTCTCAACGAATTAAATGAGCACCGCCCGGATTACCGCGAATGGAAGGCGAATATAAACGGTGTGGATTTAAATAAACATTTCCCATCCAATTGGGATATTGAACAAAGGCGCAAACCGAAAGCCCCTTCATACCGTGATTTTCCGGGAACGGCGCCGCTCACTGAACCGGAGGCGCAGGCGATGCATCGGCTGATAACGGATCAGCCGCCTGACCGGCTGATCGCGCTTCATACGCAGGGAGAAGAGATTTATTGGGGGATACGAAGGATGTGAACCGGAGCAATCATCTCAGATGATTCGGGAGTTTGAAGCGATAAGCGGAAACCGCTATCAAGGCGTTAAAACCATTGACAGCCATGCCGGTTTTAGGGATTGGTTTATACAACAGTATGGAAAAGAGGGCTATACCATTGAGCTTGGGAAGGGAAAAAACCCTTTGCCTTTTCATCAGTTTGCTGATATTTATCAAGCGACGGAAGGTATTTTGTGGAGGTCGCTTGTTTTTTGAGACATCTGTGAAATTTCTCATTTGTTTACATAAACAAATATGGGACAATAGAAAAGAATGGAGGGAAGGCTGATGAGATACTTGGTTTGTGTTCTGCTGTCCGCATTCGTTCTGTGTTTAGCGGCCTGTGAACCATCTCATCAGCAGCAAGACACAGGCGTTTCGGCAAAATCGGCAGAACAGAAAATCGTTCCGCTCAGTAAAAAGGAAGCGGAAAAAACGGAAGGATGGCTGGATAACAGAACAATTCTGTATACAGCACATCATCAGCTGATGAAATATGATCTTTTCAGCGGAAAATCCGAACGGCTCTATGAAACAAAGGGCAATATTGTCAATGTAAAGATCAGCCGGAAAAAACAGCTGATTCTTGTACAGGTGACAAGCAGCGGTCAGACTGAGCTTGTGCTTATAAACAAGCAGGGGAAAAGACTTTATCACAAAGCCTTTAACTCTTATGAGCTGGAGACGGCTTGGAATCCGTATGACCCGTATCAAATGATGATTACCGTTTTTACTGAAACATGGGACTTCACAGCCTATACGGCGGATATGAACAATGGCATTTTAAAAAAGAGTCCCGTTCAGGCCCCTTTTGTTCATTGGACCTCCACTAATGAATTCCAATATATCAAGCAAGGAAAAACGGAGGAAGAGGGTCCTTTATATTCTTATGACTTGCAGACGAAAAAGAAAAAGAGTGCTTCATCACGTCATCTGGGCTGATTCCCGCCCGGGCATGACGATTGCCGTCAGACAAACGGATCAATCGGACGGAGACGGCGAGTTCCTTTTCCAAAAGCCGGCATCCGTGACACACCGCTTTCCTCTCCAAAAAAAGTATGAGAGCTTTGCGCCGATGGAATATGATTACGATCAGACACACAAGCGGTTTTACATATTTAAGCCTGAAGGCCGCTCTTACAATCTGATCAGCTTTGACTTAGGAGACGAACGGGAGCGGACGGTGCTCAAAAACACGGAAATGGAGCCGATTCAGATCTCTCCGAACGGGGAATACGCTTTATACGGCTTTACGTATGACCGTCTGATTTCACTGAAAACAGGCATGACAGAACCAATCATAACAAATGAAAAAGGAGTTTGAACCAAATGGCAATTGCAGATGTCACAATCATTCCGATCGGAACAAAAACACCGAGCGTCAGTGAGTATGTAGCGGATGTGCAAAACATTTTGGAGGGTTACAAAGCTGCCGGCAAAATCAAATTTCAGCTCACGCCGATGAACACGTTGATTGAAGGTGAGCTGAGCGACTTATTCGCAGTCATTCAGGACATTCACGAAGCCCCGTTCCAAAAAGGGCTGCACAGAGTGGCGACAAATATCCGCATTGATGACAGACGTGATAAAGAAACGACGCTGGAGAGCAAAATCAAAAGTGTCAGCAAACATTTGCAGCAATAAAAAATAAGCCTGTATCCATTGGATACAGGCTTTTAATGTGCAGTCGGATAGCCGCTGGTTACAACGGTCATTACGGTAAACCAGCCAAACACACCCAGGGTGGCGGCGGCTAACAAAAATCCCAGGATATTTCTCTGTCTGACAGCCCGCAGGACTCCTAATACAGCTAATAATGCGACAAGGCCGAAGATTACAACAAGTAACATCATGCTCCTCCTTTGTCATTGGAACCTGAAAATCTTTCCATTTCATTTTAACCGTTTTCATTTTGTTTGTCGATAGCGTTTTCCCGGCCGCATTCATTGAATCTTCCGCAGAAAACCTTCATAATAAGGGCATATACATAAAGAGGTGATGAAAGTGAAATGGAGACGAATGCCGGCCGGGCCGATTCAGGCAAACGCGTATTTTCTTGTCAGTGAGGATCAGTCCTGTCTTATTTTTGATCCGGGCGGGGAAGCGGACAAAATCAACAATTACATAAAAGAAAACAATCTGAAGCCGCTGGCCATCTTACTGACGCACGCCCATTTTGACCATATCGGCGCACTTGACGAAGTAAGAGACAGATGGGATGTTCCCGTCTATCTTCACAAAAAGGAAGAAAAGTGGCTGGAGGACTCTTCCTTAAACGGATCAGGCATATTGCGGGGCATTGCCGTAACGGCACGGCCCGCCGAACGGCTCATCGAAGGCGACGGCATTTTGGACATCGGGCCTTTCCATTTGGAGACATTGTTTACGCCGGGACATTCACCGGGAAGCGTTTCTTATTATGTGAAGGACGCGGATCTGGTGATTTCAGGTGATGTGCTCTTTCAGGGAGGCATCGGCCGAACTGATTTACACGGCGGAAGTCAGGACGTATTGCTTGATTCCATTCATCAAAAACTGCTCACGCTTCCCGGACATACACTTGTATTAAGCGGGCACGGGCCGGAAACGGACATCCAGACAGAGCAGGAGCGAAACCCGTTTATCAATGGTTTTTCACTGTAAATGAAAAAAGACAGACCATAATCGGTCTGTCTTTTTCTGTTCAGTGGGTTCCGCCGCCCGGTGTCATAATAAAAATAGAGTAGTATGTAAATCCGGCGAAAAATACGGTTAAGTAAGCTCCGAAAATATAAATATACATCCGCTCAGTCAGATTCAAATAAGAAAGAAATACGAAAAAGATCGTCTGTCCAAAAAACAAAAGAGAAGCGTCTTTCATGCCCCCTAGAAAAAACATGACTGCAAAT
This sequence comes from Paenibacillus lentimorbus NRRL B-30488, assembly GCF_000411595.1. Lineage (NCBI taxonomy): Bacteria > Bacillati > Bacillota > Bacilli > Caryophanales > Paenibacillaceae > Paenibacillus > Paenibacillus lentimorbus. The sequence continues at coordinate 70,334 of NZ_ANAT01000021.1, read as the reverse complement.
ATCCCCGTCCAAAATCCTAACACCCGGAACATGCGATTCATTCCTTATCCCCTCCCGAGAGTCTATCTGAAGTTTATTATAATAGATCGGCACTCAAAATGTAAACATTTTCATGATTATATTTATTGTGGAATTTATGTCTTTCCCTGTGTTTTATATCTTATGCCGTTCTCTAAAAAAGATCCGAAAAATCTTTTTGAAATACGTTTAGGGAAAAAAAGTTCAGGGTACTTATGTTAACAAAGAGACGGATTATCCGAGGGAGGAATTTTTAAAAATGAAAGAACTTATTTTTTATTCATACCCGAGCTGCACATCATGCCGAAAAACGAAACATTGGTTAAAAGCCCACAATGTTGACTTTCAAGAGCGACATCTATTCCGGGAGACACCGACAATTGATGAATTGAAACAGATTTTATCATTAACGACCGAAGGAATTGATGAAATATTGGCGACGAGAAGCCAAACATTTAAAAACCTTAACCTCAACATTGAAGAAATGACTGTAAATGAAGTGCTGAAGCTTTTGACTGAGAAGCCGAAACTGCTGCGGCGTCCGATTCTGATCGATCGCAATAAGCTCGTTATCGGATACAATCCGGGAGAACTGATGAAGCTGACGAAGAAAAAACGGTACATCAATCTGTATCATAAGAGAAAAACGAAGATCCGCTGATCAAATTTATCAGCTAATCTTCGTTTTTTGCGGTTGCGGGACTGGGCTAGCTGGATTCGAACCAACGATCACGGAGTCAAAGTCCATTGCCTTACCGCTTGGCTATAGCCCATCGGATGTAATTACAGTATGTGCGTCCGGCGCCGATTTATACATACAAAGTAATTTGAATGGAGGAGACCCGTGAAACATTTGAATGAAACATTATCTCGATCCTTAATTGAAGAATCAGGTGAAATCACACGCCAGTGGCTGCTCATACCAAAATCGGGGCGGCCTTCAGATGATCAGAAAGCGGAAATGCAGCACCGTCTGTTAATTGAAATCGTTGCCGGCATTTTATCGGAAAAAGACGGCGGGGAAGAGGAGCTGACAAAGTGGGCGCTTCAGTTCGCAAGGGACCGGGCCGTCCATGAAGTACCGGTCTATGAAAGCGTCACGAGCTTTAAAGAATTCCGGAGATTGGTCTGGAACCGCATACAGACATGCTGTGAAACGATGTCTGAGAAGCCCGGGGCGAATGCGGTATTCCATTGGGGAGAGAAGCTGAACAAAGCAATTGACCATATGATTGAAGTATTTACAGAGGAATATTATAAAGTGACGGTTACACAATTAAACGCCCAAAAGGAAATGATTAACGAACTAAGCGCGCCGATTATGCCGATTGCCGACGGTATTGGAATTTTGCCGCTCGTCGGCGAAATTGATACCTACCGGGCAAAAATGATTTTGGAATCGGTGCTTGACCAATGTTCTTCACTCCGTCTTTCTTATTTATTTTTAGATATATCAGGAGTGCCGATTGTGGATACGATGGTCGCTTATCAGATTTTCAAAGTGATTGACAGCACAAAACTTCTTGGCATAGAAACGACAATCTCAGGCATCAGGCCGGAAATCGCGCAGACCGTCGTGAAGCTCGGCATCGATTTTTCTCAGGTGAAAACAGAGCAGAGTCTGGCGAAGGCGCTGGCAAAAAACGGATTTATCGTAAAAGAATCATTAAGATGATAAAAAGCTGAATGGCCGGGGAGGATTTCTCCCTCAGCTATTCAGCTTTGTCAGCTTCAATCGTCATGATATGATGGCTGTCGATTTCTTTTACCGTAAATGTGTAGCCTTCAAAATCAATGGTGCTCCCGGGCTTCGCGTCAATATGCTGAGTAAGAAACCAGCCCCCCAGTGTATCGACTTGATCAGCCGTAATCTCTGTTCCGAGTAAATCATTGACGTCACTGATCAGCAATTTGGCGTTCAGGAGATAGCGGTTCTTCCCAAGCTTTTGAACGGAAGGTGTTTCGTCTGTATCAAATTCGTCGCGGATTTCGCCGACGATCTCTTCAATGATATCTTCCGCCGTTACTAATCCCGCGGTTCCGCCGTACTCATCAATGAGAATGGCCATATGGGCGTGTTCCCGCTGCATTTTAACGAACAATTGATAAATCGGAATCGTCTCAATCACGTGGATCGCCGGCTGGATGTAAGGGCTGAGTTCGTGTTTTGTAAACGCCCCTCCTTCTGACAGGAATCTGAATAAAACTTCTTTAATATTGATGATGCCGACTACATGATCTTTATCTCCTTTTACTACGGGATACCGGGTATATTTATTTGTTTTGATAATGTCCCGGAGCATATGTCCCGATCCGCTGTCTAACGGCAGGCTCACCATTTCATTCCGGGGCACCATAATTTCTTTGGCAGTGCGCTTATCAAATGTAAAAATGTTATTTACGTAATGCAGCTCGCTTTTTTTGATCATGCCGCTTCGATAGCTTTCGGCAAGGAGCACCCGCAATTCCTCTTCCGTATAAGCCATTTCATGTTCGGAAGCAGGCTTCAAGCCGAACATGGCTGTAATCAGGCGGGCGGAATGATTGAGCAGCCAGATGAACGGAAACATTAACTTATAAAACAAAATCATCGGTCTGGCAGACAAAAGTGTAATCCGCTCGGCTTTTTGGATAGCAAAACTTTTCGGGGCGAGTTCGCCGATGACGACATTCACATATGTAACCAGCAGAAAGGCGATGATCAATGACAGTACTTGGGCAACCGCTTCGTGAACTCCGGTTTTTAAAAATAACGGCTGAAGCATTGCTTTGACTGTCGGTTCACCCAGCCAGCCGATCCCCAAAGCGGTGACGGTGATGCCCAATTGGCACGCCGATAAATATTCATCGAGGTGTGTAATGACATGCTTGGCTGCTTTTGCTCCTTTTACATCTTCCTCAATGAGCTGATTAATGCGGGAGCGCCTTGCTTTAACAATTGAAAACTCTATGGCGACAAAACACGCCGTTAATAAAATAAATAGTACGATGGCAGATAGTTTGATGATATACAATGTAACGCCTTCCGCGAAGGAAGGCTTGCACCTCCCTTTTTTCGGAATAATACCACTGTAGAAAGCTGCTCAAACATCGAACCTGGTTTAGCCCGCCTCATTTACGGTAATAAAACAAGAAAGCGATACTGGAGGATGACAAGAGATGAAGGTACATTCGGGAGCGGACTGGCTGTGGTACCAGCTCGGTCCGCATGAAAAAGCGGAAGCGAAAAAAATGATCCATCACAATCACTGGCCGCAATGCGAAAAGTGGTTTGAACATGAAAATCATATAAACTTTCTGCGCTCAGATACAAATGATCAGAATAATGAAGCGGTTTTCGGATCTTTAATCTATCATCAAGGATTAGATGATGAAAAAAACCATACCGTATTTCACTTTTATATTACGAGAGACTTCTTTTTTACGATTAATTTTGATTTTTCGCTGCTGCGCGGTGTAAAAGAAAAGCATGCCACACAGCAGATTCAAACCTGTGAAAATCCGATTGAAGGCTTTTTTGTTCTGCTGGGAGAGCTGATGAATTCCTATCTGATCGGACTGGATGAATTTGAAGTCAAGCAGCGGACGCTGAAATGGCAGATTCATGATGACAACAGCAAAGGAATCTTGGAAAATGTGCATAAACTGCGCCATGAGCTGTTCATTTGGAAAGGTCTTACACTGGGAGCTAAAAAAGTGGAAATGGCTTTAAAAGAAGCGTTTCTCCCGAAAAATGACAGGCAGAAAGATTACCTCAGGGCTCATCATAAGATGGAAAGAGGGATTACATATATCAATGAGTTTGATCAGGAACTGAGCAATCTGCTGCACGCCGAGGAAGTCATTACCTCCCAAAGAGGAAATGAAATTGTGAAAGCCTTGACGATCTTTACAACTCTCTTTACACCGATGACCGCGCTTGGAGCTCTCTGGGGGATGAACTTTGATAACATGCCGGAGCTTCATTGGAAATATGCGTATATCTGTTCCATCGTGCTCATTATTGTATCAACCCTGCTGATTTATATTTATCTGCGGCAGAAAGGCTGGACAGGGGACATTTTGAGGGAGCATCAAAAAAATATTTGCGGAAAGAAAAGAAACGCTAAGAAGAGCAGGCATACGCCTGCTTTTTTGATGGCTGAAAATGGCCGAATGGTTCCGGATTTCATTCAGTAAATCAAAGTCAGGGGGCTTATTTTTATTTTTTACGTTTTACACAGTGTAAAACGCATAATCTCTCCTTTGCCGGCTTTTGTGTATCTGATTTACAATACGTGCGGAAGGAGGAAAGTCTTGTGAAAAATATTGAAACATACAGCAGGAACATCATAAACGAGGCCTATACGGCAAGGGCTTCAGATATACACATTGTGCCGAGAGAAAAGGATGCTTTCATTCATTTTCGCATCGGCCATGCTCTTGTGAAAAAAGAGTCTTAAAAAAGAGGAATGCGTAAGGCTTATTTCTCATTTCAAGTTTTTATCGGCCATGGATATAGGAGAAAGACGTAAGCCGCAAAACGGGTCATTGTCTCTGCCGCTTCCGACGGAAACCGTTCATTTGAGAATGTCAACCTTGCCGACAATGAATGATGAAAGTCTTGTCATCAGGCTTTTGCCTAAGCGGCAGATTCCCCCTCTGGATAAACTGTCTTTATTTCGGGGGGCGGGCGCCGCACTATTGTCCTTTCTGAAGCATTCGCACGGCCTGCTTCTGTTTACCGGACCGACCGGATCTGGAAAAACGACCACCCTTTACTCGCTTGTCAACTATGCAAAAAGGCATTTCAACCGGCGGATTGTCACGCTTGAAGACCCCGTAGAAACAAGAGATGAGGATGTGTTGCAAGTTCAGGTGAATGAAAAAGCCGGAGTCACATATTCCGCCGGTCTAAAAGCGATTTTAAGACATGATCCCGATATGATCATCTTAGGGGAAATCAGGGATGCCGAGACGGCTGAAATCGCAGTCCGCGCGGCCATGACGGGACACCTCGTTCTTTCAAGCCTGCACACAAGGGATGCTAAGGGCGCCATATACAGACTGCTGGAGTTTGGGGTGAACATGACAGAAATTGAACAAACCGTCATTGCCATTGCCGCTCAGCGTCTGGTTGATTTAACATGTCCGTTCTGCAAAGAGGAAAACTGTTCGGTGTACTGCCGGATGTACAGGCAGACACGCCGTGCGGGCATTTATGAACTGCTCTACGGGAAAAACCTTACCCAATGCTTTCGGGAAGCAAAGGGAGAGCACGCCAATTTTCAATATCAGACGCTCCGCAGGCTAATCAGAAAAGGAATCGCGCTCGGCTATGTCACGACCGACAATTACGATCGGTGGGTGTATCATGAAGCGGATTAAACGAACCTGGCCGTTGAAGGATCAAGCGGCTTTTTTTGAAAAGGCTCGGTGAAATGACGGAAAAAGGATACAGTCTGATTGAAGGGCTCAGACTGCTGAAACTCCAGCTGCATAAACGTCAGCTTGCAGAGCTGACGGACGGAATCCGCCGGCTGAGGGAAGGTGATGCGTTTTACGAAGTGCTTGAGGCACTGTCTTTTCATAAAGAAGCCGTCTCTATCTGCTATTTCGCAGAGAAACACGGAGAATTGCCGGGGGCGATGAAACAAAGCGGCGAATTATTACAGAGAAAGCTCATGCAGACGAATCAAATCAAAAAAATGCTCCGGTATCCGATGTTTTTAATTTCTTCCGTCTGTGTCATGTTTTATATCCTGCAAAGTTTAATTATTCCGCAGTTTTCTGGGATTTATCAATCAATGAATATGAATACATCCGGTGCGACTGCTTTCATCTTTGCGTTTTTTCGGCATTTTCATGAAGCCTGCGCACTGGCGCTGTCCGCCGCTTTCTGCTTGTTTTTGTACGTTTGGTTCTTATGTAAGAAAAAATCCCCGCAAGATAAAATGCTCATTGTTGTGAAAATACCCCTCTTAGGAAAAGCGGCCGTTCTTTTTAACAGCTACTTTTTCTCTTTACAGCTCAGCAGTCTTCTGAAATCCGGCCTTTCTATCTATGACAGCTTAACAGCTTTTAAAGAACAATCTTTTCTGCCTTTTTATCGTGAAGAAGCAGAGATGCTCATTACACGTCTGAAAGCCGGAGAAACCATAGAATCCGCTCTTTCCGGGCATCCGTGTTATGAAAAAGATCTTGCGGCTGCAGTCAGCCACGGACAGGCAAACGGCCTGCTTCACCGCGAACTTTATACGTACAGCCAGTTTATGATGGAGCGTCTTGAACAAAACGCGGCGAAGTATACCGGCATTCTCCAGCCTGTCATTTACGGTGTTGTGGCCGGTATGATTTTAATTGTCTACATGTCAATGCTGATGCCGATGTACCAGATGATGAACCAAATGTAAGGGAGTGCTTCGTCTGAAAAATCAAGATGGATTTACTTTAATTGAAATGCTGATCGTTTTATTTATCGTTTCCATTCTGCTTTTAATCACCATTCCTAACGTTACAAAACATAATCAAAGCATTCAGCATAAAGGCTGTGAAGGACTGCAGAATATGGTGAAAGCCCAAGTGACGGCGTACGAAATCGACCATGAAGGTAAAATGCCGGATATGAACGATTTACAATCAGAGGGGTATATCAAAAAGAATACAGCCTGCCCGAATGGTAAACAGATCTTAATTAGTGGCGGAGAAGTTACAGTTGAACAATAACAGGCGGACAGAAAACGGGTTTACCCTTCTTGAAAGCCTGATTGTGTTAAGCCTGGCGTCCGTCCTGCTGACGGTTTTGTTCACGACGGTTCCGCCGGTCTGCACCCACCTTGCCGTGCGGCAAAAAACAGAACAGCTTCAAAAAGATATTCAGCTTGCGCAGGAAACGGCTATCGCAGAACATAAAAGAACAAAAATCACTTTTCTTCCAAAAGAGCATAAATACAAACTGCAGTCAGCCGGAAGGATTGTCGAGCGTTCTTTTGATTCGCTTCACATTACACTTGTAACTTTACCGGAGAGCCTTGAATTTAACGAAAAAGGCCATCCGAATTCGGGAGGAAAGATTCAATTGAAGAGCGCCGGGTTCACCTATGAGATCACAGTTTACTTAGGGAGCGGAAATGTCCATGCTAAACGGAAATAAGGGGTTCTCTACTATTGAAACACTATCAGCAATGGCCATTTGGCTGTTCCTTATGACGTCTATCATTCCGGTCTGGACGGGCATGCTGACAGATGGTCTGAAAATAGAAGATCGCCAGGAAGCGTACCAGCTTCTTCAGAAGCATATCAGCACTTATATGATGACCGGAAAAAAGCCGCCGTCTCCCGGCGTGAAGTGGAAGGAGGATGGTGAGTATTACAAAGTGTGTGCGGCTGACCGCGGCGAAAAAGAAATGTGTCTCAGCATTCTCAAAACAGACTGGCTTTACGCTTCTTAATGTTTTGTTCTCCTTGGCAGTCTGTCTTTTCCTATCAGGAACCCTGGGCCCGATTTTACATCTGTTTTTATCAAACCGGACCGATAACGGCGGATTAGACAGCCGGGAGCATCAAATTGCCGTTCAGCAGATCATGAACGAATGTAAACAGGCAGAGACTGTGAAACCGGCGGACGGCGGCCGGGCGTTAGCATGCCGGAAAACAGGAGGCGAAGAAGTGCGTTTTGAAATTTATCATAAGATGATAAGGAAAAGAGTAAACGGAAAAGGCCACGTGCCGATCCTGCAAAACGCGGCATCATTAACGGCTGATGTGAAAAACGGCCTGCTCTTATTAGAGATCTCAAGCGTTACAGGTAAAAAGAATCAGGCGGTCATTCCGGTTTACAGCTCTTTAAAAGGTGATTAAATGTACAAATCTGACGGTTTTATCTATCCCGCGGTTCTGTTTGTTTCTGCCGCAGTTTTACTTGTCATCAGCTATACTTCATCTGATTTCATCACCCGAAAAACATTTGCGAAAGAGGCCGGGGAGTACTGGATCGGAGAGAACCTGCTCCAAAACGGCGCGCTGCTGTCAAGCCGCCATATGACACAGGGACAAAAGGTCCAAACTGGTACACAGCGTTTTCCGTACGGAACTGTTTCCTTCCACATCACCGGGAGTGATCGCCGGGAAACGGTTCAGGTTACAATTCAGGCGGAAACAGTGTCAGGCACGAGACGCGAGGCTCACCTTTTGTTCGATCAGAAGAAGAAACAGCTGATTCAATGGACGGAAGTATAAAAAAGAGGCGGCGGGACAACACTTCATAGTAAAGACAGCACTATGAGGTGAGAGCCGTGAAAACAAATGATTATGTAAAATATATGACTGAGCAATTCGTTAAATATTTCGATACGCCGAAACAGGAACGGAGAGAGCGAAAAGAAGTGCGGAAAGAAAAGAAAGTGCCGGCTTCTCAGCACTGGTTCGGAATATTGCCGTACAGTTTTAAGCTGTGGATGCAGCGGAAAAAATAAAGTGAATCACACGAAAGGTCCTCCTGTATCAGGAGGGCCTTATTGGTATTCCTCAATGACGGCAATTTTATTTACCTTTTGGCTGTAGGGATTAAAAGAAATCGTAACAAACACACCAAATTCTTTTGCGCCATCCCGCAATGTCAAGTGGTATTGTTTGACTGCTTCATCCGTTCTTTTCCGATCCCACACCTTTTGAATAAATAATGTTTGGGCGAGCGGATATCTTTTTTTAGCTTCTTTTTCTGCTAACTTTTCCCATTTTGATTTATGGTGAACAGCATAATAAGGCACCGTTTCCGCCTGAGCTGTTCCTGAAACCCCGAAAACAAGAAGAGAAAGGCAAATCAGACTTTGTGTGATCATCATTCTTCGTCCTTTCGCTGTATATACTTTCCATTTTGTTCTAGCCACCTCGTTATTTTCTCACGTTTTATTAGAAAAAATTCCAAAAAAGGTGTGTAATTTGAAGCAAAACGATGTTTTTGAAAGATACCATTCTCAAAAACGAACAATTTGACCGATTTTGACATTTTTCAAGACGATAATCCTTGATTATACTTTGTTCATGCGGTTCTTTAAAAAGAACGGTTGTCATATTTATTAACAGTTTTACAGGGGGTAAGGCATGTTCCGATGGTTGCGAATGGAAAAAAAGGGCAAGGTGAGATGGCGGATGATGCTATTTTTACGGCTTTCGTTCATTTTTTGCCTGTCCGTGACGATATGTGCTCAGTTCACAGGTGATACAAGTTCCTCCTTCAATGATGTGAAAAGCTTCAGTCTCCCGGTTCAAACGTGCGGAGATTTTCAATATACGGATGACGATTGCCGTTATGACGAACGCTGGGATCAGAGTGATTTACATATAACAAATCAAACTGATACGTCAGGCACCGTGTGTGCGCCGCTTCAACTCTATGCCGAGCTGGAGAATAAGGGAAAAGAGCGGACTGTTTCTGACTGGAGATGGGAGCTCCATAAAATCGCTTCTCAGCAGGAGCCTTTACGAAACGGCAATGTTGTGGATAAAGGGCTTATTACTGATAAAAAAAGCAAAACGATTTATAAAATTGAGTCAAAGCGGTCTTTGCAGCCGGGCATATACGCATTCAAGGTTTACAAACCTGAAGGGTATCCGGCGGACGAAGAAAAATTTGAGTGGTCAAAACCGATGAAACTCGTCAAATGCCGGGAACAGGCGACCGTTTCCGAGCTAAAGAAAACGGAGAAAGAGCCGGCTGAGCCGGTAAAAGAAAGCGGGGAAGAACATGAAAAAAGCGCTGAAACTGATCAGTAATATTTTATATGTCGTCATCTTCAGCCTGATTATTGTGCTGACGTTAACGGTGATTTCGACCCGGGCTTCCGGGGGTGAGCCGGCCATCTTCGGCTATACGCTGAAATCCGTGCTGTCGGGTTCAATGGACCCGGAATTTAAGACGGGTTCGCTCATAGCGGTAAAGAAAATTTCTGACGTGAATGACTTAAAAAAAGGGGATGTGATCACCTTTACGCAAGATGACGGAACAGCCGTCACACACAGAATAATCGGGATCACAAAAAAGGACGGGAACCTGCTGTTTGAGACAAAAGGGGACCATAATGCCGCCCCGGATGCCGCACCCGTTCAAGCTGAAAAAGTGGCGGCCCAGTATACGGGATATCAGCTTCCGTATGCAGGATATGTCATACATTTGGCAAGCCAGCCGATCGGAACGGCGATTCTGTTAATCGTTCCCGGCGTCATGCTTTTGATTTACTCAATAACAGTCATCGTCAGCGCCCTCCGCGATATTGAGCGGAAAACGAAAGCGCTGGAAGAACATGCGAAAAAGGGAACCATCTCCACATGAATACGGTTGCAACCTGGCGACAGGATTTGATAACAAAAAATAAAAAGTAAGGGGAGTACAAACATGGGTATGAAAAAGAAATTAAGCTTGGGCGTTGCCTCTGCCGCACTCGGTTTAGCATTAGTAGGAGGAGGCACATGGGCCGCATTTAATGATGTAAAGTCGACGGACGCTACATTTGCGTCAGGAACACTTGATTTATCGGCTAAAGAACAATCAGCCAATGTCAATTTGTCAAACTTAAAACCAGGTGATAAATTGACGAAAGATTTTGAATTCAGAAACAACGGTTCACTTGCCATTAAAGAAGTGCTGATGGCTTTGAATTTTACTGACTTTAAAGGAGCAAAGAAAGGAAATGAATCTGCGGAGGATTTCCTCAGCCAGTTTGAAATTACGGTTCTGACAGTCGGTAAAGAAGGGGGCAACGGCTATCCTAAAAATATCATTTTAAAGGCGGCCAGCCTGAAAGACTTATACTTAATGTCAACAAAACAGGATAAAGCAGCTGCCGAAGCGATCAGCAAGCACATTGATCCGAAATTCCTGAGCGAGAGCGGAAAAGTCAATGTGGCAACCATTAACGGCAAAACAGCTCCTGAGTACGACGGAGTTCCGAAAACGCCTGCTGATTATGACCAGGTGAGAATGGAAATCCAATTTAAAAATGATACCGCAAAAACTGCGGACGGATTAAGTGTGCAAAACAAGTTCCAAGGCAATGCGATTTCTCTTCAATTCTCTTTTGAAGCAACGCAATGGAACGGCTTGACCATTACGAAAGATCATACGGATAAAGACGGTTACGTCAAGGAAAATGAAAAGGCTCACAGTGAGGATAAAAACTAATCCGAAAGTCGGACAGTTAAAAGAGGAGTTGTGCACATATGGCGGCACTACTCCTCTTTTTGCGCTTTTCTCCATTTTTGATAATCTAAAAATTCACGAAATTGTTTTTTGATACCCCGGATGTCATCGCATCGCGAACTAATTTCTCCCATTCACTATCTAATTGACCATCGTATTCGGTTTCATGTTTTTCATCAAGTAAAGTATGAACCGAGACGTCCAGAACAGCGGAGACTTTTTCGAGAAATTGAATGGAGGGGTTCGTCTGTAAATTTCGTTCTATTGAGCTTAAATAAGACTTCGCTACCCCAGCTTTTTCAGCTAGTTCTGATAGTGAGTAGCCTTTTTCTTTTCGGTATTGTTTAATACGCTGGCCAATCAATGTCATCACCTTCCTTGTGATATTATAGCACATTCAGAAAGGATTTACGGTATGACTTCTGGCTGCCTGGATATGTTGAGAAGACTTTTTATGCGAAAGCAGGTATTTGCGTATTTCTTCTAGGCTGATATTTGCTTTTTGTGCTTCTAATATCAGCTCAACCCATTCCTTATCTAATTGCGAAAATTCCATTTTTGCATTTTTCATGCATTTTCTCCTCCTAAAATACTTGTTTATGTATTTCAGCCAATCCGCCCATGACCTTATCTTTACATGTCTGGAAGTGATTCATCGCATGCGAAACGCCAGAAATTTTTTCTATATACTTTTATTATAATATAGAATTTCCAGAAAAACGGGAAAGGTGTCGAATGGATAACGCTTATCCAGAAAAATTACTTTGCAGGAAAATAAACCGCCGTTTTCAATCTGAATGTGAATTTTCGGCTGATATAAGGCTTTCAGCGCTTGTTTTTCCAAATGGTATTCCTCAGGTTTTTCTTCTGTCTGCTCATAAAACTGATCGAGCAGCCTGAGGTCCTTTTTCCATCTGGCGATCGCGCTGTCAGCCCAGTCTGACGGCTCTTTGGCGGCAGCGTCTTTTAAGTAATGCTCCATCCTTTTAATCCCGCTTTCCGGCTTAATCATCGGCGATATGGTAAAGCAATAGTCTGATATTTGCGAGGTCAGCGGAAGCTGTGCAAGCTTCTGCTGAAACCCTTCTATAATTGTTCCAGAAACAAGATGCAGGCCTAAAGACAAAAGTCTGTCTTTTTTCATGTCGGATTGGTATGAAATCACTACATTTAATCCAAGCCAGGGCTGAAGCGGCACTCTGGCTCCGGCTGATACAATTTTCTCATATATTCTTGTAAATCTCCCATTTTGTTTAACTGCTTGAAAGATTTGAAAGAGGCGCGGGGCTCCAAAGTAAATAAACTCGCCGTCCATATCCTCCGGAGCCGTTTCTTTATCAGTGATGAACGTAATCTTCATCGGGTTCGGTTCGCCGCCCGTTTTTTCACGCCAATGCCAATAAAACGGGCGGTTCATAATTTGTTTGTCCATCTCGACCGTCAACTGAACCGTCATAAAACCCGGCCCGTGTTCTGTAATCGGGCAGTGGTTCGCTTCAAAAAAGCGCAGTAAAAATTGGTGAACCTCCTGCTGTCTCATGTCGCGCTTCCTCCTTTTTAAGACCCTTTTTTTCTGGCAGGTTTTTCCGTACTGTACGACAGAAAAGAGGTGAGATTGTCCATTTTGATTCTCATTTCCTCCTCTGTCAGCGAATGGCATAAAATATCATGCAAATGGTCTTCAAAATTGCTCACTTTGATTTTTGTTAAAATGTCATCTAATTCTCCGACGACATTTTCAAATAAATGAATTTTGTCATACAGAAGTTTTAAGATATGCTCTTCCACCGTATGTTTTGTCGCCATATTGTAGATATGGACATCTCTTTCCTGACCGAGTCTGTGAATCCTTCCGATTCTTTGTTCAAGCCGCATCGGGTTCCACGGGAGGTCATAATTGATAATATGGTTGCAGAATTGCAGGTTGATCCCTTCGCCTCCGGCTTCTGTAGCGATCAGCACCTGCACTTTGCCGCGGAAAAGATCCTTCATCCAGTCTTTTTTTCCGCGTTTAAATCCGCCTCTGAACGGAACGGAGCTTATGCCGTTCTGCTGAAGGAACCATTGCAGGTAAATCTGTGTCGCCCTGTATTCAGTAAAAATAATGACTTTATCATTAATCTTTTGGATCAAGTCAACAACTTGAATCGCTTTTGAGTTTTGCGTTACTTGATTGATGCGGTCCATTAAATTAGCGATCGTCTGTTCATCGAATGCGGGCGCTTGTTTGTCTTTTTGGTCAAGCATTTTTTTGAGCGTCATATACACGGCTTCCCTGCTTGAACAGCACTCTCTTTGCAGCGTCATAATGGAAAATGCGCTTGCGGGCTTTTCCGTGCCGTTTTTCAGTGCGGCGATGTCATCGTAAAGCGCCTGTTCCGTCGGTGAAAAGGTGATCGGCACTGTTTCCACGTGGCGCTTCGTCCATGTAAGGCCGGTGTCGCTCCGCGTGTTGCGGATCATCACTTTATTGACGAGCTCTTTCAAATGCTCATGAGCGTCAATCCCGTCCTTCTGATTGAAGGTTTCTTGAAATCCGCTTTCGTTTCCTAAATGGCCGGGCTTTAACAGTGACACTAAATTGAAGATTTCTTCGATCCGGTTTTGAATCGGCGTCGCCGTCAGAAGCAGGCAGTATTTCTTCACAAGACTTCTCGCAAATTCATAATTTTTCGTTTTGCTGTTTTTGAGCTTGTGCGCCTCGTCAATAATGACGAGATCATACGGAATAGAAAGCACAATGTCTTTGTGTGGCGAGCGTTTGGCCGTATCAATAGAAGAAACGACGATATCGCACTGTTCCCACACATAGCTTTTCTTCTGTTCAACAGCGGGTATTAAAAACTTCTCCTGAAGCTCTTTCACCCACTGGGAAACGAGTGATGCCGGCACAAGAATCAGGATTTTTTTGGCCAGCCCGCGAATCATATATTCTTTTAAAATCAGGCCCGCTTCCACCGTTTTTCCGAGCCCCACTTCATCAGCCAAAATCGCCTTGCCGTTCATTTTTTCAACGACTTTCTGCGCGACCTCAAGCTGATGTGGAAGCGGAGTGAAATCGGGCAGGTATAAAGGAGCCCTCAACCCTTCAAATTCAGGAATGGCAAGGGTCTGCTGGACTTCAGCCGACAGTTTGTACATCTCCCAATTTGACCAGGGACCGTCCGTTTTCAGCCGCTCAGAAAACTCTCCCGGCCAGTTTGCATCAAATATGATCTCTGCTGTCATATGTAACAAAACCGCCTTTCTTTTAAAAAACTGATTTATCATAATTTTTGTTGCCGGACGTAAATGAGGGTGGTAGGATATAAGTAATGATTTCACTAAAAGATATTGCTTTAGTATGTCCATAAAATTGGTAAATATGAGCGAATGACAGCAAGGGGAGAGACTCGGACGAAAGATGGGCGTCCGGGCGCCGAAGGAGCAAACTGCGGAGTGAATCTCTCAGGCAAAAGAACTCTTGCTCGACGCAACTCTGGAGAGTGTCTGCACTTAGAAGAAGCAGGCCACCAAAGGGGACGTCTTTATGATATGTTCATAAAGTAAACTTTCAGGTGCCGGGACAGAGAAACCTTCATTTTCATGAGGTGTTTCTCTGTCCTTTTTTATATGTTTTTACAATGCGCCAATGACTGAAGGGGGAAGATGATGCTGAAACGAACACCGCTTTATGACGTGTATAAAGAATACGGCGGAAAAACGATTGATTTTGGAGGATGGGAGCTGCCGGTTCAATTTTCTTCTATTAAAGAGGAGCATGAAGCCGTCCGCACAAAAGCGGGCCTGTTTGATGTGTCTCATATGGGGGAAGTCGAAGTATCCGGTAAAGACGCCCTGTCTTTTCTGCAAAAAATGATGACAAATGACGTTGCCGATTTAAAGCCGGGAAACGCGCTTTATACCGCCATGTGTTATCCTGACGGCGGTACGGTCGATGACTTGCTGATCTATCAGAAAAGCGAGAGCTGCTATCTGCTCGTGATTAACGCGTCTAATATTGAAAAAGACATCGCTTGGCTGACGGAACATGCGGAAGGCGATGTCACGCTGACGAATCAGTCTGACGGGATTTCACTGCTTGCCGTTCAGGGGCCGAATGCTCAGTCGGTTCTTACGAAGCTGACTGAATGTGATTTGTCCTCCTTAAAGCCGTTTACATTTATTGACGAGACGGACGTTGCCGGACGACAAGTCCTGCTTTCAAGAACAGGCTATACCGGTGAAGACGGATTTGAGTTATATTGCCGCAATGAAGATGCGGTTCATCTATTTAAGGAGATACTTGCAGCGGGAGAGCATGAAGGCCTCGTTCCGTGCGGCCTCGGCGCCCGTGATACGCTGAGATTTGAAGCGAAGCTTGCTTTATACGGTCAGGAATTGACGAAAGATATTACACCGATTGAAGCCGGAATCGGATTTGCCGTGAAACACAAGAAAGATTCCGATTTTTTCGGGAAGTCTGTATTGCGCGAACAGAAAGAAAAAGGAGCCCCGCGAAAGCTGGTCGGACTTGAGATGATTGAAAAAGGGATTCCGAGACACGGGTACGCCGTGAAAAAAGACGGTGTTCCGATCGGTGAAGTCACGACAGGCACGCAATCTCCGACTTTAAAGAAAAATATCGGCCTTGCCTTAATCAAAACGGAATTCAGTGAAGTCGGAACGGAAGTAGAAGTGGAAATCCGTAAAAAACGGTAAAAGCGAAGATTGTCCGCACACCGTTTTATAAACGTCCAAAACAGAGCTGAAAAAGGAGAGTCATATGAAGCATCGATATTTGCCCGCGACAGAACAGGATAAAAAAGAAATGCTGAAAGCCATCGGCGCAGAAACAATTGATGAACTGTTTGCCGATATTCCGGAAGATGTGAGGTTTCAAAAAGACTACCAAATTAAAAAAGCAAAATCAGAAACAGAGCTGACGAGAGAGCTGACGAAGCTTGCGGCGAAAAATAAAGACGCTGTTACATATGCATCTTTTCTGGGCGCAGGAGTGTACGATCACTACCAGCCGGTTATCGTCGATCATGTGATATCCCGATCAGAGTTTTACACGGCATATACGCCTTACCAGCCTGAAATCTCACAAGGAGAGCTGCAGGCGATTTTTGAATTTCAAACGATGATCTGTGAATTAACGGGAATGGATATCGCAAACTCCTCTATGTACGACGGGGGAACGGCGCTGGCGGAAGCGGCGATGCTTGCGTCGGGACATACGAAAAGAAAAAATCGTCATTTCCGCAGCCGTTCATCCGGAATCGCGGGATGTTTTGAAAACATACGCAAAGGGCCAATATATTGAGGTTGTAGAGGTGCCCGCGAAAAACGGCGTCACAGATCTTGAAGCATTGGAACATGCCGTTTGTGATGAAACGGCCGCCGTGATCGTCCAGTATCCGAACTTCTTCGGACAAATCGAGCCGTTAAAGGACATTGAGCCGCTCGCACATAAAGGAAACAGCCAGCTGATTGTTTCTTCAAACCCGCTCGCGCTCGGTATTTTGACACCGCCCGGGGCATACGGAGCTGATATCGTTGTCGGGGACGCGCAGCCTTTCGGCATACCTGCGGCGTTCGGCGGCCCGCACTGCGGCTATTTTGCAGTAACGAAAAAACTGATGAGAAAGGTGCCGGGCCGGCTTGTCGGCCAAACGGAAGATGAAAACGGGCGAAGAGGTTTTGTTCTCACCCTTCAGGCGCGTGAGCAGCATATCAGAAGAGACAAAGCCACGTCTAACATTTGTTCAAATCAGGCGCTGAATGCTTTAGCAGCTTCAGTCGCGATGACGGCGCTCGGAAAAAACGGCGTCAAAGACATGGCCCGCCAAAATATATTGAAAGCTGATTACGCGAGACGCCAAGCGGAAAAAGCCGGCTTGCACGTAGCATTTGACGGCCCGATATTTAATGAATTTGCCGTCAGGCTGAATCTTCCCGTCAAGGAAGCAAACCGGCGGCTCCTGCAAGACGGCATAATCGGCGGATATGACTTAGGCCTTGCGTATCCGGAACTGAATCAGCATATGCTCATTGCCGTCACAGAGCTGAGAACAAAAGAAGAGATCGATTCGCTTATTGCGGGATTGGGGGATCAACATGAATAATCAAGATCAGGCGCTTATTTTTGAAATGTCCCGCGAAGGGCGTATCGGTTACAGCCTTCCGGAGCTTGATGTGCCGGAAACAGAGCTTGAAAGCCTTCTTCCCGGTGACTATATCCGCGATGAAGACGCAAAGCTGCCGGAAGTATCAGAGCTCGATATTATGCGGCATTATACCGCTCTTTCTAAGAGGAACCACGGAGTTGATTCAGGCTTTTATCCGCTCGGCTCCTGTACGATGAAATACAATCCGAAATTAAATGAAAAAATTGCCCGGATCGCAGGTTTTTCCGCCATTCATCCGCTTCAGGACGAGGACACGGTTCAGGGGGCGCTTGAGCTTTTATACGATTTAAGCGGACACTTGGAGGAGATTACGGGCATGGACGAGGTGACGCTGCAGCCTGCGGCGGGCGCTCACGGCGAATGGACCGGCCTGATGATGATCCGCGCCTATCACGAAGCGCGGGGAGACTTCGGACGGACGAAGGTGATTGTCCCTGATTCAGCCCACGGTACGAATCCGGCATCCGCCACGGTCGCCGGTTTTGAAACGATTACCGTTAAGTCAAATGAGCACGGGCTGGTTGACATTGAAGATTTGAAAAGAGCGGTAAACGAAGAAACAGCGGCGCTGATGCTGACGAATCCGAACACCCTCGGGTTATTTGAAGAAAACATTACGGAAATGGCTGAAATCGTCCATCAGGCCGGCGGAAAGCTTTATTATGACGGAGCGAATTTAAATGCCGTTTTAAGTAAAGCAAGACCGGGAGATATGGGATTTGACGTCGTTCACCTTAATCTGCATAAAACATTTACCGGGCCGCACGGCGGGGGAGGACCGGGCTCAGGGCCGGTCGGAGTGAAAAAAGAATTCATTCCGTATCTGCCGAAACCCGTTCTTACGAAAAAAGAGGGCCGTTTGACTTTTGACTATGACCGGCCGCAGTCGATCGGGCGCGTAAAACCTTATTACGGCAACTTCGGCATTAATGTCAGAGCCTACACGTATATCCGTTCCATGGGGCCTGACGGCTTAAAAGCTGTGACCGAAAACGCGGTTTTAAATGCAAATTATATGATGAGAAGACTCGCGCCTTATTATGATCTCCCGTTTGACCGTCATTGCAAGCATGAATTTGTGTTATCGGGAAGAAGGCAGAAAAAGCTCGGCGTAAGAACGCTTGATATTGCCAAACGGCTTTTGGATTTCGGCTATCATCCGCCGACTGTGTATTTTCCTCTCAATGTTGAAGAAAGCATCATGATCGAACCGACGGAAACGGAATCGAAGGAAACGCTTGATGCGTTTATAGATGCCATGATTCAAATTGCGCGGGAAGCGGAGGAATCGCCTGAAATCGTTCAGGAGGCGCCGCATACAACAGTTGTCAAAAGAATGGATGAAACCAAGGCGGCAAGAAAGCCGGTTTTAAAATACGAACGTACACCTGACGTCAGCCGCTGACACGGTATAAAAAAAGAGCTTCCGTATAAAACGGACAGCTCTTTTTTCATGATTAGTTTTTTGCTTTAATTTTTCCGCCCCATTTTTTAAATCCGCCTTTCAGGTTGTAAATATCTTTGCAGCCGTGTTTGCGGAGCGTCTGTGCCGCGCGTCCGCTGCGGACATTGTTTTGGCAGTACAGATAAACGGGTTTATCAGGACGGATTTCACTTTTGCGCTGTTTCAGCTGTGACAGCGGAATGTTGCGCGCGCCGAGAATATGGCCGCCTTCAAATTCATTCGGTTCACGGACGTCAATCAGCTGCGCTTTTCTGTAGCCCGCGCGGAATTCCTCTTCCGTAAGTGTTTTCATTAAACGCTGCTGGTAAAAATACGACACGATCATATAAACGATAAACGCCGCAACAATAATTAATGCAATCATATTAGACAATGCAATTCTACTCCTTTAGCTTATAAAATCAAAACCCTGCTTCCTGAAAACAAGGCTTACCGGACGTTTTGGGACAAATACTATTATAGTAAAGCATGAAGGGATTGTCATCCTTAATGAAACGAAATATTTTTCATTTTCAAGGCAGTTTGTTAAACTGATTTTATTAAAACGATAAAGAAGGGTTCAGTATATGGAAAAAGAAACATGGCGGTTTATTGACTCAGGGAATGAAAGCCCGGCATTTAACATGGCGCTGGATGAAGCGCTTTTATATTGGCACAGCCAAAAGAAAATTCCTCCGGTGATCCGATTTTACGGCTGGAATCCGGCAACTTTGTCTGTCGGGTATTTTCAAAATATTAAGAAGGAAATTAACTTTGACGCAGTACATAAACACGGCCTCGGGTTTGTCAGAAGACCGACAGGCGGACGGGGTGTTCTGCATGATAAAGAATTGACATACAGCGTAATCGTTTCAGAGGATCACCCGGAAATGCCGGCCACGGTGACAGAGGCGTACCGGGTGATTTCAGAAGGTATTCTGCAGGGATTCAGAAACCTTGGACTTGATGC
Organism: Paenibacillus lentimorbus NRRL B-30488; assembly: GCF_000411595.1. Classification (NCBI taxonomy): domain Bacteria; kingdom Bacillati; phylum Bacillota; class Bacilli; order Caryophanales; family Paenibacillaceae; genus Paenibacillus; species Paenibacillus lentimorbus. The sequence goes on along the minus strand of NZ_ANAT01000021.1, from coordinate 50,553 downwards.
CTGCTTTGCGATTCCGCGAACGGAGAAAGAAAAAGAAAGCTTGAAAAATCCGCGCTCGTCCGTCTGCTTTGATGCGCCTTCGTGGTATGAACTGGTCGTTGAAGGACGGAAAGTTGCCGGAAGCGCACAGACACGCCAAAAAGGCGTCATTCTTCAGCACGGTTCCATCCTGCTTGACATTGATGAGGATAAACTGTTTGATCTGTTTTTATATCCGAGCGACAGAGTCCGTGAGCGCATGCAGCGGAATTTCAAAAACAAAGCGGTAGCCATCAACGCCTTAGCGCCGAAACGGGTAACGATGGATGAGGCCAGAATCGCTTTTAAAGCCGGTTTTGAGGAAGGGCTGAACATTCATCTTGAGCCTTACACACTCACGTCTGAAGAGCTTGCATTTGTCAATGAGCTGGCTGAGACGAAATACGCGTCTGATGAATGGAATTATAAGCGCTGATAAGGCTTGACAGACCGGAAGCATTCTTGTTTTTTCATGACCGTTAGTGTAAACTTGTAATGGTTTATAAAGTTAAGGTGCTTTTTGGGAGGGTTACTTATGACAACACCAAGTATGGAAGATTATATTGAACAGATTTATATGCTGATAGAAGAAAAAGGATATGCACGGGTTTCTGATATCGCGGAAGCTTTGGCAGTCCACCCCTCCTCTGTAACGAAAATGGTTCAAAAACTAGATAAAGACGAGTATTTGATTTATGAAAAATATCGCGGGCTCGTATTGACGTCAAAAGGCAAAAAGATCGGCAAACGGCTCGTATACAGACACGAATTGCTTGAGCAGTTTTTAAGAATCATTGGTGTTGATGAAGAGAAGATTTACAATGATGTTGAAGGAATCGAACATCATCTGAGCTGGAACAGCATTGACCGCATCGGCGACCTCGTTCAGTATTTTGAAGATGACGAAAGCCGGAAAAAAGAATTGAAATCCGTACAGAAAAAACCGAAAATCCCGGTGAATAAAGGGCAGCCCGAAATGGGGCGCCCTTTTTTTAATGTCTTCATTCTTTGGTCTATTTCGCCCAGCCGTTTCTTAAAATAATAATACACCTTGAGATGGAAGGGAGAGGGCGCGCTATGCAGATTGACGGCGTATTTTCGGGAGGGGGGATAAAAGGGGTGGCGCTTGCCGGCGCTTATGAAGCGCTGGAAGAAAAGGGCTTTCGCTTTGAAAGGCTCGCCGGAACAAGCGCCGGCGCGATTATTGCCGCATTTATCGCTGCGGGCTATACGAGCAGAGAGGTTCATTCCATCATAGATGAGGTGGACGGAAGGCAATTGCTTGATCAGAGATGCTCATTCCTCCCGCTGAAAATCCTGCAGTGGGTGTCGATATATTGGCGCCTCGGACTATACAGAGGCGATATGCTGGAAAAGTGGATTGCGGATAAATTAAAAGCGAAGGGCATCATCGCGTTCGGCGATTTGAAAAAAGGCTCGCTCCGTCTCATCGCTTCAGATCTGACGAACGGAACGATGATCGTGCTTCCTGACGATCTTCCCCGCTACGGATTAAATCCGGAGATGTTCCCGGTTGCCAGAGCCGTCAGAATGAGCTGCAGCATTCCTTATTTTTTTGAACCGATAAAACTGAAGACCGAAAAAGGCACCTCAACGGTCGTTGACGGCGGTGTGTTAAGCAATTTCCCGATTTGGCTGTATTCAAAAGAACGCAAACGGCCGGTCATCGGAATTTCGCTTTCGCCCAACGAAAAAGAGCGCCCGAAAAAATCAATCCGCAACGCTTTTGAGCTGTTCGGGGCTTTGTTTGAAACGATGAAAGACGCTCATGATGCCAGGCATATCGCGACAAAGTACGAACAGAATATTATTTTTATTCCGGTGGAACATGTGATGGCGACGGAGTTTCATCTCACACCGCAAAAAAAACTAGCTCTCATTGAGCTAGGAAAAAGCAGAACAGAGCAATTTTTGAAGCAATGGAGCTATTAAAAAAGCGCTCTGTTTTTCTTTTTATTCTTTTTGCCTTCTATGACGGTAAGCTGGGTCTGGCTTTTTTTCTTAAGAATCATCGGCTTCGGTCTGCTGCTGCTCGGCACGCTCCGCAAATGGCTGACCCGGCCTCTGTGTCCGGCACGGTGCTTCGCTTTTTGCTCCTTCATTCGGAGCCGCGATTGTCTGGCCGCTTTTCTGAAAGCGGTTCCGTCACGGCCGGTGCGTCGGTTCAGGACCGTCCTCACGATAAAATAAATAATAACGCCTGCGATAATAACGGTGATCGCTCTTGAAATCATCTGCCCGGGGTTGGTTACCGCCGCATAAATGAAACCGAATGCGCCAAGCGCTATCAATACAGCAAAAAAAGGTTGTACACGATGATTCATAACTGCCCACCTCCAAAATAATAACGGTAACGGTTCAGATTACGTTGTGAGACGGCTTTTCGCTCTGTTCTGAAATGTCTTCCAGTCTGAGAAGCTCGTTAAAGCTTTCTATGGCAACCTCGACCTGGTCATCCGCCGGTTCCTTTGTCGTTAAAAGCTGCAGCCACAGGCCGGGATAACCGAGCACTTTCAAAACGGGGATATTCCGCACTCTGTTCGTCAGCTGGAGCACTTCAAAGGAGATGCCGAGAACGACCGGTATAAGCGCAATCCTGTCTAAAATCCGCACCCAAAGCGGATCTGTCGGAACGAGTAAATAGACGAACATGCCGACAATGATCGTAAATAAAATAAAGCTTGAACCGCAACGGTAATGAAGCCGTGACTGTTTCTGAACATTTTCTATTGTAATTGGCAAATTCTGTTCATAACAGTTTATGACCTTATGTTCGGCTCCATGATATTGAAACACTCTTTTAATTAACGGCGTCATTGATAAAAAATAAATGTAGCCGAGAAGCAGAATAAGCTTAAACAGACTTTCGATTCCGATCTGCGCGGCGTCTGAGGAAAAGACGGGCCTTACAAGCTCCGCTAAGAAGACCGGGACGAGCGTAAAAACGAATTTGCTGAACAAAAACGACAGAACGCCGATCACCGCCAGGCTGAAAAACATCGATAAGCCCGAACCCTTCTTATCTTCCTGCTCCAGCTTGGCGTCATCCTGAGGATCAAGCCCGTATCGTTCGCTGGAAAAGTTTAAATGCTTTGTGCCGTTGGCGCTCGCCTCAATGATGGCGACGATTCCCCGCAAAAAAGGAATCTTTTTTAAAGCCGAAAGCTTGGCGTTCGGCACTCTCGGAAGCTTGAAAAAATCAATGCTTCCGTCATTCCTGCGGATGGCGGTAACATAATTCTTTCTGCCGCCGAACATGACCCCTTCAACGACAGCCTGCCCGCCGTATGCAGGGGGCGTTTTTTGTTTGGACATTGTTTATCAACCTGCCTGTTTTCTTAGGATTTACTAACCATTTCCTTTCACTCTATTGTACAGGAAACCGCAGTAAACCTCTAGTTAGACAGCCGGAAAATCAATGCTTTTTCTACATGCAGTATACCCCGTTTCTTTAGATTTTACTCATTGAATGAAAATATGGCGCAGCTTTTTATGACTTTTCAATTTTGGGGCAGTCTATGACTGGAGGTGCCATGATGACAAGCGAAAAACATTCAGAACAGGAAGAAAAAAGAAGCGGGATGATGATCAGCAGCCTGTTTCATTTACCGGCAGAATTTGCGGTATCGGATTTGCCGGCGGTGTATTTTGGAGTTTGATCGGCTATCTCGGGTATGTCTTTCATTTTTCAGAGATCAGCCCGAACATGATTCTTCAGCCGTTTATGATCGGAGAATGGAAAAAACAATGGCTCGGCACGATGGTCAGCATCGTTGTCATCGGATTCATTTCAATTGCCGGGGCGTTTATTTATTTCGTCTGCCTGAAGCGTTTTAAAACCATGTGGCCGGGGATGGTGTACGGCGTCATTTTATGGTGTGCGGTTTTTTTCTTATTCAATCCGATTTTCGAAGATGTGAAATCCATCACTGAATTGAAATCAGATACAATCGTGACGACGCTTTGCCTTTACATTCTGTACGGTTTGTTTGTCGGCTACTCAATTTCCTTCAACTACAATGAACTTACGTCAGACAAGCTTGCAAGGGCGCTCGGCAACAAGTGAATAAGTGTATAATCCCTGTCCGGTATGGTAAAATGTTCACGAGAAGTGAACATTTTTTATGCTGAAAACCGGGCGGGGATGCTCCCGCGTTGTCAGGCGGCAGTCAAGAATCGGCGAGGAGGAGAAAGGGAATGAAACTTGAGAAATTGCGAAATCTTTTCGGTCAGCTGGATATAGACGGAATGTTGGTGACAAGCTCCGCCAATCTGCAGTATATGACGGGATTTACGGGTTCGTCAGGCCTTGCGGTCATATCGAAAGAACGTGCGGCATTTATCACGGATTTCCGTTACACCGAGCAGGCGAAGACGCAAGTGAAGGGTTTTGACATTATCGAGCACGGCGGTAGCTTAATCCAAACGGCTGCGGATACGATTCTTGAGTACGGCGTTAAAAAAACTCGGCTTCGAGCAAAACAGCATGACGTACGGAACATATGCATCCTACCAAGCGGTGCTGCAGGAAGCGGAGATGGTTCCCGTCGCGGATTCCGTTGAAAAGTTGCGCTTGATTAAGTCAAGTGAAGAGATTAAGATATTAGAGGAAGCTGCGAAGATTGCGGATGATGCGTTTGAACATATTCTGACGTTTATCAAACCGGGCATCTCAGAGATTTCAGTTGCAAACGAGCTCGAATTTTATATGAGACGTCAAGGAGCAGACGGCTCTTCCTTTGATATGATCGTCGCCTCGGGAGTCAGATCCAGCCTTCCCCACGGAGTGGCAAGCGGCAAATTGATTGAAAAGGGAGACTTGGTCACGCTTGATTTCGGCGCTTATTATAAAGGCTATTGTTCTGATATCACACGCACCGTCGCGGTCGGAGAGCCAAGTGATAAACTGAAAGAGATTTATCAGGTCGTATACGATGCCCAAGCGCTTGGTGTCCTGCATATAAAACCCGGCATGACGGGAAAAGAAGCGGATGCCCTGACGAGGGATCATATCACCGCAAAAGGCTACGGACAGTATTTCGGCCATTCGACAGGACACGGGTTCGGAATGGAAGTCCATGAATCACCGGGGCTGTCTTTCAGGTCATCGGCCGTTCTTGAGCCGGGCATGGCGGTAACGGTTGAGCCGGGCATATACATACCGGATGTTGGGGGCGCAAGAATCGAAGATGATATCATCATCACTGAGGACGGCAACCGGACAATTACGCATTCCCCTAAAGAATTAATTATTTTGTGATCGGAATATAGGAGGACATCAAACATGATTTCAGTTAACGATTTTCGTACAGGACTAACGATTGAAGTAGACGGCGGCATTTGGCGCGTCGTTGACTTTCAGCACGTAAAACCGGGAAAAGGAGCGGCATTTGTCCGTTCTAAATTGCGTAACCTGCGCACGGGCGCTATTCAGGAGAAAACATTCCGTGCAGGTGAAAAAGTCGCGAAAGCTCAAATCGAAACAAAAACAATGCAGTATCTTTATGCCAACGGCGATCAGCACGTATTCATGGATACAAGCTCATATGAACAGCTTGAATTGAACGAAAACCAAATCGAAGAAGAATTGAAATACCTTCTGGAAAATATGTCTGTGCATATCATGATGTATCAGTCTGAAACGCTCGGTATTGAACTGCCGAACACAGTTGAACTGAAAGTTGTTGAAACAGAGCCGGGAATTAAAGGCGACACGGCGTCAGGCGGCACGAAACCTGCCAAAACGGAAACAGGCCTTGTCGTAAACGTACCGTTCTTCGTGAACGAAGGCGATACGCTGGTTGTAAATACATCAGACGGTTCTTACGTGTCAAGAGCGTAGTTAAAGAAATTCGGAGTCTGCTCCTTTTACGGGGCAGGCTTTTTTTGCGTTCTGCCTCAGAATCTTTCTTCTATATGAAAATAGTGAGACTACTTCCGTCAGCTAGAGCATATAGTGTAACAAAATGCTTGAAGTTGGGGGATTGCAATGAAATTTTTGTTCGGTTCAATCAATTCTACTGTTTTAACGATGGCCGGTTTACGAGTTTTGTCCTCGCTCATTGAATTATCGGCCGCTATTATCATGCTTTTGACAAACGACATCAGAAAAGCGGTTGTGGTGAATAGTATTTTGGCAATCGTCGGCCCTCTGATCTTTATCATCACAATGACGATCGGCATTTATCAGATTGCCGGACAGCTCTCATATGCAAAATTAATATTGATTTTTGCGGGGGTGGTGCTGATTTTGGCCGGTGTGCATAAATAGAGGGCCGGGGTGTCATAAAGTCTGTCCCGGATCATACATTTTAAAGAAGCCAATCGGTAAAAAGGAGGAGACTCTATTGAATGAAATTACAGAGGTTCTCCCTGAATTATTGAGAGATGCCATCTCCGCCGTGCCCGAAGAAGCGAGGCGGGATACAGAAGAAATCAGAATCCGGGTCGACAGGCCGGTTGAACTGATCCAAAAAGGACAACCTTTGTATTTGTCATATGTGTGTACGGCCGGCGACGCACAGCTGATCCTCAGCCGGCTCAGCAATTACAGTATGTACACGCTGGAAGAAGAGCTGAAAAAAGGATACATCACAATCAGAGGAGGCCACCGTGTGGGGCTGGCCGGAAGAGTCATCGTCGAAAACGGAGCCGTCAAAGGACTCCGGGATATTACTTCTTTTAATATCCGAATCGCCCGGGAGAAGTTGGGGATCGCAGAACCGCTCATTCCTTTCTTATGGAAAGAAAACTGGCTGAACACGCTGATCATCGGTCCTCCGCAAACGGGGAAAACGACCTTGCTTCGTGATTTGGCCCGGCTTTCCAGCACCGGATCAAAACGCATCCCGGCAAAAAAGACAGGTATCGTAGATGAACGGTCGGAAATTGCCGGCTGCCTGCGGGGCATTCCCCAGCACAGTTTCGGCCGCAGAGTCGATGTCCTTGATGCCTGTCCGAAGGCGGAAGGGCTGATGATGATGATCCGCTCTATGAGCCCTGATGTCATAATTGTGGATGAAATTGGGAGAATGGAAGACTCACAAGCGCTGATGGAGGCGCTCCATGCGGGCGTATCCATTATCGTCTCTGCGCACGGATGGAATATGAAAGACTTGGTCAAGAGGCCGTCGCTGAAAATGCTTTGGGAGGAAAACGTGTTTGACCGGTATGTTGAACTGTCAAGACGCCGCGGTCCGGGAACGATCAGCAGGATGTACGGAAAGGACGGAGAACCGGTTCCTCATGCTGAAAGCGTGATGACATGCTGAAGCTTTTAGGTGCCGTGTTCATTCTGACAGCGACGACATGGACGGGATTTGAGATCGCCAAAATGTATATTGAAAGGCCGAGGCAGATCCGTCAGCTGCGCGCGGCGCTGCAATCGCTTGAAGCGGAAATCATGTTCGGGCATACGCCGCTGCACATAGCTTCGGGACAAATTGCCGCACAGCTTTCCGAACCTGTATCGTTATTGTTTCTAGCTTTCAGCAGAAGGCTTGAGCAGGGAAGCGATTCCGCCAAAACGGCTTGGGAACAGAGCTTGAAACATAACTGGTCTTCCATGGCGATGAAAAAAAAGCGAATACGATGTGCTGAAGCAATTCGGAGAGACGCTCGGGCTCCATGACCGTGTTTCTCAGCAGAAACATATCAAGCTTGCGCTTACACATTTGGAAGCGGCGGAAGCGGATGCCGGACGGGCGCAGGCGAAAAATGAAAAAATGGTGAAAAGCTTAGGATTTTTAGCCGGACTGTTACTCATTCTTCTATTGATGTAAACATGAGGGGAGCAAACATAAAATGGGAGTCGACGTAAATGTCATTTTTCAAATCGCCGGAGTCGGTATCGTGGTTGCGTTTCTGCACACCATACTTGACCAAATGGGAAAAAGAATACGCCCAATGGGTGACGCTGCTTGGCTTTATCTATATTTTATTTATGGTGGCGACGATTGTCGATGACCTGTTCAAAAAGATCAAAGCTGTGTTTCTATTCCAAGGATAGGGGGGGCTTACAGATTGAGATTGTTCAAATTGTAGGTTTAGGCCTGATCGCCACATTTCTCTCCCTGATCGTAAAAGAACAGAAACCGACTTTCGCGTTTATGATTGTCGTCTTCAGCGGCTGCGTGATCTTTCTCTATCTCATCGATCAGATTTACGACATTATCAGAATGATAGAAAAAATAGCCGTCAATGCAAATGTCAATATGGTCTATGTGGAAACCATTTTAAAAATTATCGGCATCGCCTACATCGCTGAATTCGGTGCGCAGCTGACAAAGGATGCGGGCCAGGGAGCGATTGCTTCGAAAATAGAGCTGGCCGGAAAAATTTTGATACTGGTAATGGCCGTGCCGATACTCACCGTCATTATTGAAACGATTCTCGGACTTATTCCTTCTTGATCATAAATAAAATGGAAAGGGGGGGCACAAAAAATGAAGCGCTTTCGGTGGGCGGGGGCTTTTTTGTTCATCCTCTTATTTTTTCAGACTGAATGTGTACAATCTGCCGGAACAGACGGTGCGTCGCAGGAAACCGCAGTTCATCAAGAATCCGCTGATGAAGTGGCGAAAAAGCAGGCCGAAGCGTTGAAAACAGAAGGCATCGGAAAGTTTTGGGACGACATCATGACAGAATACGGCGGTCTTCTGCCTGAAAGCCAAAAGGGAAGCATCATCGACTTTATTAACGGTGAAAAAACGTTCTCACCGGAGGCATGGCTGAAGGCTTTATTTTCATACTTGTTTCATGAAGTGCTCGCAAACGGAAAGCTTCTGGGAACTTTGATTCTTCTCACCATTTTTTGTGTCATTCTGCAGCTCCTGCAAAATGCGTTCCAGCAGAGCACCGTCAGCAAAGTGGCTTATGCAATCGTCTACATGGTGCTGATTATTCTCGCTTTAAACAGCTTTCATGTTGCTGTCAATTATGCCAGTGAAGCGATCCAGACGATGACAAGCTTCATTCTCGCGCTTATCCCGCTTTTACTCGCGCTTTTGGCGTCTTCCGGGGGAGCCGTCTCCGCAGCTTTTTTTCACCCCGTTATTTTATTTCTGATGAATACGAGCGGCCTTCTCATTCAAAACATCGTCATGCCGCTTATCTTCCTGTCAGCGATTTTAAGCATCGTCAGCACGATGACGGATCAATATAAAGTCACGCAGCTTGCCAATCTGCTCAGAAATATCGCGATCGGCGCGCTTGCCGTATTCCTCACCGTGTTTCTCGGCGTCATCTCCGTACAGGGGGCTTCGGCTGCCGTGACGGACGGGATTACGCTCAGGACTGCAAAATTTATAACAGGCAATTTTATTCCCGTGCTCGGCCGGATGTTTACGGATGCGACGGATACGGTCATCAGCGCCTCACTCCTATTAAAAAACACCGTGGGAATCCTCGGAGTCGGAATTTTGATCTGCATCTCCGCGTTTCCGGCGATCAAAGTGCTCTCGCTCGCTTTTATTTATAAGCTCGCGGCCGCTATTCTGCAGCCGCTCGGAGGCGGGCCCGTCATTACGTGCCTCGGCGTCATCAGCAGAAGCGTACTGTATATTTTCGCGGCGCTCGCCATCGTCTCTCTCATGTTTTTCCTCAGCATCACAGTCATTATTACAGCAGGCAACCTCACCATGATGATGAAATAAAGGAGGCCCATTGGATATGAGCTTTTTAACAGAATGGCTGACAAGCATTATTTTATTTATCTTATTCGCCATCGTCATCGACATGCTGCTGCCAAGCTCCAGTATGCAAAAATACGCAAAGATGGTTGTCAGCCTGCTGTTAATCATTGTCATGCTCAACCCGATATTCAAACTTTTCAAAACAGACCCGGAAATCATCTTCGATTATTTGACAAAACAAGAGCAATCTCAATCCGCTGATATAAAAAATCAAATCAAATCAGAAAAAAAGAAATACAAGCATCAAACCGCGCATATGTTTTAGAAGAAATGGCTGTCCAACTAAAAAAGAAAGCGGAGGAGATGTTCAGTCATGACGAATACAAAATAGACGACATCCGCCTTACAGCGGAAGAACAGGTTCGTTCAGAAGAAGATGTAAGAACGATCAGCGTGTATATGGCCCCATCTTCTGAAAAAACCGTGCAAACCGTCGCACCGATCGAAATCCGCACAGACCGCAAATACGAACCGGAAGGCGCAGCCGAAAAAAAAGAGGCCGCAGACATCAAAGAAAAACTTGCGGATATATGGGAAATCGGCAGTGAGAAAATTACGGTTTATATGGAAGGCGGGGAGAAAAACGGCCATGAATAAAAACGGACTATGGACCATACTCAAAAAACAGCTGATGATCGGACAGGCGAAAGACGGAGAAAAACCAAAACTGACAAAATATCATTATTTTCTGTTCGTGTTTGTGCTCGGGGTATCTTTTATGCTGGTGAGCCAGCTGTTCTCTTCACCGGAGAAAACCGGGAAGGACCAAGCGGCGCAGACCGTCATGTCCGGCCGAACGGAAGACAAAAGCGGGCAAAAAAGCGCACCCGTTTTTAAGGCATCGAAAGACAGCAGCGCCAAAAACACGATCGATGATTATGAAAGAGACTATGAAAACCAGCTGAAAGAAATCCTTGAAACGATTATCGGCGTGGAGGATGTATCAATTGTCGTGAACGTAGACGCAACATCTTTGAAAGTGTTTGAGAAAAATAAAACGAAAAAAGACACCACCACCGAAGAAACCGATAAAGAAGGCGGCAAAAGAAGCGTAACCGATCAAACCTCAGAGGAACAAATTGTCATGATTCGAAACGGGGATCAAGAAACCCCGGTCGTCGTCCAGACGAAAAAACCCGATATCCGCGGTGTACTCGTTGTCGCTCAGGGAGTGGACAACGTTCAAATAAAAAAACCATCATTGATGCCGTCACAAGGGTGCTTGATGTTCCGAGCTACCGTGTAGCGGTTGCCCCTAAAAAAATCAAGGAGGATTCATAAATCATGCTGAAAAAACAAACGGTTTGGCTTTTAACAATGCTCAGTCTCGTCGTGGTATTAAGTGTTTATTATATTATGTCGCCGGAAAGCAAAAATGCCGTGCAGATGAAAAGCGAAAAAAGCAGCGGAGAAGTGGCAACTGAAAAAACGCCGGCTCCTGAAACGAAAGATAAGAACGGAAGCGGCACGGATAAAGAAGACGGAACAAAAGGAACGAAAGATTCTAAAGGCACAAAAGAAGATAAAGAAACATCAGCCGAAGCATCGGACAAAGACGGAGCGGTCGCTACAGAAACAGCTGATGAAAACTTATTTACCGCATACCGCATGGAGCTTGAAGACGCGAGAAGCAAAGAAAGGGAACAGTTAAACAGCATTGTTTCAAGCGATGATGCGACCGCAAAGGAAAAAGCGAAGCCTACGATAAAATGACGGCGCTGAGCAATGCTGAAGGGACGGAAAAACAGCTGGAAACGCTGATTAAAACACAAGGCTACAAAGATGCGCTCGTGGATGCTGAAGGAGACAAAATCAATATTACGGTCATGTCTGACAAACATTCAAACGCAAAAGCTTCCGCTATCATTGACCTGGTGGAAAAAGAAATCAAGACGATGAAAGACGTCGCCGTCACGTTTGAACCGACAAAATAAGAGATCTCCACCGCCCGCACCTGCTGCGGGCTTTTCTGATGTCATTTTAGATCAGTGTTGAATTTACACAAGCGCTCCTGTAAGATAAACATAGTATGTACTTTTAGTAGCAACCCATAAATTTCTATTTTTTATACATAGGAGTGGAAACTGATGTTAAAAATCAACGAAATTCATGAACTGATAAAAAGAATCGATGAATCTTCCATCGACGAATTCGTTTACGAAATCGAAGGCGTAAGCCTCAAACTGAAAAAAAATGAAGCGCCGGCAGTGAATGTAACGGGACAAGCCCAAGCCGTTCCCGCCGCTTACGCACCTGCTCCGCAGGCTGCAAAACCGGAAGCGCGTGAAGCCGCTCCTGTTCAGGAAGCGCCGAAACAAGACGAAAACCTGCACAAAATTACGTCTCCGATGGTCGGAACGTTTTATGCTTCTTCATCGCCGGAAGCCGGCCCTTACGTAAACCAAGGTTCAAAAGTGAGCGAAAATACAGTTGTTTGTATCGTAGAAGCAATGAAACTCTTTAACGAGATTGAAGCCGAAGTAAAAGGAGAAATCGTTGAAGTGTTAGTTGAAAACGGCCAGCTGGTCGAATACGGACAACCTCTATTTCTTGTAAAAGCTGAGTAAGGAGACCTGCTATTATGATTAAAAAGCTATTGATCGCCAACCGAGGAGAAATCGCCGTCAGAATCATCCGGGCCTGCAAAGAGCTGGGCATTGAAACTGTAGCCGTTTATTCTGAGGCAGATAAAGATGCCCTGCATGTCCAAATGGCCGATGAGGCTTTTTGTATCGGGCCGAAAACATCAAAAGACAGCTATTTAAATGTAACGAACATCGTCAGCGTCGCAAAGCTGACCGGCACGGATGCGATTCATCCGGGATACGGGTTTTTAGCTGAAAACGCCGACTTTGCCGAGCTGTGCGAGGAATTAAACGTAACGTTTGTCGGCCCTACGGCTGACGCCATTTCAAAAATGGGAACAAAAGATATCGCGCGCGACACGATGCAGCTGGCGGGCGTGCCGATTGTGCCCGGTTCAAAAGGAATCATAAAAAATACGGAAGAAGCGGTTTCGCTTGCAGGTGAAATTGGGTATCCTGTCATTATAAAAGCCACTGCGGGCGGAGGCGGAAAAGGCATCCGGGTCGCACGCACAGAAGAAGAACTGATCAAAGGCATTGAGATTACCCAGCAGGAAGCCGCTACGGCATTCGGAAATCCGGGTGTGTACATCGAGAAGTACATAGAAGATTTCCGCCATGTTGAAATTCAGGTGCTTGCGGATAATTACGGAAACACGATCCATCTCGGAGAGCGTGACTGTTCTATCCAAAGACGTCTGCAAAAACTTCTTGAAGAGTCACCGTCACCTGCGCTTGATTCTGAAATCAGGGAGCAGATGGGCGAAGCTGCGGTAAAAGCAGCGAAGGCCGTCGGTTACACGGGAGCCGGCACAGTAGAATTCATTTATGACTACAGAGAACAGCGCTACTACTTCATGGAAATGAACACGCGTATTCAAGTAGAGCACCCTGTCACAGAAATGGTGACGGGAACGGATCTGATCAAAGAACAGATCAAAGTGGCATCCGGACAGGAGCTTTCGCTCAGACAGGAAGACGTTGAATTTAACGGCTGGGCGATTGAATGCCGCATCAACGCTGAAAATCCTGCGAAAAACTTCATGCCTTCACCCGGTAAAATTAACATGTACCTGCCGCCGGGCGGACTCGGCGTACGCGTGGATTCAGCCGCATATCCCGGCTATTCGATCCCGCCGTACTATGACAGTATGATTGCTAAAGTCATCACATACGGAACAACGCGTGATGAGGCAGTCGCACGGATGAAACGCGCGCTGAGCGAATTCGTGATTGAAGGTATTGAAACGACGATTCCGTTCCATCTGAAACTGCTTGAACACGAAACATTTGTCAGCGGAGAGTTTAATACAAAGTTTTTAGAAACATATGATGTAATGGGCTCATAATTTTTGCGGGAGGTGAATTGAATGGAAGACAACAGTGTGCTTAAAATGGATCATGACGAGGCTCATTTAGGCAAGGTTGAAATTGCTCCTGAGGTCATTGAAGTCATTGCCGGCATCGCCGCTTCCGAAGTTGAAGGAGTTGCTGAAATGCGCGGCAATTTCGCCACCGGCGTCGTAGAGCGCTTCGGCAAAATCAATCACGGTAAAGGCGTAAAGGTCGATTTAGCCGATGACGGCATTACCATCGACGTCTATTGCGTCGTTCAATTCGGGATCTCGATCCCGAAAGTGGCGGCAAGCGTTCAGGAGAATATCCGCCAAACCTTATTAAACATGACGTCTCTGACCATTAATGAAATCAATATTCATATCGTCGGCATTCAATTTGACACGAAAGCCCAAGAAGTCGAAATCGACGAAGAAATGTAATGAGCGTATAAAAACCAAGGGGATGGGCAGCCCTTTGGTTTTTTATACGTTTCCCGTCATTTCAGGCATGAAGAAAGCCGGCTTACAAACGGCAGCCGAGTTTCTTCATGCTGTGAAATCCGAATGAAATTAATACGGTTTGTGAAAATATTCGGCATTAGGGTGAAAAAACCTAAATTTCGACATGCGATTGAGAAAAAAATATGTTATGATCTCTTTAAGCTTAACGACAAGCGGATAAAGCGGATCTGAAGGAGAAAGAAAATGAAAAGAAGAACAGCTAGAGAAAAAGCTTTGCAGGCACTTTTTCAGATTGATGTCAGCGATATTGCACCGAACGATGCCATTGAGCACGCGCTTGATGGTGAAAAAACAGATGCCTTCTTTGAACAGCTGGTGTACGGAGTGATCGAACATCAGGTTCAGCTTGATGAAATGATTTCCGGCCATCTCGTCAATTGGAAGCTTGACCGGATTGCAAACGTAGACCGCGCGATCCTGCGTCTGGCGGTGTATGAAATGGTTTATACTGACGACATTCCTGCTAACGTGTCATTAAACGAAGCAATCGAGCTGGCAAAACGGTTCGGCGACGATAAAGCTGCAAAATTCGTAAACGGGGTTCTTTCTAACATTAAAACTGATATCGAATCATAGGAGGAAAGAAAATGACTGCAACAATCATCGACGGAAAAGAAACGGCTAAAGAAAAACGCGAACAATTGGCAAAAGAAGTAGAAGAGCTGAAAGCACAAGGCGTAGTGCCTGGCTTGGCGGTCATTTTAATCGGAGACGATCCCGCTTCTGTTTCATATGTGACAGGCAAGAAAAAAGCCGCTGAAACAATGGGAATGAAATTTAAGCTTGACCGCTTTGACTCAAGCTTAACCGAGGCGGAGCTTTTAACAGTGATTGATCAGTATAATCAAAATCCGGAATTCCACGGCATTCTCGTCCAGCTGCCGCTCCCGGATCATATTTCTGAAAAAGCCGTAATCGAGCGGATCTCTCCCGATAAGGATGTTGACGGTTTCCACCCTCTCAACGTCGGGAAAATGCTGCTTGGCGAAGATACATTTCTTCCATGCACGCCGCACGGAATTGTCGAGTTATTGAAAAAGACGAACGTAGATCTTTCCGGCAAAGAAGTTGTTGTAGTCGGACGAAGCAATATTGTCGGTAAACCGGTCGGCCAGCTGCTGCTGAACGAAAACGCGACCGTCACATATTGCCATTCCCGTACGAAAAATATGTCTGAGCATACGAAAAAAGCAGATATTCTTGTAGTAGCGGTCGGTAAAGCGAATTTCATCAAAGCCGATCAAATCAAAGAGGGCGCCATTGTCATTGATGTCGGCGTCAACCGTCTCGAAAGCGGAAAACTCTGCGGAGACGTTCAGTTTGATGAAGCGAAAGAAAAAGCATCTTTCATTACACCGGTGCCGGGCGGAGTAGGTCCGATGACCATCACAATGCTTGCGCATAATACTGTTAAATCTGCCAGACGTACGTTATCATAGATAACCGGAGACAGTCACAAAAAGTGTGACAATGAGCACGATACCCGCTTCTTAAGGCTCCTTTCAGCCAGAGCGGGTTTTCTTAGTTTAGGGCAAAAAGCCTTTATGAAAGGAGTGCAGGATGTGAGTGAAGCGGCATATGTCACGGTTTCCGCGCTGACCAAATACATTAAACGAAAATTCGATGTGGACCCTCATCTTGAAGACATTTGGATTAAGGGTGAGCTCTCCAATGTTAAAATTCATACGAGAGGCCACATCTATTTTACATTAAAAGATGAGCATGCCCGCATGCAGGCTGTCATGTTTCAAAGACAAAGTTCGAGGCTTGCGTTTAAGCCCGAGGACGGAATGAAGGTCATCGTAAGAGGCGGCATTTCCGTCTATGAACCGAGCGGAAGCTATCAGCTGTACGCGAAAGAAATGCAGCCGGACGGTGTGGGGGCGCTCTACTTAGCATATGAAGAATTAAAGAAAAACTTGCTGGCGAAGGGTTGTTTGATGACCGGCATAAGCAGGCCATCCCCGCTTTTCCGGCTACGATCGGGGTCGTCACGTCACCGACGGGAGCAGCCGTCAGAGACGTCATTACCACACTCAAAAGAAGATACCCCCTTGTGAAAGTCATTGTGCTTCCCGCGCTCGTTCAAGGTGAAAATGCCAGCAGATCGATTGTGAAGCGCATTGAAGAAGCCAATGCACAAAAAATGTGTGACGTCCTGATCGTCGGAAGGGGAGGGGGCTCGATCGAAGAATTGTGGGCATTTAACGAAGAAATCGTGGCCCGGGCGATTTTTGCTTCCGCCATTCCGATTATATCAGCCGTCGGACATGAAACAGATTTTACAATCAGTGATTTCGTCGCGGATATCCGGGCGGCAACGCCGACAGGAGCGGCAGAAATCGCCGTCCCCCACACGACGGACTTAATGGAACGGACAAAAACGGCGGAAGTCCGCCTGACAAGAGCGATGCAGCAGCATATCAGCAAGAAAAAAGAACGGGTTCAATCGCTCCAGTCATCCTACGCGTTCCGTTTTCCGAAACGATTGTATACCCAAAAAGAACAGCAGTTTGATCTTTTGTATCAGCAGTTCCAATCACAGCTCACAGGGCTTACGGACAGGAAACAAAGGCAGCTGGAGCGGAATACGTACAGATTAACGGCGCTCCACCCTGAAACCCAGCTGAAACAGGCGAAAAAACGGTACGAGGAGCGCTCAAATCAGCTCGCCCGAAGCATGAATGTCCAGCTGAAGCAGCTTCATTCGCAGTTTCAGACGGTTCTTGGTAAACTGAATGCATTAAGTCCCCTTCAGGTGATGGAGAGAGGATACAGTCTGGCCTATAAAGACAAAGAGCTGATCAAAAGCGTTGATCAAGTGGAACAAAATGATACGCTTGAAGTAAAGATGACAGACGGCGTTCTGACGTGTGAAGTATTGCAAAAGAGAGGCGAACGAAAATGACAGAAACCAAAAAAAGTGAAGAGCTGACATTTGAAGAGGCGATGAAAGGCCTTGAAGGCATTGTGGCAAAGCTTGAAGAAGGAGACGTGCCGCTTGAGCAGGCGATTAATTATTTTCAGGAAGGGATGGCCCTTTCAAAAATGTGCCATGAAAAGCTTCAGCATGTCGAAAAGCAAATGGACTTTATTTTAAAAGATAACGGCGAACTTGCACCTTTCAGCGTTCAGGAGGAAGAAGAAGGTGACAAATAAACTGGACGCATTTTTAGCATCGCGCAAACAACTGATTGAACAGCAGCTTTCTTTGTATACGGAACGGCTTGCGATGCCTGAAACCCTCAAAAAATCTATGCTGTATTCTTTGGAAGCGGGCGGAAAGAGGCTGCGTCCCCTCGTCGTCTTAGCCGTTCTGAATGCTTACGGAAAAGATGAAAAAGACGGGATTCCGGTCGGATGCGCTGTCGAAATGATTCATACGTATTCCTTAATCCATGATGATCTTCCTTGCATGGACGATGATGATCTGCGCCGGGGAAAGCCCACCAACCATAAAGTCTTCGGAGAAGCGGCAGCCGTATTGGCCGGAGACGGGCTTCTGACAGAAAGCTTTAAATTGATCACATCTCACGTGTCTGAGGCGGTTTCAGCAGAAAAACGGCTCCGTCTCGTCGATGAGCTGATCAGCGCGGCAGGAACGGAAGGAATGGTCGGCGGGCAGGCTGCCGACATGGAAGCGGAACAAAAGCGGATAACGCTTGAGGAGCTGGAATCCATCCACGAGCGGAAAACGGCCAAGCTCCTCGGTTTTTCTGTGACGGCGGGCGCCATTTTGGCAGATGCGCCGGAGGATGAAGTCGAAAAGCTGCGTCTGTTCAGCAGCCATATCGGCATCGGATTTCAAATCAGAGATGACATACTTGATATTGAAGGGCATGAGGAGAAGATCGGCAAACCGGTCGGCTCAGACACGTCGAATGAAAAGTCAACGTATCCGTCGCTTTTAACGCTTGAAGGCGCGAAAGAGAAGCTGGCGTATCATATCAGCGAGGCGAAACGGATCATCAGCGGCCTTTCTCTTCAGAAAGAACTGCTGCATGACCTCTGTGATTTAATCGCGGCGAGAGATCATTAAAAACGGTCCTGATTTGAAGGGGCTGCCGCTCCTATGGTAAAATGTAAGCAGTTTCGATGAAAATACAAAGGGAGTCTTTTTCTTTTTCAAAAAGACACTGTTTAATTTGCAGAAATTCATGCTGAAAGTGAGTTGATCCGCTTTGGATCTTTTATCAATACAGGACCCGTCATTTCTTAAAAAGATGTCAATTGAACAGCTGGAAGAGCTGAGTGAGGAGATCCGCAATTTCCTCATCACATCGCTGTCTGCCTCTGGCGGCCATATCGGGCCGAACCTCGGGGTTGTCGAGCTGACAATTGCGCTTCACAAAGAATTTGACAGTCCGAAAGATAAATTTTTATGGGATGTCGGACATCAGTCCTATGTTCATAAACTGTTAACCGGGCGCGGCAAGGAGTTTGAAACCTTGCGCCAATATAAAGGGCTTTGCGGTTTCCCGAAACGCAGCGAAAGCGAACATGACGTATGGGAAACAGGCCACAGCTCAACATCGCTCTCAGGCGCGATGGGAATGGCTGCCGCCCGTGATATTAAAGGATCGAAAGAATATATCATCCCGATTATCGGAGACGGCGCTTTAACCGGAGGAATGGCGCTTGAAGCGCTGAACCATATCGGTGATGAGAAAAAAGATATGATCGTCATTCTGAATGATAATGAGATGAGCATTGCGCCGAATGTCGGGGCGATTCATTCTATGCTGGGACGGCTTCGCACGGCCGGCAAATATCAATGGGTAAAAGACGAGCTTGAATATTTATTTAAGCGCATCCCGGCCGTCGGCGGAAAATTGGCCGCCACAGCGGAACGGATAAAAGACAGCTTAAAATATATGCTTGTGTCAGGTATGTTTTTTGAAGAGCTGGGCTTTACGTATTTAGGCCCGGTTGACGGTCATTCCTACCACGAATTGTTTGAAAACCTGCAATACGCCAAAAAACGAAAGGCCCTGTCCTTTTACATGTCATTACGAAAAAGGGCAAAGGCTATAAACCGGCTGAGACCGACACAATCGGCACATGGCACGGAACGGGTCCTTATAAAATCAATACGGGTGATTTCGTCAAGCCGAAAGCCGCGGCGCCTTCATGGAGCGGACTTGTCAGCGGCACCGTGCAGGAGCTGGCGCGCGAGGATGACAGAATTGTCGCGATTACACCGGCTATGCCGGTCGGCTCTAAGCTTGAAGGATTTGCGAAAGAATTTCCTGAGCGCATGTTTGACGTCGGAATCGCAGAACAGCATGCGGCGACAATGGCCGCGGGAATGGCGCTTCAGGGGATGAAGCCGTTTCTTGCGATCTATTCGACCTTTTTGCAGCGGGCGTACGATCAGGTCGTCCATGATATCTGCCGTCAAAACGCGAATGTATTTATCGGCATTGACCGCGCCGGTTTGGTCGGCGCTGACGGGGAGACGCATCAAGGCGTCTTTGACATCGCCTTTTTGCGGCATATACCGAACCTCGTTTTAATGATGCCGAAGGATGAAAATGAAGGCCGCCATATGGTCAATACAGCCCTTTCCTATGAGGAAGGTCCGATCGCGATGCGCTTCCCGCGCGGAAACGGGCTCGGCGTAAAGATGGATAAAGAGCTGAAAACCATTTCGATCGGAACATGGGAAGTGCTCCGTCCCGGAAAAGACGCGGTCATTTTAACATTCGGTACGACCATTGAAATGGCGCTGGAAGCGGCTGAAGAACTGCAAAAAGAAGGCCTGTCCGTGCGTGTCGTGAATGCGAGGTTCATAAAACCGATTGATAAACAAATGATGAAGGCCATTCTTAATGAAGGTCTGCCGATTTTAACGATAGAAGAAGCCGTGCTTGAAGGCGGATTCGGCAGCACGATTCTTGAATACGCTCATGACCTCGGCATGTATCATACACCGATTGACAGAATGGGCATCCCAGACCGGTTTATTGAACACGGCAGCGTAACCGCCCTGCTTGAAGAAATCGGTCTCACGAAGGCTGAGGTTATGAACCGGATAAAACTGCTGATGCCGCCGAAGACACATAAAGGAATTGGATCATGACAGCAAAAAAAGAACGATTAGATGTACTTCTTGTAGAAAAAGGCCTTGCGGAAACGCGGGAAAAAGCGAAACGCGCCATTATGGCGGGCATCGTATACTCAAATGAAAACCGATTGGACAAACCGGGTGAAAAAATCGCCCGGGATCTTCCGTTAACGGTAAAAGGAAACCCTCTTAAATACGTCAGCAGAGGCGGATTAAAGCTTGAAAAAGCCTTGGAAGTGTTTCCTGTCTCGGTAAAAGGCAAAACGATGATTGACATCGGCTCGTCTACAGGGGGATTCACGGATTGTGCCCTCCAAAACGGAGCCGAGCGATCCTACGCAGTGGATGTCGGCTATAATCAGCTTGCCTGGAAGCTGAGACAGGACGAGAGGGTCGTCGTCATGGAACGGACGAATTTCCGCTATTCCGAGCCTTCCGATTTCACAGAGGGTTTGCCGGAATTTGCGACAATCGATGTTTCTTTCATCTCACTCCGCCTCATTCTCCCGGTTTTAAAAACGCTGCTTGTACCGGGGAGCGATTGTATCGCACTGGTAAAGCCGCAATTTGAAGCCGGACGGGAATCCGTCGGAAAAAAAGGCATTGTCAGAGATCCCGGCGTTCATACTGACGTTCTCCGCCGCATGAATCAATTTGCCGCTTCTGAAGGATATACAGTGAAAGGACTGTCCTTCTCACCGATTACAGGGGGAGACGGTAATATTGAGTTTCTGCTTCATTTGGAATGGGGCGGAGAAGACGGAAACGGCGCTGAACTGCCGGAAGAAGACATTCTCCGTACCGTCCGCGAAGCACATGAGACATTAAAAGCCAAAAAGACAGATGTACCGGAATAATAGGGGGCTATTATTCCTTTTTCTGCCATCATGTACTTTTTATCAAGAAGCGGTTAACATAATGACAAGAACAGCTTGAAAACAGAGGTGCTTACATGACAAAAGGCCAAAGGCATATAAAAATCAGAGAGCTTATTACAAGCCATGAGATTGAAACGCAGGATGACTTAGTTGACATGCTGAGAGAAGAAGGATATAAGGTAACTCAGGCGACTGTCTCCAGAGACATTAAAGAGCTGCATCTCGTAAAGGTGCCGACAAACAACGGCTCCTACAAATACAGCCTGCCGGCGGATCAGCGGTTCAATCCGCTGTCAAAACTGAAGCGTTCATTAATGGATGCGTTCGTAAAAATTGACTCAGCAAGCCATATGATCGTATTAAAAACGATGCCGGGGAATGCTCAGGCAATCGGCGCTCTGATGGATAATCTCGAATGGGAAGAAATCATGGGCACGATTTGCGGAGATGACACGATCTTAATCATCTGCAGGACGCCTGAAGATACGGAGGGCGTTCAAAGCCGTCTTTTGGAGCTGCTGTAGCGTAATTATCAGATAAAAGGTGGAATGCTGTTTGTTAGCTGAACTATCAATAAAAAACTTTGCCATTATAGAGGAACTGACGATTTCGTTTGAGCGGGGGCTCACCGTCCTGACGGGAGAAACAGGGGCCGGCAAGTCAATTATTATAGACGCCGTTTCCCTATTAGTCGGCGGCCGCGGCTCGTCTGAATTTGTCCGTTACGGTGAAACAAAGGCCGAGCTTGAAGGACTGTTTCTATTGGACAGCGGTCATCCCGTTTTTGAAGTATGCCGTGAGCAGGGAATAGACGCATCTGACGACATGATTGTCATGAGAAGGGACATTAATGCCGGAGGAAAAAGCGTCTGCCGTGTCAACGGAAAATTAGTGACGATTGCGGCTTTGAGGGAAATCGGCAGACTTTTATTAGATATTCACGGACAGCATGATAACCAGCTGTTAATGGAGGACGATAAACACTTAGAGCTGTTGGACAGGTTTGCGGGCGCTGAGGCCGAATCCGCGCTTCAGGCTTACCATGAAGGCTATGAGCGTTATATGAAGCTGCTCAAAAAAGTGAAGAAGCTGTCAGAAAGCGAGCAGGAAATGGCGCATCGGCTAGACCTGATTCAATTTCAGCTTGAAGAAATCGAGTCGGCGAAGCTTGAATTGAATGAAGACGAGCTTCTTCAGGAAGAGCGGAAGCAGATATCCAACTTTGAAAAAATTTATGAATCATTGCAAAACGCCTATAATGCGCTCCGCAGCGAACAGGGGGGGCTTGACTGGGTCGGAATGGCCTCTGCCCAGCTTGAAGATATTTCGGATATCAATGAACCGCTGCAAAAGCTGTCAGAAAGTGTGTCAAGTTCCTATTATCTGTTGGAGGATGCAACCTTTCAGATGCGCAATCTGTTAGATGATCTGGAATATGACCCGGAACGGCTGAATTTTATTGAAACCCGTTTAAATGAGATCAAACAGCTGAAGCGCAAATACGGAGCGACGGTAGAAGACATTTTGGAATACGGCTCCAAAATAGAAGAGGAAATCGATCAAATCGAGAACCGCGACAGCCACCTTGAAGCGCTGAAGAAGGAACTGGAGTCGGTCGGCAAAGATGTGGCCGTAGAAGCCGCGAATTTATCAAAAATCAGAAAAGCATGGGCTAAGAAACTGGCGGAAGCGATTCATCAGGAATTAAAAAGTCTGTATATGGGCAAATCAACGTTTGATACGGAATTTCTCGTGAAAACCGATCCGTCAGCCAGTGAAGCACCGGTTGTCAACGGGCAGCCCGTGCAGCTTACCCAAAAGGGGATTGACCTTGTGAGGTTTTTAATTTCAACAAACACCGGTGAGCCTTTAAAACCGCTGTCAAAGGTCGCTTCCGGAGGCGAGCTTTCAAGGGTGATGCTGGCGATGAAGAGTATTTTTTCTTCCCAGCAGGATGTCACCTCCATCATCTTTGACGAAGTGGACACCGGTGTAAGCGGGCGGGTTGCCCAAGCCATCGCGGAAAAAATCCATAAAGTATCGACCGGTTCACAGGTGCTCTGCATTACACACCTGCCGCAGGTTGCCGCCATGGCGGATACACACCTTCTGATCGCAAAAGAATTCAAAGACGGCCGGACGACAACGCATGTCACGCCGCTTTCCAAGCAGGATAAGGTAGCGGAAATCGGCCGCATGATTGCGGGTGTTGAAGTGACCGATCTGACGAAGCGGCATGCACAAGAGCTTTTAAAACAGGCCGGACAGGTAAAAACGACAGGATAAGCTGCTGATACAGGCAGCTTATTTTTTGTTCCATTTCTCTAACAGTGTATCCAATGTTTTTCTTCGTATGCCGGTTATAAATCAAGCGCAGGAAGGCAAAAGTATAGATGTAGCAGAAAAGAAAGTGGTGTGGGATAGGAGCGAGGAGAGTGAAGGAATGAATGCACGATAACATGAGGAAAGCAATAGGTGTAATTCTCCTTGTTTCTTTACTAAGTGTAGGCTTTTTTAAGCCGTTTAAAGAATATTTACTGATACCGTCAGAAATGAGCGTCTTTGAAAACCAGACTCAGGCCGTTCCGGTCAATGCATCAATAAGCGCTGAAAAGGGCGAATTATCAGAAGCCTTTACGCTGAAAGAAGAGCACGGTCATGCAAACATAACAGGGCAAACACAAGGCCGGTCAGAAGTAGTATATGATCTTGCCGGGTTTCCCATTAAAAAAACGAAAGTGCGTGTCCTTCCAGAATTGAAGGTCATTCCGGGCGGACAGTCCATCGGTGTAAAACTGCATTCAGTCGGTGTTTTGGTCGTCGGTTTTCACCAGGTGATGACAAAGGATGGGAAAAAGTCTCCGGGAGAACAAGCGGGTATTGAATCTGGCGACATCATTATTAAAATGAACGGACATAAAATTGAAAAAATGAGCGACATCGCCCCGTTTATTCAAAAAGCGGGCAAAACCGGTGAATCTTTGGATTTATTGGTGAAACGCGATAAGCAAAAAATCAAAACAAAGCTGATTCCGACAAAGGACGAAGCCGAGGGGAAATATCGAATCGGCCTTTATATCCGCGATTCGGCAGCCGGCATCGGCACCATGACATTTTTTGAACCGAAAACAAAAAATACGGCGCATTGGGCCACGTCATCTCTGATATGGATACAAAAAACCGATTGTTGTAGAAGACGGAGAAATCGTCCGTTCTACTGTAACATCGATTGAAAAAGGAAAAGGCGGCAATCCCGGCGAAAAACTGGCAAGGTTTTCGTCAGAACGGAAAACAATCGGCGATATTAACCGCAACAGCCCGTTCGGCATTTTTGGGACACTGCATCAGCCGATTAAAAACAACATTTCCGACAAAGCGCTTCCGATTGCTTTGTCAAATGAAGTAAAAAAGGACCTGCGCAAATGCTGACGGTTATCGAAAACGATAAAGTAGAGAAATTTGATATTGAAATCGTCAGCACCACGCCGCAAAAATTCCCGGCGACAAAGGGAATGGTGTTGAAAGTGACAGATCCGAAACTGCTGAAAAGAACCGGCGGAATCGTTCAGGGGATGAGCGGAAGCCCGATCATTCAGAACGGAAAGGTCGTCGGAGCCGTAACCCACGTATTTGTCAATGATCCGACAAGCGGCTACGGCGTTCATATCGAATGGATGCTGTCTGAAGCGGGTGTTGATGTTTACGGGAAAGACAAAGCAAGCTGACTGCCGGATGATCCGGCAGTTTTTTTATGTGATGCGTTCTTCACTTCTTTCCGGGATTCATGTAAAATAAGACATGAAGATTTTTCGACAAATTCACGTTTCCTGATTTGTCAAACTTAATTTTTAGTCGAAAAACCTAGAAAATGCTAGAAAAACAAAGATATACCACTATTATTGGTAAATATGGATTTTTTAAAAGGGGAAGTAGTGGTTTTGTCGAATGTAACATATAGCAGTCAAATGGGTTGCGTCCTGTTAATACATTGGGGG
Organism: Paenibacillus lentimorbus NRRL B-30488; assembly: GCF_000411595.1. Lineage (NCBI taxonomy): Bacteria > Bacillati > Bacillota > Bacilli > Caryophanales > Paenibacillaceae > Paenibacillus > Paenibacillus lentimorbus. The sequence continues at coordinate 25,438 of NZ_ANAT01000021.1, read as the reverse complement.
AGGAAGAAACGTGGAGAAAATTAAAGTTTGTGTTGCTGATGATAATCGAGAGCTTGTAAGCCTGTTGAGTGAATATATAGAGGGACAGGATGATATGGAAGTGATCGGCGTTGCTTATAACGGACAGGAATGTCTTTCTTTGTTTAAAGATAAGAATCCCGATGTGCTCGTTTTAGACATTATCATGCCGCATCTGGACGGACTTGCGGTTTTGGAGCGTCTGCGGGAATCAGAGCTCGAGAAGCAGCCGAACGTCATCATGCTGACGGCATTCGGTCAGGAAGACGTTACGAAAAAAGCCGTCGATTTAGGCGCGTCCTATTTCATCCTGAAGCCGTTTGATATGGAAAACCTTGTCGGCCATATCCGCCAGGTAAGCGGAAATGTCTGCAGTGTCACACACCGTGCGCCGTCCGCGCAAAGCAGCATTATCCGCAGCCAGCCGGAGCCGAAGCGGAAAAATCTCGATGCCAGCATTACAAGCATTATCCATGAGATCGGTGTGCCTGCCCATATCAAAGGCTATCTTTATTTGCGTGAAGCCATTTCCATGGTGTATAACGATATTGAACTCCTCGGCAGCATCACAAAAGTCCTTTATCCCGACATCGCCAAAAAATTCAACACGACCGCAAGCCGTGTAGAACGGGCCATCCGCCACGCCATTGAAGTCGCATGGAGCAGGGGAAATATTGATTCCATTTCTTCACTGTTCGGGTATACTGTAAGCATGACAAAAGCAAAACCAACCAATTCAGAGTTCATCGCGATGGTTGCTGACAAGCTGAGATTGGAGCATAAAGCTTCGTAACGCAAGCCTTTGGCTAAATGTCTTTTTGCGCCTTCTATTCCGTGCATGAACGCGGAAGAGAAGGCGTTTTGAGATTTTGCTGACGAAAACAATGGGAATCACTCACGCTGGTACTTGTTCTATACATAAATACGGGAACTATGCCGTCTATACGTATAATACCGGAGCTGATATTTTAATGATTTTGCCCTCTCGGAAATAAAAGCGGGGGATGCGGCGGCTTAACACAGACAGGACTTCGTAGCTGATCGTACCGAGCATTTCGGCAATTTCATCAACGGAAATCTCGGCTTCTTTTTGTTTGCCGTAGATGACGACTTCTTCTCCTTGTTTGCCCTCATTCTCACCTAAACTGACCATTATCATATCCATTGTCACTCTCCCCGCTACCTGCACCCGTCTGCCGCGGTGCAGAATAAACCCGCGGTTGGACAGGGCGCGGGAGTAACCGTCAGCATAGCCGATCGGAATCGTCGCGATGATTTCACCCGGTTCGGCGATATATGTGGCACCATAACTGACGGTCCGGGGATCTGTCACCATGGCTTTCACATAAGCGATACGCGCCTTTAAACTTAGTGCGGGCGTGAGATCCACGAGGCTCAGCTCCTTTATCGAGGCGGACGGATATAAACCATATAACCCAATGCCTAAACGGATCATGTCGGCGCTGAATTCCGGGAATGCGATAGCGGCGGCTGTATTGCACATATGCACGGTAGGCAGCGTAATGTCTTGATTCCTTAAAAAGCGGAGGAAGCTGATAAACTTTTCGTGCTGCAGCATCGTCAGCTCAGTGTCCGGTTCATCCGCTGTTGAAAAATGTGTAAAGATGCCATCCCATGACAGGTATGTACTCGACTTGAGCGCTTTCACCACTGCTAAAAGATCTTCTTCCGTGCGCACACCCAGCCGGCCCATTCCGGTATCCACACTGATATGAATGGAAAGCCGTTTCGAATCTGCTTCTTTTTCCAATATCCGATTCGCTTTTTTGATCCAGCTGACCTGAAACGCTGATAATGTGATGTTCCAAACGGCAGATTTTTTCACACAGCTGAGAGCTGTGAAGCCGAGCACGAGAATAGGTGCCGTAATTCCCGCTCTCCGTAACACAATTCCCTCTTCGACGCTTGCGACAGCAAGCTCGCTCGCCCCGCTTTCCAGTGCCTGCCGCGCTACTTCCACAGACCCGTGGCCATAAGCGTTCGCTTTTACGACGGCCATAATTTTAGACGTATTCGGAATATGGCGGCGGATCGCCCGTACATTCTTTTTTATCGCATCAAGGTCAACTTCAATCCAAACTTCCCGGCAAAGTTTTTTCATCACGATTCCTTCTTTCCTTAATGAGATTCAGTACTCATGCTTTCAATCTGCATTCTATTCATCTTTAACTGAAATCATTCAAAACATGAGAAGGTGACCGCTGATGTTTAAAATCAAGTTTTCGGGAAATCAGTGTGCCTGCTTTATTTATGCAGTAAGGGCTGCATGGCAGCCCTTAAATTGACTTTACAATATTCTGATCTGAAAATTGATGTTCAAACATTTTGGACTGGCTTACAGCATTGTTTTGAATGACAATGCCGATATTTCCCCCTCCGGCACCGAAAACGGTTTTTGATGCAGTCAGCGGACTGATGGATATGGCGCCGCCAACATTGACAACTCCGTTTCCTGATACGTTGTTTATCGTAATCGGGCAACCGCTCATTCTATTTTTTCTCCTTTCTCTCTCAGTCTACTAACTATATGTACGCTGTGATATTTGAATAAGATTAAACAAAACGGCAAAAAGAATCCGGCTGCTGCCAGCCGGAAAGGGAGGGAAATACGGATGTCATAATGTTTTCGTTACATTTTGATCAGAGTATTGAGAGTTTGAAGATTGAGATGTGCTGGATTGATTCATTTGCAGGACCATACCTGTATTTCCCCCTCCTGAGCCGTAGACGGTTTTTGATACGGTTAAAGGACTTATCGAAAACGCACCGCCGACATTGACAACCCCGTTTCCGGAAAGACTGTTAATCGTAATAGGGAAACCAGCCATCATATACGGTCTCCTTTCTATTAATCTATTTACTATATGTACGCTGTGTGTTGGAAATAAGAGTAAACAAAGCGGTAAAAACTTGTGAATCAAAAAAAACTGCCGGACATCCGGCAGTTTTTTTTAGTCTACTTTTCAAACGGCACCCAGCCGCCTGTATTCTGAATCATTTCCCATAACGGTTCAGGAAGTCGGTATTTCTCGATTTCAGATGCTTGAATGGCTTTTTCGATTTCCTGTTCGCGGCCTTCTTTGACCAGCACCGCCCATTCGGGGTTAATCAAAATGACACGTCCCAGAGCCACCAGCGGAATTCCGCTTTCTAATACGGCAAGCGCTTCGTCCGCGGTATAGATGGAACCGACGGCCATCAGCGGCACTTTATGGCCGACGCGTTCGTTTAATAAATCCATCCGGGTCCGTGAAGTATCCGCGCCGCGGCGGGCTTTGGAATTGACATCCATCAGTGAAATATGCAGATAATCCAAGTTCTCTTCCGCAAGCGCGTCGGCGAGCATGAATGTTTCTTTCATTGTAAGCCCCGGTGTTTCCGGCTCTTCCGGTGACAGGCGGTAGCCGAGAACGAATGGATTTTCAGCGTGTGTATCAATCGCCTGTTTGACAGCGTCAACGACTGCAAGCGGGAACGCAAGGCGCTTTTCATCGCTTCCGCCCCAGCGGTCTGTGCGCCGGTTTGTTTTCGGTGAATAAAATTGGTGAATCAGGTACCCGTTTGCCCCGTGAATTTCAACACCGTCAAAGCCGGCTTCAATCGCTCTGCGTGTCGCTTCGCCGAATGCTTTCACGATGTGCTCAATTTCTTGTTCGGTGAGAGCCCGGGACGTTTGTCTGCCGTCTTCTTCTGAGCCGCTCGGACTGACGACGTCGTTGTTTGGCACGAGTTCAGGAGGGCATTCCAATCCTCCGTGGTGAATCTGCACAACGGCTTTCGCTCCTTGAGACTGGATCGCCTGAGCGAGTTTTTTCAAGCCGGGAATGTGAGAATCATCATAGATGCCGGGCTGGCCTGGAAACGCTTTGCCGTCCGGCGTTACGTTTGCACATGCCGTAATGACCATTCCCATTTCTTTTGAACGGGGAGTAATGTAGCTTAATTCACGGTCGGAAATCGTTCCGTCATCATTTGATGAATAATGTGTCATCGGTGCGACTGAAATACGGTTTGGTATGGTGACGCCGCTTTCGAACGTAAAAGGTTCAAACAGCGGTTGATAAGTTTGCTTCATCATTTCGCCTTCTTCCTTAGGAGTTTAACTCGTCCGTATTCTAGCTTATGTTTTCATTGTGTGCAATTATTTTGCTTGTTCTTCTTCCGGAGGTTATGACCGGCTGAACCATTTAAACGAATGAAACGGTTTTCTCCGTTCCTTTTCAGGATCTTTATATCCTCCTGAAATTTGATGGCCGATCGAGCTGAATATGACAGCGGCGGCGAAGAGGAGAATGATTTTTTTCATATGCATATCTTCTTTCTTATCTTTTACAAGGTTATTTATAAGCATACGCTTGTGCGAAAAAACCGTCAATTTGTTTATTCTTTTTTCCACTTTCCTGCGGCGAATATCGTTCCGATCTGAATCACAACACTTAACAGAGCGCACACTGCCACTACTGTGTTGCTGTCCATAGAAGACACCCTCCTTTTTGTTAGGTTGATGTATCATATGACAGCTGTCTCTGTTTTGACAAAACCGTAATGCGGTGTTTCATATTTTTCAACACAAAAAGGGCGCTTTTTTAAGCGCTTTTACTTTTTTTCAGCCGGTTCAAAGCGATTTGAACGGCGATGGCGTCATCCAGGTAGCCGATCGGAAACATGTAATCCGGAATGACGTCGGTCGCTAAAATATAATACAGCAGCGCGCTCCCGAGAATCGCGCGGTCTTCAGCCGGTGTTGATTCATCCATATACTGATGATGCATGTTTTTCAAATGATCAATAAAAGGGCCGACGCTTTCTTCATTGTCCATTTTCTTTTGAAACTCATCGCAAATCAGGCGATGGCCCTGCTGGGTTTTGGCGTATTGTTCATATCTGGTCAGTTCGCGCTCAATTTGCTCCCGGGAAAAAGGCTGATCAAACATCTCGGCCATATTCAGCATATCCTGAATCGCGTGCATCGGGTCTTGCGGCGCAGCTTCTTTTTCATGACCGATGTCTATGCCTGACGCCTCAAGCAATTCCTCCAGCGGGGTGCGGAGGTGTTTTGAAAATTCCTGAAGATGCTTTAAATTGGCCTTCTGTTTGCCGTTGATAATCCGGGAGATGGTGGCCGTATCAATGTTTGTTAAGGCGCCGAGCTTTCTCATGGAGAGCGAGTGCTTATCAAGCAGTGATTTTAAAAGGGGTCCCAGTGTCTTATTTTATTTTCTGTCAAGGGTGTCACCTCGTTTCCGCCGGAATGATGATCGTCAATCAATAATTTTTGCAGAAAAGGTACCTTTTCTGTGCTGCTGAATAGGATAGTGTAGATTCAACGGCACAACATGTTGAAAAGACATCAAAGAATGGAGAGAAACGAACATGGCTTGGTTATTGATTTTAGGTTTGGCAGTGTCCTCAAGCATTGATAATTTAGGAGTGGGGATGTCATACGGCATCAGAAAAATCAAAATATCGCATGCGTCAAATATGATGATCGCTTTTATCTGTTTTGTATTCAGTTATATCGGAATTTATTTCGGCAAATGGATTTCAGCCGTTTTACCGGGCTTTCTTCCTGTATTGCTGGCGGCGTTTATTTTATCTGTCATCGGTATCCGCATCATTCTGCTGGCTTTACCGAGAAAAACAGCGCGTGTTGGCGCGTCAGGAAAAAAAGGCCGTTTTGCCGGTCTGCTGCAAAATCCGGAGGCAGCGGATGCCGACGGTTCGGGAGAAATCGGTATATTGGAATCCATGGTTCTCGGGGTGGCCGTATCCGCAAATGCGCTGACCAACGGATTAAGCGCGGGGTTGATCGGGCTTTCTCCTGCTGCCATTTCCATCACTGCGGCGATCGGAAGCTTTCTGACCATATGGATCGGCTGCTCGCTTGGAAAAAAAGCCGCGTCATTGCGCATCGGTTCTTTTCACGTCGGACAGTTCAGCACGGTGCTGAGCGGAGTGATTATTCTCATCATTGCCGCCAATACGCTACTCTTTTAAGTTGTCCCGTTCATTTTATGAAAAGCTCAAAATAAATATGAATGTTTCTATACGGGAGAGTGCATGACGCGGCTCTCTTTTTTTGCCGATCTGATATTTTTTCAAAATGAATAGAAAGTCGTCCGTTTCCGTTAAATTCTGCATATTCGGCCTTCAGACAGAACCTTTTTCATAGACTGATCAGCTTGTTTTCTTTCTAAGTTCAGGTAAACAGCAGGTCAGATAGCCTTCATTCCAAATATGGAAAAGCGCTGGAGGAATGGAGGCTCCCTTTACAAATCGGCCATTCTGTTCAAAGATAAAGCCGAATGAGAAAACGTGAGGTGATCTGTGTGAAGTCTGTCATACTTCTGATCTTCACCGCATGGCTGTTATCAGGGTGCGAGTATACCGCGGAGGCTGATGCGGCGCCGTCATTTACACAGGAAGGAACATTTATAAAAGCGGCCGGAAACGATATGATCGCGGTCGAAATTGACGGAGAAAGGCAAGAGGTGAAGGTGCCTTTCGCTAAGCGGTTTGAATGTCAGTCTCTGCCTGAACATACGGCGGTGCAAATCACCTATAAAAAAGAGAGCAACGGACAATTACGGCTTGAGAAACTGAAAAAAGAAACAGATATGTGAAAACGGGGAGGAAAAAACGTGGGTTTACTGACAAAAAGCGCTGCTGCCTTCGGTGCCGCTCTGCTTCTGCTTGCGCCGTCCGCTTATGCAGCCGAACCTTTGCAAGGGAAAACCATTTATATCGATGCCGGACATGGCGGAGAAGACAGCGGGGCCGGCGGAAATGGACTGCTTGAGAAAAACATCAATTTAGCGGTGTCAAACAAGGTGATCGCCAAATTGGAGACAGAAGGCGCAAAACCTGTAGCTTCAAGGACTGACGATACTTTTTTACGTTTGGACGAGCGGGTGGCGAAAGCGAGCGCCAGCCAATCCGATTTATTCGTCAGCCTTCATACGAATTCAGCCGTCTCAACGGCATCGGGCACGGAAACGTATTTTAATTCGACATATGAAGGCGCGGACAGCGAAAGGCTTGCTTCCGACATTCAGCAGCAGCTTGTCACGTCTTTAGGGATGAGGGACAGAGGTGTAAAAGAAGCTCCTTTTTATGTTATTACATATTCAAAGATGCCGAGTGTGCTGGCTGAATTAGGTTTTATCACAAATCCTCAAGATGCGGACAAGCTGAAAAGCGATAACGGACAAGAGCACGCCGCGGACGCCGTTGTAAACGGAATCGAAACCTATTACAGCGGACGGTAATGATAAAATATGTGTAAATAGCGCCCTCCTGATGTGCATAACGATTATAATAGAGAAAACCGATGAAAAACATCTGAGGTGACACATATGACGAATATTTTTGCCCACCGGGGGGCGTCGGGCGACTGCCCTGAAAATACGATGCCCGCATTCAAAAAAGCGATTGAGGACGGGGCTGACGGAATCGAACTTGATGTACAGATGACGAAAGACGGCCGGATCGTGGTCATTCACGATGAAACCCTCGACCGCACCACGTCTTTGAAAGGATTTGTGAAAGATACGGCGTATGACAAAATCAGAACCGCCGATGCCGCCGGAAAATGGAAAGATTCTTTTAAAGGTGTCAGAATTCCGCTTTTGTCAGATGTGCTGCGTTTTGCGGAACGTGCTGATTTTCTGATAAACATTGAGCTGAAAAACAGTGTATTCCGTTACGAAGGAATGGAAGAAGAAGTGATCAAAAAAGTCAGATATTACGGACTGGAAAAGCGCGTTATTTTTTCTTCATTTAATCATGAGAGTCTCGCGATTTGCCACACCCTGGCGCCTGAAATTGAACGGGCGGTGCTGACAATGGATGTGCTGTACCGGCCTGAACGGTATCTTGCCGCCATTCCCGCTTCGGGTTATCATCCGAAGCTTGGCACGCCGGCGGTCAGCGCTGAAGTGATCAAACATCTTGCAAAACACCAAGCGGCGCTCCGTCCGTTCACCGTCAATCGTCCTGAGGATATGAAGCAGCTGATGAAAGCGGGGATAGACGCAATTTTTACCGATTATCCAAAGCTGGCTGTTTCTATAAAAGAAGAATGCCGCAGCTGAGAAGACTGTTCAGACAGTCTTCTTTTTTATGGGCAGGAAAAAGGCGGTGCACTCATAACTCGGTCAGCCGGTTCATATATTGTAACAGGGCGTTTTGTGTAAGCGTTATCTTTTATCTTATTGAAAGTGAGGCAAAATTGTGGGAAAAACGGTTATCGTCAGTGCGGCAAGAACGCCGTTCGGAAAATTCGGCGGCGCATTAAAAGAGGTAAAGGCAGCCGAGCTTGGCGGCATTGCCATAAAAGAAGCAATGAAGCGCGCCGCTATCAGTGAAAGCGAAGCGGAAGGAGCGGTGATGGGGATGGTCGTCCAGGCGGGTGCCGGGCAGATTCCGGCACGGCAGGCTGCAAGATATGCCGGGCTTCCATGGTCCGTTCCGGCTGAAACCATTAATAAGGTCTGTGCATCAGGGCTCAGGGCCGTTACCATCTGTGATCAAATGATCCGGGCGAAAGATGCGGACGTGCTGATTGCAGGCGGAATGGAAAGCATGAGCAACATTCCGTACGCCATTCCGGCCGGCCGCTGGGGTGTGAGGATGGGGGACGGAGTTTTTCAGGATTTAATGGTTCATGACGGTCTGACCTGTGCGTTCAACCAGGTACATATGGCTGTCCACGGAAGCACTGCGGCCAAAAAGTACGGCATTTCCCGGGATGAACAGGATCATTACGCTCTTTTGAGTCAGAAACGCGCGGCTGAGGCGGCTGAGGCGGGCAAATTGCGTGAAGAAATTGTCCCCGTCACCTGGATCGGCAAAAAGGGCAAACAGCATATCGTTGAAGCGGATGAGGGGCTGCGTCCTGATACAAGCCTTGAGCAGCTCGCAGCGCTCAAGCCAATTTTTACAGCCGACGGAACGGTTACAGCAGGAAATGCTCCCGGTGTAAATGACGGGGCCGGAGCATTTGTGCTGATGTCAGAGGAAAAAGCAGCAAAGCAGCATGTCAGGCCGCTCGCAGCGATACTTGGCTTTGCGTCAGTCGGACTGGAAGCGTCCGAGCTGGCAAGCGCGCCGGGAGAGGCCATCAGCCGGCTCTTGAAAAAACCGGACTGTCCGTTGACGATATTGATTTGTTTGAAGTAAATGAAGCATTTGCGTCCGTCGTGCTCGTGAGTGAAAAAATAGCCGGGTTCAGCCGGGAGAAAGTGAATGTAAACGGAGGGGCAATCGCGTTCGGCCACCCGATCGGCGCAAGCGGAGCGAGAATCATCATGAGTTTAATATACGAATTAAAGCGTCGCGGAGGAGGTTTAGGCATAGCGGCTATATGCAGCGGAGCGGCTCAAGGAGATGCCGTCCTGCTGGAGGTGTACTGATCAAAGGAGGGAGCGCCGGATGAAGATGAAAACAATCATGGTCGCAGGTGCCGGTCAGATGGGGGCAGGCATCGCTCAGACTGCTGCAGAAGCCGGGTTTGCCGTCAAGTTATACGATTGGGAGCCGGAAACGGTAACAAAAGGTTATCACCGCATAAAGACAAACCTGGAGAAAGAGCAGGCAAAAGGACGGAAGTCACAGCAGGAGACAGATGCCGTTTTCAGCCGTATTTCCCCGGCAGAACTGACAGAAGCGGAAGATGCTGATTTTATCATTGAAGCCATTGCCGAAAACAAAAAAGCAAAAGCGGAATTGTTTGACATACTTGATAAAATCTGTCCCCCTCATGCCGTATTGGCAAGCAATACGTCTTCTCTTCCCATTACGGAGCTTGCCGCGGTCACAAAAAGGCCTGAAAAAGTAATCGGCATGCATTTTATGAATCCGGTTCCTGTCATGGAGCTTGTCGAAGTCATCAGAGGACTCGCCACATCGGAAGAAACGACGGAAACAGTAAAGAAGCTTGCCGTCCGGATGAATAAAACCCCTGTCGAAGTCAATGACTTCCCGGGCTTTATATCTAATCGCATATTAATGCCGATGATTAACGAAGCCGTTTATTGCCTTTACGAAGGAGCAGCTTCAAAGGAAGCGATTGATGAGGTGATGAAGCTCGGCATGCGTCATCCGATGGGCCCTTTAACGTTAGCTGATTTCATCGGGCTGGATACGTGCCTTTCCATTATGGAGGTTCTCTACGCGGGGCTCGGAGATCCGAAATACCGCCCATGCCCTCTGCTCAGAAAATATGTCAGCGCCGGCTGGCTCGGCAAAAAAAGCGGGCGCGGTTTTTATGAGTACGGCAGATGATGTAAAGATCATGAGGGGAGACGGCAGCCATGCATTTTACAGAAGAGCACATCATGATGAGGAAAATGGTGCGTGATTTTGCCCGCAAGGAAATCGCGCCGGTGGTTGAGCTCATGGAATCAACAGATGAATTTCCGGAGCGGCTGATTAAAAAAATGGGCGAAGCGGGATTGATGGGCATTCCCGTCCCGGAAGCTTACGGCGGGGCGGGTGCTGATACAACATCTTACATTTTAGCGATTCATGAAATATCAAAAGTCAGCGCGGCCGTCGGCGTCATTTTGTCCGTCCACACATCGGTAGGGACAATCCCGATTTTGCATTTCGGGACAGAAGCCCAAAAACAAACTTATATTCCGAAGCTGGCAGCTGGCGAATATATTGGGGCTTTTGCGCTTACTGAGCCTCAATCCGGATCTGATGCGGGAAGCCTGAAAACAACAGCCGTGCGCCGAGGCGGTTCATATATTCTGAACGGTTCAAAAATCTTTATTACAAACGGCGGAGCGGCAGATCTGTATCTGACATTCGCCGTAACCGATCCGGGTAAAGGGAGAAAGGGAATTTCAGCGTTTATCGTTGAAAAAACACACCCGGTTTTTCTGTCGGAAAAAAGAAAAAAGCTCGGATTGTTAGGTTCCAATACTGTCGAATTGCAGTTTGACCAAGCGGAAATTCCGATTGAAAACCGGCTCGGCGAAGAGGGCGAGGGTTTTTCAATCGCCATGAAAAACCTTGACGTCGGACGGATCGGCATAGCGGCTCAGGCGCTCGGGATTATCGAAGCGGCGCTCGGCTGCTCGGTGGAGTACGCCAAAACCCGCAGCCAGTTCGGCAGACCCATCGCTTCGAATCAGGCCGTTTCATTTAAATTATCTGACATGGCAACGAATGCGGAAGCTGCCAAATTATTGGTCTATCATGCTGCTGATCTGTATCAGCGAGGGCTTCCGTGCGGAAAAGAAGCATCTATGGCGAAGCAATTCGCGTCCGATGCGGCGATGAAAGCGGCGGTGGAGGCTGTGCAGATTCACGGCGGCTACGGCTATATGAAAGAGTATCCCGCGGAGCGTTTATTTCGGGATGCGAAAGTCACGCAAATCTATGAAGGAACCAATGAGATTCAAAGGCTGATTATTTCTAAGTATCTTCTTCAATAAAAAGTGCGCAAAGGAGCGAAACCATGGAATCTTATTCTCCCGGTTTAGATGGCGTCATTGCGGTGGAAACGGGGATTTCTTTCCTGGATACACAGCAGGGCAGTATTTTAATCAAAGGCCACGATCTGATTGAGCTTTCTAAAACGGCCGGCTATATGGACATTGTTCATCTCTTATTGGAAGACAGACTTCCTGATGCGAAAGAGAAGAAGGCGCTTGAAGAAGACGTTCGGCGCGGCGGACACCTTCCCGAGGAAATCTTGCGTATATGCCGTCTGCTGCCCGAACGTACTCACCCGATGGACGGACTGAGGACAGGTTTGTCCGCGCTTGGAGGCTTTGATAAGGATATTGATGACCGCACCTCTTCTGTAAATCAGCACCGCGTACGCGGACTGATAGGCAAAATGCCCAATCTGACCGTCAACAGCTATCGAGTCATCAACGGGCTGGAGCCTTTAGCGCCTGTCGGAACCTTATCGTACAGCGCAAACTTTTTATATATGATTACCGGAAAAACGCCGTCCTCCTTGGAAGAAGAAATATTCGACCGGTCGCTTCTTTTATACAGTGAGCATGAATTGCCAAACTCAACGTTTACGGCCCGTGTCATTGCTTCGACGCAATCGGATATTTACGGCGCTCTGACCGGAGCCGTCGCCTCGCTTAAGGGAAACCTTCACGGCGGAGCGAACGAAGCGGTTATGTACATGCTTGAGGAAGCGAAGGATACAGACGGGTTTACACAATTATTAACTCAAAAACTCGCAAACAAAGAAAAAATCATGGGCTTCGGCCACCGTGTCTACATGAAAAAAATGGACCCGAGGGCGCTCATGATGAAAGAAGCATTGAAAAAACTGTCTGATCTTTCAGGTGATTTCCGTCTTTATCATATGTGTGAAGCCGGAGAAACCGTCATGCGGGAGAAAAAAGGCCTTTATCCGAACTTAGATTACTACGCAGCGCCGGTTTATTACATGCTCGGCATCCCGATCCCGCTGTATACGCCTATATTTTTCAGCGCACGGACGGTCGGACTGTGCGCTCATGTCATTGAACAGCACAGCCGAAACCGGCTTTTCCGCCCGCGTGTCCGCTATACCGGAGCGCGCCTGTAAACAGATGAGAAAGGAAGATGAAAACATGACAGAACCCCGCCGAATGGATGCTGTAATCGAAGAGATTTCTGACTACGTGCTCCATCAGGAGATTGACAGTTCAGAAGCTTTCACTACGGCAGGACATGTGCTTCTTGATACGATAGGCTGCGGAATTTTGGCGCTCAGCTATCCCGAATGTACAAAGCTGCTCGGCCCGATTGTCCCGGGAACCTCCGTGCCCAACGGCAGCAGAGTCCCGGGCACGCCTTTTGTTTTAGACCCGGTCACGGCTGCCTTTAATATCGGCTGTATCAACAGGTGGCTCGATTATAATGATACGTGGCTTGCGGCCGAATGGGGGCATCCGTCTGACAATCTCGGAGGCATATTGGCTTGTGCGGATTATATATCCAGAGTGCGGATTTCAGAAGGGAAAGAACCGCTTACCGTGCGTGATGTGCTTTGCGCAATGATCAAAGCGCACGAAATTCAAGGAATTCTCGCTTTGGAAAACAGCTTAAACAGAGTCGGGCTTGACCATGTGCTGTTTGTGAAAGTGGCGACTGCGGCTGTTTGCGCACAAATGCTGGGCGGCTCAAGAGAGGAAATCAATAACGCCGTATCTCACGCTTGGATTGATAATTCAAGCCTCAGAACGTATCGTCATGCGCCGAACACCGGATCACGCAAATCATGGGCGGCCGGCGACGCGACGAGCAGAGGCGTATATTTGGCCCTTATGGCGCAAAAAGGTGAGATGGGGTACCCGACGGCTCTGACCGCATCCGGGTGGGGATTTCAAGACGTATTATTTAACCGGCAGGAAATGAAGCTTGCCCGCCCGCTTGGATCCTATGTGATGGAGAATGTTTTGTTTAAAGTATCCTACCCGGCTGAATTCCACGCCCAGACAGCGGCGGAATGCGCGGTCCGGCTTCATCCGGAGGTGAAAGACCGCATCGAAGACATTGACAGGATCACGATTATGACCCATGAGTCGGCAATCCGGATTATCGATAAAAAAGGGCCGCTTCACAATCCGGCTGACCGGGATCACTGCCTCCAGTATATTACGGCAATCGGGCTGCTTTTCGGAGATATCACGGCGGATCATTATGAAGAGGAAACGGCGTCTGACCCGCGAATTGATACATTGCGGAGCAAAATGGAGGTGACGGAACACAAAGCGTACTCAATAGATTACTTAGACCCGAATAAGCGATCCATCTCAAATGCCGTACAGGTGCATTTTACAGACGGCACGGCTACGGGACGGATTGAATGTGAATATCCGCTCGGGCACCGATTCCGCAGAAAAGAAGCCGTTCCGAAGATTCTTGCCAAGTTTTCAGCAAACATCAGCACTCATTTTTCATTGAAGCAGCAGCGGAAAATCGAAGAGGCCTGTAAAGATAGCGGCCAAATGCAGAAGCTCAGCGTTAGTGAATTTATGGACTTATTTCTCATATAAAATAGGAGGGTGACAAACATGACGTGGATCGTCAGCAAGCAGTCGTCTCAAGAGGAGCTTGCAGAGCGGTTCCGTACGCTGATGGCAGCGCCGGATCTATTGCAGATTCCCGGCGCTCACGATGCGATGGCCGCTCTTATCGCCAAGAAAACGGGTTTTTCGGCTCTTTATTTATCAGGCGCGGCTTACACGGCGAGCAGAGGGCTGCCCGATTTAGGCATTATCACGTCGGCGGAAATGGCTGAACGGGTTAAAGATCTGGTCCGCTCGTCTGATTTGCCCGTCCTCGTCGATATTGACACGGGTTTCGGAGGCGTGCTGAATGCCGCCCGGACGGCGAAAGAAATGTATGAAGCGCGCGCGGCCGCCGTCCAAATGGAGGATCAGCGCCTGCCGAAAAAATGCGGACATCTGAATGGGAAGCAGCTCGTGCCGATTGAAGAAATGGCGCAAAAAATCCAAGCGGTCAAGCGGGCCGCGCCGACTCTTCTTGTTGTTGCGAGAACAGACGCCAGACAGCAGGAAGGGCTGGAGGGGGCACTAAAAAGGGCGTACGCTTATATAAAAGCGGGTGCTGACGCTGTTTTTCCGGAAGCGCTCCAATCCGAAAGTGAATTCAGAGCGTTTTCCAAACAAATCAGTGTGCCGATTCTCGCAAATATGACTGAATTCGGACAAACGCCGTATTACAGTGCTGATGAATTTTCCGATATGGGCTGTCAGATGGTCATTTACCCGGTCACGTCACTCAGAACGGCTGCCAAGGCTTTTGAGCGTATTTTCCGCCTTCTGAAAGAAGAAGGCTCTCAAAAAGAGGGGCTTTCGGATATGCAGACGAGAAAAGAATTATATGAAACGATCGCTTACGATGACTATGAAGAACTGGATCAATCCATTGCCAAAACGATACTGCCGGACGACTGAAAAAGCCCTTTTTTGCAAGGGCTTTTTTTACAGCTTTTTTTTCCTGAACCGCGGGCTGACTTGATTGCGTTTCCGATCTCTGTACAAAATAAACCCGGCCAGAACATAAAGGCCGAACAAAAAAAACGCCAATCCGGCCGCCCCCTGAAGAAAAAGGGACGGAAACGGGGAAAACGCATGCCCGAATAATGCATCTCTCATCAGCTTAATGCCGAGCGCCGCGACAGCGCCGGGGAGGACCAGAATTAAAAGCGCAACAAGCCGGCTCATATTCAGAAAACCCCTTTACGATATGATTTCCTTTATTGTCCAATCGAAAAAATATTTTGTCAAGAGATCAAAACGTGGTAACATAGGGGTTGTGCAAATTATTGCAACGGGAAATACAGGTGTGCAAATTTTTTCATATAAAGGGGTATCGGGATGCAGAAGGTGCTGATTATAGGTGCTGGTAAAGGAGGCACGGCGCTCCTACAGATTTTGATGAAAACAAAACTGATCCGGATTATTGCGGTGGTTGATCAAGATCCGGAGGCGCAAGGGCTGCAAGAAGCCCGGAGATATGGAATTGCAACCTCATCAGATTGGAAACCCTACATAACTGAAGATATAGATATTATCATCCATACAACAGGCGATAAAGCGGTCATGGATGAGCTGCTCCATGAGAAAAAAGAACAAACCATCGTCATGCCGGGAAAATTGGCGTACATGGTGTTTCAGCTGATGGAGGAAAAACAGCAGCTTATCCAAATGCTGAAGTCGCAGACGTATAAGCATGACCGGATTTTTAATTCAACGCACGACGGCATGATTTTTATAGACGTCAACGAAACGATCATTTTATTTAATCAGATGGCAGAAAAAATGGTCGGCCGAAAACGGGAGGATGTCATCGGCCGCCAAATTAAAGATGTAGTGCCGAACACAAAGCTGCCGCGGATTCTGGAAACGAGAGAGCCGGAATATAACCAGAAGCAGCTTCTCGGCAAGCACCTGCAGATTGTCACGACAAGACTGCCGATCATTGACGAAGGCGGAAAGCTTCTCGGCGCGTTATGCGTGTTTAAAGACATCACCGACGCAGTTGAACTGGCGGAAGAGGTCACGAACTTAAAACAAATCCGCACCATGCTTGAAGCGATTATTCAATCGTCAGACGAGGCCATTTCCGTCGTTGATGAAAACGGCATCGGAATGTTAATCAACAAAGCGTATACAAAAATGACCGGGCTGTCAGAAAGCGAAGTCATCGGAAAACCCGCTTCCACCGATATCTCAGAAGGGGAAAGCATGCACCTGAAAGTATTGGGGACAAGGCGGCCCGTTCGGGGTGTGAGGATGAAGGTCGGCCCCAATAAAAAGGATGTCATCGTAAATGTTGCCCCCGTTATTGTGGACGGTATTTTAAAAGGCAGCGTCGGCGTCATCCACGACGTGTCAGAAATTAAAACGCTGACTGCTGAGCTGAATCGGGCGCGCCAGATCATCCGCACGCTTGAAGCGAAATACACGTTTGACGACATTATCGGCACGAGTGAACAAATGCTGGTCGCCCTTGAACAGGCGAAGCTCGGGGCGAAAACGCCGGCGACGATTCTGCTGCGGGGAGAATCCGGCACAGGAAAAGAACTTTTCGCCCACGCCATCCATAATGAAAGCGACCGAAAATACAATAAATTCATCCGGGTCAATTGTGCGGCCCTGTCTGAATCCCTGCTTGAATCCGAGCTTTTCGGCTATGAGGAAGGCGCGTTTACGGGCGCGAGGCGCGGGGGCAAAAAAGGACTTTTTGAGGAAGCGAATAACGGCAGCATTTTCTTAGATGAAATCGGAGAGCTGACCCAAAGCACCCAGGCAAAGCTGCTCAGAGTTCTGCAGGAAAAAGAAATTATCAGAGTCGGCGGCGCTAAAGCGATTTCTGTCAATGTCAGAATTATCGCAGCGACAAACGTCAACATCGAAAAGGCCATGGCGGAAGGCGCGTTCCGTGAAGACCTGTATTACCGGATTAACCGCTATCCGATCTCAATCCCGCCTCTTCGGCAGCGCAAAGAAGATATTGAAGCGCTGAGCATTCGGCTCATTGAAAAAATCAATCAGGATTACGGCCGCAATGTAAAGGGGCTCACGCCTAACGCGCTGCGAGCTTTATCAGCCTACAGCTGGCCGGGAAACGTACGGGAGCTTGAAAATGTTCTCGGACGGGCAATGATATTTTTAGAGCCGCACATGGAACGGATCGAACAGCAGCATCTGCCTGTTTTCGAATCAGAGCTGAATGAAAAAAACGGCACCCAAAGTGATTTTCCGGATATAGAAGGGGAAAAGCTGTCTCAGGCTGTTGAAAAATATGAAGCGCACGTCATTCAAAAAACGCTTGAAAAGCATAAATTCAACCGAACCAAAACGGCGAAAGCGCTTGGTGTCAGCATTCGGAATCTGTACTACAAAATGGACAAGTACGGCCTTGCAAATGACGGCATGCAATAAGTTGCAGAGAAAGCGCAAACAGCTGCATGTGTTCTTGAAAAAAGCCGGAATAAACCCTTTCGCATATTTGGCACGGAACTTGCATTGTTAAAAGCGGATTCGCACAAGAAAGGTGGTACAAAATGAAGCTGAAAGACCTAGTTGAAAAAGCCGCGGCAAAAAACGCAAAAACCATTGCAGTGGCCCACGCAGCAGATAAAGAAGTGATCCAGGCCGTCAAAATGGCGGCAGAACACTTGTCGGCACGATTTTTACTGACGGGTGACAGCGGAAAGCTGAAAGAGCTTCTGGCAAATGAGCCGAAGTTCAATGCTGACATCATCCACGCCGATTCACCCGAAGAATCTGCGGCAAAAGCAGTGCGCGCAGTGCGTGAACAAGAGGCGGACGTTTTAATGAAAGGGAATCTCCCGAGCTCAACTCTTCTGAAATCGGTTTTAAACCGCCAGGAAGGGCTTCGTTCAAAAAGGGTGTTATCACATGTAGCCGTTTTTGAAGTGCCGGACTATGACCGGCTGATGTATGTGACTGATTCAGCGCTGAACATTGCCCCGTCTCTTGAAGAGCTCGGGCATATTCTGCAAAATGCGGTTCATGTCGCACATTCAGTAGGGAACCCTATGCCGAAAGCCGCAGTCCTTGCCGCTATTGAAACGGTTAATCCGAAAATGGAGGCGACGCTGAACGCGGCTGCGATCGTCCAGATGTGCAATAGAGGACAGATTACCGGCTGCTTTGCGGACGGACCGCTTGCTTTGGATAATGCCGTATCCCAAGCGGCTGCGCTGCAAAAAGGGATTTCCGGAAGCGTAGCGGGCCAGGCGGATATTCTCTTGGTTCCTTCAATCGAGGCCGGAAATATGCTTTATAAGTCAATGATTTATTTTGCGAAAGCAAATGTTGCTGCCGTCATCGCCGGTGCAAAAGCGCCGATCGCATTAACGAGCAGAGCGGATACCGCAGAAAATAAACTGTATTCAATTGCGCTTGCGATTTGCGCATCACAAGAACAGTAGGAGGAACGAACCTATGGAAATTTTCAAATATATGGAGACTTACGATTACGAACAATTGGTATTCTGCCAAGATGAACAATCCGGATTAAAAGCGATCATCGCGATTCATGATACGACGCTCGGCCCTGCGCTCGGCGGAACAAGAATGTGGACATATGACAGTGAAGAAGCGGCGATTGAAGATGCACTGAGACTCGCAAAAGGCATGACTTATAAAAATGCGGCTGCCGGTTTAAACTTAGGCGGCGGGAAAACCGTTATTATCGGAGACCCGCGCAAAGATAAAAATGAAGAAATGTTCCGCGCGTTCGGCCGCTACATCCAAGGCTTAAACGGAAGGTATATTACGGCGGAAGACGTCGGCACCACCGTTGAAGATATGGACATTATTCATGATGAAACAGACTATGTAACCGGAATTTCTCCGGCATTCGGTTCATCAGGAAATCCGTCCCCGGTTACGGCGTACGGCGTCTACAAAGGGATGAAAGCCGCAGCGAAAGCGGCGTTTGGCACTGATTCACTGGAAGGTAAAACAATTGCCGTGCAAGGCGTGGGAAATGTGGCTTACAATCTATGCCGCCACCTTCACGAAGAAGGCGCTTCTTTAATCGTAACGGATATCAATAAAGAATCTGTTAAACGTGCCGTTGAGGACTTCGGCGCCCGCGCAGTTGATCCCGGCGACATTTACTCACAGGAGTGCGATATTTATGCCCCATGTGCTCTCGGCGCCGTCATTAACGATGACACGATTAAACAGCTGAAGGCGAAAGTCATTGCGGGGGCGGCCAATAACCAGCTGAAAGAAACACGTCACGGCGATACCATTCATGAAATGGGAATCGTGTACGCTCCGGATTATGTCATCAATGCAGGCGGCGTCATCAATGTGGCCGATGAGCTTTACGGCTACAATGCTGAGCGGGCTTTAAAAAAAGTTGAAGGCATCTATGCAAACATTGAGCGGGTGCTCGATATTTCCGCGCGTGACGGCATTCCGACATACTTAGCGGCCGACCGTCTGGCTGAGGAACGAATTGAACGCATGCGCCGTTCAAGAAGCCAGTTTCTGCAAAACGGCCAAAGTATATTAAGCAGAAGATAGGAATTTGATCTGGAGGTATGAAAATGTTCGAAAAGGAAAAACGCATTCTCATTCTGAATCCAGGCTCAACATCAACGAAAATCGGTGTCTTTCACAATGAACGCTGTATCTTTGAAAAGACGCTGCGGCATCCCGAAGAAGAGCTGAAAACATTTAACGGCATTATCGACCAGTACGAATTTCGAAAAATAAGCATTCTTGAGTCTTTGCACGAACAGGGCATCAACATTTCAAAGTTTGATGCCGTTTGTGCCAGAGGCGGTCTGCTCAGACCGATTGAGGGCGGCACATATGAAGTGAATGACGCCATGATCACTGATTTGAAAAACGGCTACAACGGCCAGCATGCTTCTAATCTGGGCGGAATTATTGCCAGGGAAATAGCTGACGGACTAAATATCCCCGCGTATATCGTCGATCCGGTCGTGGTGGATGAGATGACTCCGCTCGCTAAAGTATCAGGGATGCCCGAAATCAAGCGGAAAAGCATTTTTCATGCTTTGAACCAAAAAGCTGTTGCCCGTCAGGCGGCGGCGTCCCTCGGCAAACGGTATGAACAGATGAAGATGATCGTCACTCATATGGGCGGCGGCATCACAGTCGGTGTCCATGATTGCGGACGGGTGACGGATGTCAACAACGGGCTTCACGGAGAAGGGCCCTTCAGCCCGGAGCGCGCGGGAACCGTTCCTGCGGGTGATTTGGTGGAGATGTGTTTTTCCGGCAAGTATTCAAAAGCCGATATGATGAAAAAACTTGTCGGCACGGGCGGACTCTCCGGCTATCTGGGGACAACGGACGCGGTGAAGGTGGAAAAACGCATTCAGGCCGGAGATGAGCATGCGAGGCTCATTTATGACGCCATGGCTTATCAAGTAGCAAAAGAAATCGGGGCGGCAAGCGCCGTATTAAAAGGAAAAGTAGACATTATCGTCCTGACGGGCGGATTGGCGTACGGGAAAAGTTTCGTATCCGCCATCAGATCGTACATAGATTGGATTTCGGATGTACTGGTGTACCCGGGAGAAAATGAACTGCAATCTCTCGCGCAAGGCGCGCTTCGGGTTTTAGCCGGTGAGGAGCAGTCAAAGCAATATCAGATCGGCGAAGGAGTGAAAACAAATGGCGACTGAATATGATGTGGTCATTCTGGGCGGCGGGACGGGCGGTTATGTAGCCGCCATCAGAGCGGCCCAGCTCGGCTTAAAAACGGCCGTTGTAGAAAAAGAAAAGCTCGGCGGAACATGCCTGCATAAAGGATGTATCCCGAGTAAAGCGCTGTTAAGAAGCGCGGAAGTGTACCGAACCGCAAAGGAAGCGGCAGCATTCGGCATTGAAACGGAAGGTGTCTCCCTCCGCTTTGACAGCGTGCAAAAACGAAAGCAGGGAATCGTTGACCGGCTGGCCGGAGGTGTCGCCCACCTGATGAAAAAGGGGAAGATTGATGTATTCAACGGGTACGGACGTATGCTCGGCCCTTCCATCTTCTCACCTCTTCCCGGTACGGTTTCCGTCGAATACGCAAATGGTGAAGAAAACGACATGCTGATACCGAAACAATTGATTATCGCAACCGGTTCAAGGCCGAAAATGCTGCCGGGTTTAGAAGCGGACGGTACATATATTCTGACATCAGATGAAGCGTTAGAGCTTGAGCGTCTGCCCCAATCCATGATGATCGTCGGCGGCGGTGTCATCGGAATTGAATGGGCATCCATGCTGAACGATTTTGGCGTCAATATCACTGTGATTGAATATGCGGACCGCATTTTGCCGACTGAAGACCGTGATATTTCAAGCGAGATGGAAAAACTGTTAACGAAAAAAGGAATTAAGATCGTAACGGGTGCGAAAGTGCTTCCGGATACATTGGAAAAAGCGGACGGCGTTTCAATTGCCGCTGAAAAGAATGGAAAAAAGAAACGTATCACGCGGAACAAATGCTTGTTTCCATCGGCCGCCAGCCGAACATTGAAGGGATCGGCCTTGAAAACACGGATATTGAAGCGGAAAACGGTTCTATCATCGTGAACGAAGCCGGGCAGACGAAGGAATCGCACATTTATGCGATCGGTGATGTTGTCGGCGGTCTTCAGCTTGCGCATGTGGCCTCCCGTGAAGGCATCATTGCCGTTGAGCATATGGCGGGTCTTAATCCGGCTCCGCTTGATGCAGCTCTTGTGCCGAAATGCATTTATTCAAATCCGGAAGCGGCGAGTGTCGGTCTGACAGAAGAGGAAGCAACCCGAAAAGGACATGAACTGAAGATCGGGAAGTTTCCGTTCATGGCAATCGGAAAGGCTCTTGTATACGGAGAAAGCGATGGCTTTGTGAAAATCGTCGCCGATCGGAATACAGATGATATTCTCGGTGTTCATATGATCGGTCCGCACGTCACCGATATGATCTCTGAAGCGGGGCTTGCCAAGGTGCTCGATGCGACGCCGTGGGAAATCGGTCAGTCCATACATCCGCATCCGTCGCTTTCAGAAGCGATTGGAGAAGCTGCGTTAGCCGCAGACGGAAACGCGATTCATTTTTAAAAGGAAAGAAGGAGGGGTTTGAATGACTACAAACCGCCATCAAGCATTAGGGCTCTCTGACGAAGAAGCCGTTGAAATGTATAGAACCATGCTGTTAGCCAGAAAAATCGACGAAAGAATGTGGCTCTTAAACCGCTCGGGCAAAATTCCGTTCGTTGTTTCATGTCAAGGACAGGAAGCGGCTCAAGTAGGCGCGGCCTATGCTTTAAACCGTGATACCGACTATGTGCTTCCTTACTACAGAGATATGGGAGTTGTGCTTGCATTCGGTATGACTGCAAAGGACTTGATGATGTCCGGTTTTGCGAAAGCGGCTGACCCGAACTCAGGCGGAAGGCAGATGCCGGGCCACTTCGGGCAAAAGGAAAACAGAATCGTAACGGGCTCATCCCCTGTTACGACGCAGGTTCCTCATGCGGTCGGAATCGCGCTTGCGGGACGCATGGATAAAAAGGATATCGTCTCTTTCGTTACCTTTGGAGAAGGATCTTCCAACCAGGGGGATTTTCACGAAGGGGCAAACTTTGCCGCCGTGTATAAATTGCCGGTCATTTTCATGTGTGAAAACAATAAGTATGCTATTTCTGTTCCGTATGACAAACAGGTGGCGTGCGAAAATATTTCCGACCGGGCGGCAGGCTACGGCATGCCGGGAGTCACAGTTGACGGAAACGACCTGCTGGAAGTTTACCGGGCCGTGAAAGAAGCGCGCGAACGGGCATCTAAAGGCGAAGGTCCTACATTAATAGAAACGGTTTCCTACCGGTTGACGCCGCATTCCAGTGATGACGACGACAGCAGCTACAGAGAACGCGAAGAAGTAGAAGAAGCAAAGAAACAGGATCCGCTTCTTTTATACAAAGCATACTTGCAAGAAGCCGGGCTTCTAGATGAAGAAGAAGAAAAGACCATGCTGGATGACATCATGGCTATCGTAAACGAAGCGACAGACGAAGCGGAGAAAGCGCCATACGCATCTCCTGAATCAACGCTTGATCACGTTTATGCGAAGTAGGGAGGAATACTTATGTCTGTAATGTCTTATATTGACAGTATTAATGCAGCAATGAAAGAAGAAATGGAAAGAGATCCGCGCGTTTTTGTTCTCGGGGAAGATGTCGGGAGAAAAGGCGGCGTGTTTAAAGCCACGGCGGGTCTCTATGAACAGTTCGGAGAAGAGCGGGTGATGGATACGCCGCTTGCGGAATCAGCGATTGCCGGAGTCGGGATCGGCGCCGCGATGTACGGCATGCGCCCGATTGCCGAGATGCAGTTTGCCGATTTCATTCTGCCTGCGGTCAACCAAATCATTTCAGAAGCGGCCAAAATACGCTACCGTTCAAACAATGATTGGAGCTGTCCGATGGTCATCAGAGCGCCTTACGGGGGCGGCGTGCACGGCGCGTTGTATCATTCCCAATCTGTGGAGGCCATTTTTGCCAACCAGCCGGGTCTTAAAATTGTCATGCCTTCAACTCCTTATGACGCAAAAGGGCTGTTGAAAGCCGCAGTCCGTGACGAAGATCCGGTGCTGTTTTTCGAACATAAGAGGGCGTACCGTCTGATTAAAGGCGAAGTCCCTGCGGATGATTACGTCCTTCCGATCGGAAAGGCGGATGTAAAACGCGAAGGCAGCGACATTACTGTCATTACGTACGGATTATGCGTCCATTTCGCTCTGCAGGCTGCCGAGCGTCTTGAAAAAGACGGAATTTCCGCGCACGTATTAGATTTGCGTACGGTTTATCCGTTAGATAAAGAAGCCATCATTGAAGCTGCGTCTAAAACGGGAAAAGTATTGCTGATCACAGAAGATACGAAAGAAGGCGGTATTATGAGCGAGGTCGCCGCCATTATTTCTGAAAACTGCTTATTTGATTTAGACGCGCCGATCAAGCGGCTTGCAGGTCCTGATGTTCCGGCAATGCCTTATGCGCCGACAATGGAAAAATACTTCATGATGAATCCTGACAAAGCAGAAGCCGCGATGAGAGAATTAGCGGAGTTTTAAAGACGTAAGGAGGTTTTTGACATGGCGATTGAACAAATGGCTATGCCTCAGCTCGGAGAGAGCGTGACGGAAGGGACGATCAGTAAGTGGCTGGTATCCCCCGGTGATCAAGTGAATAAATATGACCCCATTGCGGAGGTCATGACGGATAAAGTGAATGCGGAGGTGCCGTCTTCTTTTACCGGTACGATTACAGAACTTGTAGGAGAAGAAGGCCAGACTCTTACAGTCGGCGAGATCATCTGCAAAATTGAAACGGAAGAAACGGAAACCGAAGAGGCGCCGAAGCGGGAAGAAGAGCAGAATACCCCTTCAGACACCGATGCAAACCGTAAAGGTAAAGACCAGTCAAATAAAGCGCGTTATTCGCCGGCCGTGCTCAGATTAGCGGGAGAACACGGCATTCAGCTTGAAGAAGTTGAAGGAACGGGCGCAGGCGGAAGAATTACGCGAAAAGACATTCAAAAGATCATTGATTCGGGAATGCAGCAGAAGTCGGAAGCACCGGCGCCGGCTGCCGTTCAAACAACGCAACAAGCGCCGAAACAACAGCAAAAACAAGCGCCGGCACCAGCTCTGTCAGCCGGTGATATTGAAATTCCGGTTACAGGCGTCAGAAAAGCCATCGCCGCCAATATGCATAAAAGCAAAACAGAAATTCCGCACGCCTGGACGATGATGGAAGTCGACGTCACGAACATGACGGCGTACAGAAACAGCATAAAAGACTCATTTAAACAGAAAGAAGGCTTCAATTTAACATTTTTCGCTTTCTTTGTAAAAGCGGCGGCGCAGGCTCTCAAAGAGTTCCCGCAGATGAACAGCATGTGGGCGGGAGACAAAATCGTCCAAAAGAAAGACATCAACATCTCCATTGCCGTTGCCACGGAAGATTCGCTGTTTGTTCCGGTTATTAAGCATGCTGATGAAAAAACGATTAAAGGCATAGCCAGAGAAATAACGGACCTTGCGAAAAAAGTGAGAAACGGAAAACTTACCGCGGAAGATATGCAGGGCGGCACATTTACCGTCAATAACACGGGATCTTTCGGCTCAGTTCAATCTATGGGCATTATCAATCATCCGCAGGCGGCCATTCTTCAGGTAGAATCAATCGTCAAACGTCCGGTTGTCATGAATAACGGGATGATCGCAGTGCGTGATATGGTTAATCTTTGCCTGTCTTTAGATCACAGAGTGCTTGACGGGCTCGTATGCGGCCGTTTCCTCGGACGCGTCAAAGAAATCTTAGAAAACATTGACGAACATACTTCCGTCTATTAAAA